>CAYXQY010000161.1:0-6948 GCA_964466525.1 uncultured Planctomycetia bacterium
CACTTCTGACTCGATCTTCTCCCCAAATGAATCCACTTCTGACTCGATCTTCTCCCCGAATAAACTCGGTATCAACATTATTGGAGACATCATCAACAAATCCCGTTCGTTCCATTTCTCCCCACGAGTAATCGCCCCTGAGATACTGCACTAGTCCCGACCAAGCAATATACGTTCGCCACTGGCGGTACCCGAAATTCTCAATAACACCGTACCAAAGAAGTCGAAGTATCTGGCGGGGGCTCTCGTAACGATTATAACTCCACACTTCGCTGAAAATCCCGAACCACGAGAGAAATATACCCACGCCGGATGTTAACATGAAAAATAAAACGAAAAATTCAACGTTAAGTTCGCCTATGATAAATGCCAGTGGGACTATTATGTAACCAATACCCTCAATGAGGGGACCGAAAGTTTCACCAAACATGAATAACGGGAGTGCATGTGTGCCGACCCGGTCATATTCCCGATTAAATAGCATGTCTCCATTGGGAAGCACCGTCTGGAGCATTCCACGATACCACCGACGCCGTTGTTTGGCCAGAAGCTCAGAGGTCTCCGGGACTTCTGTCCAGGCTATCGGCTGTGGGACGAACTCCACGCGGTACGGGCGATTATTTTCGCACAGATAGCGATGAATACGGACGACTAGCTCAAGATCCTCTACGACGGTTTCATCGCTGTATCCTCCGGCCTCTCGAACAATATCCGTCCGGAATACCCCGAATGCACCCGAAATCAGAAGTAATCCCCTGATCCGCTTCAATCCGAGTCGTCCCGAGTAGAATGCACGTAGGTACTCCATCACTTGGAATCCTGCTATCGGATTCGCTGGAAGCTGAACGTTCTTTACCACACCGTTTTCGACAGTACAGTTGTTTATTACACGAACGGTTCCACCGGCAGCAACGGTCCGATCCGGATCTTCTAAAAACGGTCGCACGACTTTTACTAGTGAATCGTGATCAATGAGCGTGTCAGCGTCAACGGCACAGAATAATTCCGTATCGGTATACCATATACCCGCATTGAGAGCATCGCTTTTGCCCCCGTTTTCTTTGTCAATCACGCGTAATTTCGGATGTGACTCGGAAAGATACGTGGAGCGGATATGCTCAGTTGGAGATGCTGAAGCCAGGTGCCCCCCAACGGGCGTAAGATCGTACGCATCACGCAATCGTTCAAGAGTAGCATCGTCTGACCCGTCGTTTACGACAATCACTTTATATTTCGGATATTTTAACGCTAACGTCGACTTGACGCTCTGGATGATAGTATTCTCTTCGTTGTATGCAGGTATGATTACAGATATAGTAGGAAAGAAGGGTGTGGCAAACCGCTGGTAAACAGGCTCCCATGCCGTACTACGAACATCATCATATAGCTGAAAAACGGCAGATAGATTTAGACCAAGGTACCCGATATTGATAATCACATAGTATCCGATGATGATGGGCGCACTGACTTCTAAAAGCACAATAACGACATCGGAAAACGAAACCATCAGGTAGGAACTCCGTTTAGCTCGTACATGAATTCGGATGGATCAGATCTGAGTCGTCGCTCCTCACGAATTCGCTTCAGCGCTGCCAGAAATGTAGGCCGTTCCGGTAATTCAAGCGAGACCTTAACTTGGTCATACGAATCTGCGAGCACGAACAGAGCCTGTTCATCAGGTTCTGTTTTCGCCGCGCTGACGAGCAGGCGCTGATACGTCGGATCTTCCAGTGTAGCAAGCAGGCGATATGTGCTCGCTCGTACGCGGGGGCTAGAGTCTTGAAGCAGATCCTTCACTGGAACCGACTTGATGTCCAGCGTTTCACCCATATATGGTCTGAGTGCACTCACTGCTACCGAGCGGATCCGTGGATTTTCGTGGTCAAGCAGATGGTATATCCAACTGAGATCATCACTCGACAACCTATGAGATGTTTCGGTGAAAATCAACAGAATCTGAATTACAAGCGAATTGTTCCAGTCGATCAAATCCTGATCAACTTTATCGAGAAGCCATGCCGGATCAGATTCAAACAGTCGAAAGGCAGTATCAAGACCGAATGTGGAAAGTGAGTCATCAGTTCGATAAAATAGGATTTCAAAACCTGCCTTGCATGCTTCCGGATGATCAGATTCAAAAAGTAATCGTGCAGAAGCGCTACGCAAGCGGCTTGACCCGACACAGTTCTGTTTCAATAAGTCAGGGTCAATTGGCTGACCTAGTAGTGTATATAAATTTAATATATCGAGCTTCTCGAACTCATCAGCCGACTGTAACGTATTAGCGGCATCGGGTATGAACCCTGCTTCCTTACACAGGTTTTGAAGCCGTATCCGGTATTCACCGGCAAAGTTTCGAAGGAGATGTTCTACTTGAGAACGGATTACAACTCTTTTGACTCTGGATTTTGTGCTCGTCAAAGAGTTCCACTCGGACCCGCCCGACGCTAATCCTGATAGAATCTGGGACTTTACCTGAGCCTCCATTTTCTTCCTTCGTTTCCGCCGCCAAGCTAACTGAACTGAGCGTCCGAACGTCAGAATGAATGCTGAGAATAATAGTGTGGAAAGGATTAGCGCCGCCCACAGGAATATTGTTGAGAATCCTTCTAATTGTAGAATCGGAATAACAAACACACTCATCATTACGACCCTTTGATTTTTTCGATACTTCGGTGTACATCTTCCAAATCTAGTGGTTTAACTAGATATTCGTGAACATTTAGTTCCTCTGCACGCTTTTTAGCCTCTGGTGTGCCAAGTCCTGAAATAACGATGATCGGTAACTCATTGATTGAGTCGGAACGCCTGATGTGCTGAATTAATTCAAATCCGGTCATCCCAGGTAACATTATGTCCGTGATTAGTATCTCGACGGTTGGACCAGAGTTCAGCTTCGCCAAGGCCCCATCAGCGGTTTCCTGTGCCATAACATCTATTCCAGAATGTTCGAAATAGGACACAATTGTGTCTCGAATGAGGTCGTCATCTTCAACAATCATTACGACCATGGATACTCTTCATTTATCAAATTTATAATTAATTTACTCGGTACGGTCCGGGACGGGAATCCTTGCAACGATGTGTTTGCAAGCCGTCTCTCAATACCACACGTATTCAGAAGAGGAATATAATCGCAATACCTGACATTATCGTATACTCTTTGGAGGCGGTCGATATAGGTGATATCATATGGACCCTGAATACACTTAGTCCCCTGTACTCGATAACTATTATTTACGAACGTCACAATTTTGTACCCTTGATTGATTAGTTCTTGATCTTGTTCAAAACCCCCCGGACCAGCAGGGGTGCCAGCGTATGCTAAATGAACCCACTCATTTGAAACGCTCAGACAGTCACCAACATCATCCGATGCGGCGATATACGGACTCGGGTCTGTAAGTGGATTAGATGAGACGTATACACCCCCAATTATAATGTATGAGATCATGATAAGTGTGAGTAGATGCTTACTATCAAATTTAATATCAATCTCTTGGAATACTTTTGCCGCAAGGACCGCTGCCACGAGTGAGAGTTCAATTAAAAACCGGGTTTCTTTTCGATCAATACTCAATTGACGAACTATTGTTAACACTCCAAGGGTTATCAGAACAATATCAATAGAATCGATACTGCCCTTCCATAGATAATATAAAGCAAAAATAGTAGATATCCCAGAGATCAAAATAATACTAATCGGATCAAACTGTGAAGTACTCGCTCGCTCAACAGCATTCAGTGCATAGAAGTTTAGTGGACTCGCTAGCAGGTGTCCCAGTTCAATATAATTAAATATTAACCAAGGAGAAACGACCAGCAGTGCGATTAAACCCGTCCTTATAACATATCTGTCCACCAGAACGAAAACATATTTTCTCTGGAAGAATGCGATTGGAATGAGAACTATACCCGAGTACCGCGTCAAGAATGCCAATCCCATCCATAGGCCGGACCAAGATGAATCGAAATCGGCTACGAATAATGTTATAAATGTTAGATATAGTAACTCGGTCCCCTGTAGCGTGGCTGTGTAGATGACGAAAGGCGATAAGGCGAATACATAGAGTGCATCAAACCAGATATCATACTCCTCTGATAATTTATAACAGGATACAAAAAAAGCGATGGAAGATAGTACAATATAGACGTACTCCGAAATTCTGACGGGGAACACAACCTGCAAGACCCCCAAAACTGTCGCCACCAGCGGCGGACGTAGCCACTCCATATACACTCCGTTATGGAAGAGATACTGAGCATTGAGCGAGTAGACATTGAAGTCCCAGCTCCACCCAGTCGTATGCTGGTAAAGAAACAGGCTGGTTACCGCTGAAAAGTACAGTATGGGTTTCCAATTGCTGTGACCCCAAGATAGAATACGATTATACAAGTCCATTTGCTCGCTTAGTATCAACGCTCATCTGTAGAGGTGGCTCCCTTCCGAATCGACGCTGTGATTTCGGAACCGAGAACTACGCTTCACTCCGATTGTAATCAACCAACGACCTATGTACTGTCTTCTACAGATGAGCCATGTTACATACGCGGATCCAGATACCATACTATTCATCTGAGAGAGGTTGAATAATAGGCATCCCCCGTATGAGGACAGCAGCCGTCGTGAACCTCCTGCGGTGGTATGTTCTCAGCTGTAGCGATTTTTTCGATCCACTGTGTAACCTCATCTTCGGAATAGAGATCTGGGGGGATCCGGATGTTCGTTGGCCATGCTCAAGTACTGGAAGAGTACTTACATTTCGGGATTGTATAAGTGCTTGTTCGACATATGCAAGATTGGGAGGTCCCTTATCGTGGAACGCGGTCCCGGGGGGGGTGAATCCTATTGACTGAGAGTGATCCCAAGTCGCTCGATTTGACCATTAGTTTTGTTATTATTATATAAATATACGTCACGATTGTTAAATAACATCATATTAATTCAAAAGCACCCCCGGTAAGCCGGAGCGATAGACCAATAGCCCCGTTACTGATATCCTGTGTAGAAATTGCTCCGCTACACGAACTCTCTGTATCGGTTACTCCGATTTCTAATGTATCTGTGATTGACACGACAGAATCGATCACTACGCGTTGAGATCCGGCCGCAAGAGGTAGAGAGCCTTTCACGTGAGCCTCGCAGACGGGTGTAATCCATACCAGCCGTCTGTTGATAAGTTATAAATAGCATATACAAAACATTTATGTTAACACTACAAAATATTCCCTAAAGTTTATAGTGATAGATAATAATGGTATGGGTAAGGCGGCTGAGTGAGCGATTCAGTCGAATTGAATCAGCCGCGTCATGGCTGCCCGAGAAGGCAGGCTATCTGGCACTTGGGCATCCACGTTCCGCTCCCGGAACACGAGGTGAACGCAAGACATGACCACCTACTACGATGTCGTCCTCGGCGTGATCCCGTTGACGTTTGTCGCAGTCATCGGTGTTAGCGCAACGGTTGGAACCGACTTGGTGATCACTCTGACCGCCGGATCAGTGCTCGCAGCCGGCCTAGTCGGGCACGCGCTGTTTGTCAACCCACCGATCACTCATCCACCCACAGCAACCGACCGCCAAGCAACGCCCGTCTCCGGACAAACCGAGTCACCGACCAATTTCGCAGATTGACACAGTCTCCGGACTCTTACCTCTCTGAGCGAAACAGAGACCAACATTCAATCCAATACGGATATCTTGCATCGAGATTGTCTTGAAAGACAGCGCTATTCTGTGCGCGTAGTGATCAATCCGATCCTATCAATTCTGACGAGCCTGCAAAGGTCCCGTTGAGCGGATCGACGACTTGTAACGGTCGTCGCTGTACTTATAGAAGCAAATTCTCATTTTTCCGGGGTCCCAGTCCAGGACAAGCGGCAGAGATCTTCGTGGGAGCCTTCCCTCCCACTCACCCAGTTTCCAGAGCCCTGTTCTGGCACTGAATCGAGATGGGCGTCATCCCGGATTTACGGATCAGTGCCGTCAGCCGTATCGCTTACTTCTGTGGAGTCTGTCTGACTGTTGGAATCGGTCACAGTAACTCGAATTGTGTAGTCGTCGCCGTGTCCACCATTGTCACTGAGCGTTACGGTTCCGGATGCAGATGTTCCGCTTGCCGACGGCGTTGCGGAGTCCACCACCGTTCCTTTCGAATCTACGAGTTCGATACTCACGCTATCGATATCGGTGTCGTCGCTAGCGCTCCAGGAGATATCGAACTCCGCTTTGTTGCCTCCCGGCCCGCCCGACTGGCTCGTGTCCGACACGCTGTCTATCGACGCTGTCGGAGCAGCATCTGTCGGGGTTGGCGTGGGAGTAGGCGTCGGGGTTGGCGTGGGAGTAGGCGTCGGGGTTGGCGTCGGGGTTGGCATAGGAGTAGGTGTTGGCGTACCATTCCCGGACGTGGTGCCCACGAAGAGGTCCGTGACCGAGACGTGCAGGAACGTGATGGTGGGAGCCGTGTTTTCTCCCTGGAGCGGGTCCTCTCCCAGGAGTGCCCTATCGAAGTGGATTGATCCACCAGTATTGATGTCGATATTCCCAGCGACGACGGCCCCGAACAGCTCGGCGTGCTTTATGGAAAACGTGCTGTTGCTGTTGGGGGCGTATACGACCCCGACGAACCGTGCAGGGTTACCCTGGTTCGTGTCCATACTGAACTGCATGTCGCCGGTCCCATACAGCCACATCCTGTCGGCGGTTTCGTTCGGGACGGTGACGTTGGCTGCGGGATTCATCGTCACGTCGCCCTGGACGTAGAGACGAGCCTGGCCATCTCCCTCGATGGCGATCTTTCCGTTACCGAGCGTGAGACTATTCTCAATCCCGATGACGATGTCGCCGTCACTTGTGTTGAGCGTCAGATCCTGATTGCTCATGTCGATCTTGTCCAGGTAGTACGTGCCGCTGTCCAGCGTTGCCGATCCGGCGGTGAAGTCGATCCG
>CAYXQY010000161.1:7048-8504 GCA_964466525.1 uncultured Planctomycetia bacterium
CCCTGGAGGCTGATCTCATCGCCGGGGTCAACACCTAACACGGCCTCTGTCAGGCTGCGGTCCTCTGCCGGGGCGACCAGATCGATGGTAGCTGTCCGAGCCGTATGGTTAGTCTCGACTGCCCCATCGGTGCGCTCTTCGAAAAAGCGCCCCCAGGCCTCGTAGTAGTCACTGTGGACGGTGATAACGACCTTGCCGTTTTCGAGCGGATTCGTGCGACCCGTTGTGGGACTCGGGAACTTCTGCGTGGTCTCTCCGCCCGAGAGCTCCCCCTGATTGAGTGACCCATCGCCATTGACGGCCACTAACGGGAGCGTGAGCGTGCTCCCACGGTAGTGGAATTCTGGGGGCGAAACCATGATGCTGCCGTTGCCAGATTCCCGCCACACACCGCCGCCCTGGTAGGCGACCGTGCCGTCCTGTGTCTCGATGACCACAGCACCAAGTGTCTGGTTCAAAAGGACTGTATCGACAGTGCCGGTAGACTCGTTACGAACGGTGACGTTCAGCCAGCCAGCGTCGGGGACGACTTGACCGTGACTCTCTGGGTTGACGAACTCGACCTCCCGGGAACTGGCACGCCCGTGCACCACGGAGCTGGCCTGGGCGTCAAAGCGGGTCATATCATCCGTTGCCTGCTCTGCCGTGATGCGATCCTTGGCGGTATCTAGTGCTGTGAATCCGACGAGGAGGATCGCTGTGGTCCCAGCGACGGTGATAGCGATCAGCAGGGCGAATGAGATAACCTCGGACTGCCCGCGCTCGCCGGAGAACAGTCCAGTCATCGATGAGTCATCATGAAGAGTCAACGGTGGGTCGGCCCTTATTTATTGCAATCATCTCAGGTCGCCACGCCCGACTCGCCGAGTGTCACGCGGAACGATCCGTGACCGGGGCTGGCGTGGTGAACATCTCAGCCTTCTCAGACGGCCACGGATCCGCATCTGGACTCACCTATGCGAATCCCATCTCTATTTCTGCTCTCATGTATCTAGCCGTGACATATGTCAAAGGCTCATTAACAGAGTCACCTGTGAGTAGAGAGTCAGTTGAACGCGCCGAGGAGAGGGGCCTACTAGCTTGATTGACACCCGAGCCCTCAGCGCGTTAGATAGCGGACTGTTCGGGAGGTCGGTGCCACGAGTCACACGCTGGTTACGACCGTCGAGACGATCCCCGTCAGATTCTCTCGGCTACGCTGTAGCGGTCCCGCACCACCCATGTGGCGGGGCGGTCGAAGGCCTGTGGCATAATCACACCGGATTCACCCCCGGGACCGCGTTCCATCATGGGGGACCTCGCAGGCTTACATATGTCATCCGAGCATTCATACAACCACATCGTGTTGGCATAATACAGCACCTGGGCATGGCCAACGAACCACCGGATCCGTCAGACCCTCAGTCCGAGGACGAGGTTGCGGAGTGGATCGAAAACATCGCTACAGCTGAGGACA
>CAYXQY010000162.1:0-8491 GCA_964466525.1 uncultured Planctomycetia bacterium
CTTTTCCTCGGTCGCATCACCGTTCAGAAAGGCCCGGACTACTTCATCGAAGCCGCCGCCCGGGTACTGGAGCATATGCCGGACACGACGTTTGTGGTGGCCGGAGAGGGAGACATGATGGAAGCCACCATCGAACACACGTCGAGGTTGGGGATCCGGGATCAGGTCATCTTCTCCGGCTGGCTTGAAGGGGACGAGGTGGATCGCACGTTTCAGTCCGCGGACCTGTTTGTCATGCCGTCCGTCTCGGAACCCTTTGGACTTGTCGCGCTGGAAGCCTTACAGAACGAAACTCCGGTCCTGCTGTCCAGGCAGAGCGGGGTGTCGGAAGTTCTGCAACATTGTATGAAAGTCGATTTCTGGGACGTACGGAAAATGGCGGATAAAATCATCGGGGCCCTGCGGTATCCGGCCATTCGAAAAAATATGGTAAAACACGGCAGTTCGGAGGTTGAGAAACTGAACATCGTCGACCCCGCGCGAAAAGTCGTTAACTGTTACGAAGAAGCCATTGAAGCCCGGAGGGACCAATGACAGACGTTTGTTTCTACTTTCAGGTCCACCAGCCCTGGCGTATCAACGAATACTCGTTCTTCGATATCGGCTCGAACGAGGCGTACTTTTTCGACCGAAAGAACCGTGAGGTGATGGAAAAGGTCGCTGAAAAATGCTACCTGCCGGCCAATCAGATCATGCTGGACCTTCTGGACCGGTACGAGAACTTCAAGATTAGTTATTCCATTACCGGCACCGCCCTGGAACAGTTCGAGAAATACGCTCCGGATGTGCTCGAAAGTTTTCAGGAACTCGCCGACACGGGACGGGTGTCGTTCCTGAACGAAACCTACTATCACAGCCTGAGCTTTTTGCAGGACCTGGATGAATTCAAAGCCCAGGTGGACATGCATCGGAACGCCACGGAGAAATATTTCGACCAGTCCTCCCGCATCCTCCGGAACACGGAACTCATCTACAACGACGACCTGGCCCCCGTGGCTGCTGAAATGGGTTACGACGCAGTGTTGGCTGAAGGGTGGGACGAAGTGCTCAATGATCGCAAACCCGGATACGTATACACGGATCCCGGCCACAACGTCCGGTTGCTGTTGAAAAACTACCAGCTCAGCGATGACATCGCGTTTCGATTCGGGAACAAAAACTGGGAGAGCTGGCCCCTGACGGCCGAAAAGTTCGCGGACTGGGTCTGGCCCGTCAAGGGAGACATCGTTAATCTGTTCATGGATTACGAAACGTTCGGGGAACACCAGTGGGAGGACACCGGCATCTTTGACTTCCTCCGATCGCTCCCCGGCGAATTGATGAACCATGACGTGGACTTCGTCCACCCGTCGGACCTCCTTGATCGGGAGCCGCACGGGGAACTCCACTTTGCCCGTACGGTCAGCTGGGCGGACACGGAGCGGGACGTCAGCGCATGGCTCGGGAATGACATGCAGAATGCCGCGGTGGAGGCGCTTTATAACCTCAAAGAGGAGATTTTTGCATCGGAAGACGAGGAACGCATCGAAACCTGGCGTCGCCTGACAACCAGCGACCATTTCTACTACATGTGTACGAAGTGGTTTGAGGACGGGGACGTGCATGCGTATTTCAATCCATACGATTCACCGTACGACTGCAACATGGCGTTCATGAACATCCTCCAGGACCTGTCGCAGAACATCGAGGGAAACCCGTAACTTCACCTCCGGTTCATCCGGCGTCCTGCCCCAACTGCCCCCTGCCGGCACTCTTCCGTGCTCGTTCAGGAAGTAACAACTTCACCGAACACACGAATTCAACATGTCCACGAAAGAAAAACAGCGTCTGAACGACGATGAAGAGGGGGATAGCGACTGGAAAAAATGGGGAACCTATCTAAGTGAACGGCAGTGGGGAACCGTCCGGGAAGATTACTCCGAAGACGGCTCCTTCTGGACAAGCTTTCCGCATGACCATGCACGCAGCAGGACGTATCGGTGGGGGGAAGACGGCCTGATGGGAATCACCGACCGGGAGTGCCGGCTCTGCTTTTCCCTTGCCCTCTGGAATGAACGGGATTCGATCCTCAAAGAACGGCTCTTCGGATTGAACGCCCTGGAAGGCAATCACGGAGAGGACGTGAAAGAATGTTATTATTACCTGGACAACACCCCCACACACAGCTACGCGAAAGGCCTGTACAAGTACCCTCATTCAGCATTTCCCTACCAGCACCTGGTCAAGGAAAACAAGATGCGCAGCTCCAAGGCGCCGGAGTACGAACTTCTGGACACAGGTATTTTTGACGAAGGACGGTATTTCGACGTGTTCGTCGAATACGCCAAAAAGGCGCCGGACGACATACTGATCCGGATTCACGCGCACAACCGGGGTCCGGAACCGGCCCCCCTCCACATATTGCCGACCCTGTGGTTTCGAAACACATGGTCCTGGGGAAACGGCGACGTGGACGAAACGGCTCGGCCGGAGATGTCGCTGCGGAACGGGATCGTGCACACCTGGCATGAAACGCTCGAGCCGTACCGGTTTTACGTTCAGAAACTCGACGGAGCATACACGGACGAGTGGCTCTTCACGGAAAACCAGACCAACCGGGATCGTCTGTTCAACAAGGAAAACCACACGGAGTACGTCAAGGATGCGTTCCACCGGCACATCATTCACGGCGAGGAAGGGGTTGTCAACCCCGATCGAACCGGCACGAAAACAACCCGTCACATCGGAACGGAGATCCCCTCCGGTGCGTCCGTCACCGTTCGTACCCGGCTGGTGGCACGTGATACCGCGCCGCGGTCACCGTTCGACGACGTGGAAGACGTATTTGACCGGCGGCGGCGGGAGGCGGACGAATTTTACGCGTCCGTGGTGCCTGAGGAACTTGACGAGGAGGAGGAACGGATTGATCGCCAGGCGTACGCGGGCCTGCTCTGGACAAAGCAATTCTACTTTTACGATGTGAAGCGATGGGCGGAAGGGGACGATAATTACCATGGATCACCAACCGACCGAGGTGCCACCCGCAACGAAGACTGGATGCATTTATACAACCGGGACATCATTTCGATGCCGGACAAATGGGAGTTTCCGTGGTACGCCGTGTGGGACCTGGCGTTTCACATGATCCCGTTTTCCCGCCTGGATCCGGAGTTTGCCAAAAATCAGCTCTCCATGTTCCTGTCCGAACGCTACATGCACCCGAACGGGGCCGTACCGGCGTACGAGATCAATTTCTCCGACGCCAACCCACCGGTCTACGCATGGTCGGTCTGGCGCGTGTACCAGTATGAGAAAAAACACGGTAATCAGGACCTGGATTTTTTGTCCCGCTGTTTTCAGAAACTCTCGCTCAATTTCAACTGGTGGGTCAACCGAACCGACGAAGAAGGCAATCACATCTTCTCCGGGGGATTCCTCGGTCTTGATAACATCGGCGTATTCGACCGCGGAATAAAATTCTCAGGGGAACGACACCTCGAGCAGGCCGATGCCACGGCCTGGGTGGCGTTCTATGCGGCGGTGATGCTGCAGATGGCCATCGAGCTGGCCCGGGAATCGGACGGATCGTTCGAAGACATGGCCAAAAAATTCTACGATCACTATCTCGCAATCGCGGATGCGTTTAACGACCTCGCCGGCACAGGCCTGTGGAGCGAGGAGGACGAGTTCTACTACGATCATATTTATACGGACGGCGATTTGATTCCCCTTCACGTCCGGTCCCTGGTCGGATTAATGCCCCTGATCGCCGTGCGGCCCATCGAAGAGGAAGCGATTCAATCTCTCCCCGAACTCGAAGAACACATCTCCTGGCTCCAGACCCACCGCCGTGACGTCATCCGGACGATCACCTGTGAAACGGTGGAAAACGGCAGCAGCCTGTGCAACCCCGATTACCGTCTTCTTGGCCTTCCCACCCGTGACCGGCTGGAATCCGTCATTTCCTATATGCTTGACGAAGAGGAGTTTCTCTCGAAGTACGGGATCCGTTCGCTCTCCAAATACCACGACGACCATCCGTACCGGTTTGAACTTGCGGACGAGATACACGAAATCTCGTACACGCCGGGTGAGGCCCGGGACGCACAGTATGGAGGAAATTCCAACTGGCGGGGCCCGATCTGGTTTCCCGTAAACTACCTTCTAATTGATTCCCTTGAACGGTATCACCGGTTTTACCGGGAGTCACTCACCGCGGAATTTCCAACCGGCAGCGGAAACGAACTGAACATGGAGGAAATTTCCACGGAGCTTAGTGACCGACTCGTGGACCTGTTCCGGGCCGGGTCGGATGGGAAACGCCCCTGTCACGGAAACAAATGGATTTACGCCGAAGATCCACACTGGCAGGACCTCATTCTGTTTTACGAAAATTTTCACGGAAATTCGGGACGGGGTTGCGGCGCATCCCACCAGACGGGATGGACCGCCCTGGTGACAATGTGTCTGGAAAAAGTTGCAAACAGCCGAACGAACGACCGTGACTGAACCAGACGAACTGTTCTCCCGGGAATGGCTCGAAACAAACGGCACCGGCGCGTTCATTTCCGGGAGCGTCGCCGGCGCACCGACAAGACACTATCACAACCTGTTTATGGTTCCTCGCAAACCACCGGTCGACCGGGTCATACTGGTCAATCACTGCGAGACATATATCCGGACGGCTGATCACGCTTTTCCGCTCTCTTCCATCCTTTATCCCGGAACCATTCACCCCGACGGCCACCGCTGGATTTCATCGTTTAAGCCCCACCCGTGGCCCACATGGACGTTCGAGTTTCGACAGGAGGAGGTCACGGTCAGTAAAGAAATTTTTATGATCCACCAGCGGAACATCGTGCTAATGAAATGGACCCTGAATCAGGCGTCCACGCCTGTTACGCTGTCGGTGCGTCCACAACTCACCGGCCGGGAGTACAGGGGCCTGCATCTGGACAACGACGACGTCTTAATGGATACCAACGTAGAAGGGAAGCGCCTGACCTGGAATCCCTACGACCTCATACCGAAAACTCATGCCTATCATTCCGGTACGTTTCATCCGGATGAACACTGGTTTTACCGTGTTCAGTACCCCGAACACCTCAACCATGAATCCACCCGGGAGGAGGATTTCTGGAGTCCCGGACAAATATCGTACCGACTGGAGCCGGGGGATACAGCACGGCTCCTTTTTTCGACCGACCCGACGCTCGATATCGACCCGGAGGCGTTCGAAAATTTCGAGGAGCGTGAGCGAGAACGGCGTGAAAGTCTTGCATATCCGCTCGTGGAACGGCATAACCGGTCGAACTCGTTGGATTTGCTCCGTGCCGCCGGTGATTTCAGCGTGAAGCGGGATGAACTAAAAACGATATTCGCCGGATACCCCTGGTTCACGGACTGGGGCCGGGACACGTTTATTTCCCTGACCGGTCTCCTGCTGGTTCCCGGGTATTACGGTCACGCCCGGGACATTCTCCTGGAGTTCAGCTCATACATTTCCCGGGGTATGGTTCCTAACCGGTTCCCGGAAAGCGGCGATGAACCGGAGTACAATACGATCGATGCTTCGCTCTGGTATATTCATGCGCTTGGAAAATACTTATCGTACAGCGGGGACGAAGATTTTGTCACCGATACCGGATGGAAGGCGGTGTGTGAGATCCTCCAGGGGTATCGTTCCGGTACGCGCTACGACATACGGATGGACGAAGACGGATTGATTCAGGGAGGCACACCGGATACGCAGCTTACGTGGATGGACGCACAGGTCGGGGATACCACGTTTACCCCACGAGACGGAAAGCCGGTGGAAATACAGGCCCTCTGGATCCGTTCGCTGGCGGTGGCCGGCCGCATTGCAAATCTCCGGGAGGACCCGGCACGAAAAAAGGAATTCCTGTCCCTGCGAAACCGGGCCATTACATCGTTTCGAAAGCGTTTCTGGTACGAGGATGGGGAATACCTGTACGACGTGGTGGACGGCCATGCCGGCAACGACACGACGTTTCGACCGAACCAGATTTACGCCGCGATGTTTGAGGATGTGCTGCCGGACGAGCAGCGGCAGGCCGTCGTGACCCGGGTTCAGGACCGTTTGCTTACGCCCTACGGTCTTCGGACCCTTGCGCCGTCAGATCCGGCCTATCAGGGTCAGTATTACGGTTCCCGATTTGAGCGGGACCGGGCGTATCATCAGGGAACCGTCTGGCCGTTTCTCCTGGGTGGATTCGTCTCAGCATGGATGCGTCTGCATGAGTCGACGAACGAAAACCGGGAGCGTGCGGCGTCCTTCTTCGATGGATTGAAACGCCACCTCACCGAAGACGCCGCAATCGGCCAGGTTTCGGAAATATTCGACGGGGACCCGCCGCACGAACCGAAAGGATGTATCGCACAGGCGTGGTCCGTTGCCGAACCGATTCGTGCATTATACGAGGACGTATACCCGGAGGAGCAAACGGAATGAGAATCCTTTATATCTGCACGGGAAACAGCTTTCGCAGTCCGACCGCCGAGGCACTCACACGGCGTTATCGGTCGGAGTTTGAGGTCGAATCCGCCGGTACACACCCGGCGGATCACATTGCCGAAAACGCGAAAGCATTTCTTGACGAAGTGGACGCACTTCAATACGTCAAGCCCTCGCCGGATCCGGTCTCACAGCGTGCCATCGACGAAGCGGACCGAATCGTCGTGATGAAACCCGAACACCGCACTCATCTTCTTGAACACTTCGAGGTGAACCCGGGGAAAATCGACAACTGGAACATCGACGATCCCATCAACGAGGGGGTTGACGATCGGGAACAGTTTGAGGAACTGAAAGCACGGGTGCAGGAAATTTAGCAGTACCGGACTGCTGGAACGTATCTCACTGCTCAGGTTCTTAGCTGGGTGGACAAATTCCTGATGTCCGGAAAAAAATCCAGTGCCGACATATCGGTCGACAATCACCGATCATTCAACTTCCCGAGCTGATTGTCGATCGCTCGTTCCAGTTTGTTGAGTGCTCCGCGGCTGACCCGGTGAATGGTCTCGTCGTGAGCGGTCACGGCGATGGGGTCCAGTCCGGACAGGCGGGCTTCCATCATGCACCGCTTGTCGGCCGCTCCCCCTTTTTCACTGTTTTCGTCGTTCAGGTGAACCTGCACCCGTGTAATCCGATCCTGAAAACGGTCCAGCGTCGCGGTCAGGTTGTCGTTGATATTCTGTCGCACGCTTTGATCGATGTCTACCTGATTGCCCGTGTTAATCTGTACAATCATCTCGCTTCTACTGTAAAAAATGAATAAATGAAAGTCGGCAAACATGATATCTCACAATACCTTTATCCCGATCCCGCCGAAAATTCAAGGGGAAGTTCCACATCGTCCGGCAGTCGTCCGGCAAGCAACTCAGAAATCGGCCGCGTCATATCAATTCGGGACAGGACAATTCGAAGAACCGCCGTAATCGGAACGGCCAGAAACACCCCTGCCACACCCCAGACCAGTCCCCAGAAGATCAAACAGAGAAGCACCGTAATGGGATGAAGTTCCATACTTTCCCCCATCATCTTCGGTTCAATGACATAGCCGTGAATGAACTGTATAATCGCCAGAAGACCCATCACCACGAACGAGGGCCACGTAAATTCGTACTGCACCAGGAGAACCGGAAGCGGTAATACCATGGACACAATGGAACCCATGCTGGGGATAAAATTCAACAACATTGTCAGGATGGCGAATAGAAACGCCAGTTCCACGTCAAAAATCCGTAAAACCGCTCCGACAAAAATACCGGTCGTCAGTGAAATGAGAAATTTGATGGCCACGTACCGAGATATCCGGATCTGTATCTCCTGGTAAAATTTATTCTTCGAAGCTCCAGTTCCCTCTCCGGCAACGAGAAAACTCACAATGACGACCACCAGCAGAAAGTTCGCCACAAATGAAACAGCCCATCCCATCGCCCCTTCCGCCATGGAAAATACACCGAGCCGCTCCAGCACATCCCTGATCGTGTTAATCTCGATGTCAAACCCATACCGGCTTCCCTCCATCGAAATCCAGTTCAGGAAATCCTGAATTCGATTCTGATAGACCCGCGCCCCCTGAAGGAAATTTCCGATGGATGTGATGATAAAATACATCACAAGAGTTGACACCACGAAAAACAGGATGACGGTCAGCAGCACGGCTACGGAACGGTATAAGTTCCACTTCTCTTCCAGCCACTGAATGATCGGAGACACGATTGAATGGGCGAACACGGCGAAAACAAGGGGTACCAGAACGATTTTTGTGTATACCAGAGCCACAGTGATGGCTACGGCGGTCAGGACGAGAAGACAGGCCGTGCTCAATTTTGAATACTGTTCGGCCATTGACAGGGGAAAGAAAACCTTTGAAAAAATTGTCCGTGCGTGCGAGGTCTTTTTTGAAGCCGACTGAGGAGGCTGCTGAAAAACCCCCCGCTTCGTCAGTAGAATGCAATTCTGATCTCCGTAGTGCGCGGATTCGCA
>CAYXQY010000163.1:0-8470 GCA_964466525.1 uncultured Planctomycetia bacterium
TCCCCAAACATCAATATGTCCACGATCTGCAGTAACGTTCAAATCATTTCGATCCTCGTACTTACAGTTCTCCTGTCTGCCTCGTTCGAAAGGAGGCGGGCACCGGCTCAGACCCCCCGAAAGAAAAAACCGATGCGGGTCGCATTTGTGATCGGAGATCAGTGGGAGGATCCCATGAGTTACGTGCTTCAGCCGCCGTTCAAACCCGGGGTCCCCGATCCCGATGCGGACCGCCTTTCCATGGGTATGTCCCCGGACCCATCCGGCGAGTTTTACTCCGTTATGCTATTGCTGAAATCCTGGGGAATTCCCTTTGACGTGTATCGACTCGATCAACAGTTTCTGAACCGGAACATGTTTCTCAACATGAATGGAACCCCCCGGTACGGAACAATCCTCTGGATGGTAAACAGCAGCGAAGATCTATGGAACCCTGATTATTCCGTTATTCACCGGATGGTCAACCGACACGACATCAGTCTGATCGGCCTGGGACAACACATTCACCCGGAAGAAATTCAGTCCCTGCTTGGTCTCTCGTATCAACAAACCACTGCAAGCACGAAAGCCCTGAAAACGGTCCAGAAGCATCCCATCACGCAAGGTATAACGTCCCCTCTGAACCCAGCCGGATCAAAGGAAACATACGAAACCGTCCGGGTCGAACCGGTGAAAGAGGGCGTGCGGACCGTGATCAGTCGGGAAGATCAACCGCAGGTGACCGTTCGAACTCTTTCTTCCTCCACAAAAGCGGCATGGATCGGGGGAAACCTGGAGCAGCTGTTTGAGGCACAGGGGATGCGTACCCTGTTCCGAAATACAATCACCTGGGCCACCGGTTTCATGATGTATCGAACCTGGTCGAACCGGGGAATACTGTACCTGGACGACCCCGGTACCGCACAAAATGCCTGGCTGAAAAGATGGCACTACCCCACGTTGACCGAACGGGAAATACAGGAGCACCTCATCCGCCCACTGAAGAAACACGATTCCGTGCTGACCGTGTACGCGAATTCCGGTTTCGTAAACGACAAAAAAAGATGGGTGGAACCGGCCTGGCAACAGGCGTTTGAAGATGCGTTCGGTGTTAAACAGAACTACAGATCCACGAAGAAAGGGCTCGACCGCGGCATCGAACAGGGCGTTTTCTCCGTGAATTGCCACGGACTGACCCATATGCAACCGGACCTGTCTTCCCCTCCGGGATGGTGGGGAAGCGACCTTGAGGGAGAACGGGCAAAGGTCGGCTGGTACCGGGAGTTCGCCGACCTCCGACGTGGAAAAGAAATCCCCGCGGCCGAGCAGCGCTGGCGCATGAAGACAGCGCAGCGCTGGATGAAACAGCAGTTTGGGTCATTTCCACTGGCGTTCGCCGCCGGAGGAATGGGGGTCTCCCTCACGTACCGGAACAACACCGCCCGCGTGGCCGGTCGGGCTGGATTCGGATGGTTCAAACATTACGGATACCTCGGGAAGGACGTCGTATTTACAGGATGGAAATACGAAAACTCGAAGGATTCGCCACTGTTTACCGGAGCACCTCCGGACGGACACGATTTTGGAATTACCAGAAACCCAGACGGGTTTTTAAACGTATTTGAAACGTATCCGGACATGAAATTTATCTCCATCCGGAAATACATCGGGTACCTGCACGCGGACAAATCCGGCACGCTGTCACGCACAACCAATCCCGTATGCGACATCACCCTGACCTACGACCCGCATTACTGCCGGCATTTCCGGAACCGGAACTCAAGCTGGAAACTGGACGTTGCTGAATGGTGCGCCGGCTCGTTCGCAGAGGCCTCGACGATGACCATCGATGGAAAGAAAAAACCGTTTGATTTCAGCGGTGAGACCCCGTACAGGCTGAACATTCCCCCGGGGACGGGAACGCATACAATAACAATTGAATGATCGCACCGGTATGTTGATTACCCATACAGCCCCCGATCCCCGTACTGCTTGCATTCGTCCAATTGATCAACTGAACACATAGCGAAAGGAGAACTGTCATGACTGTTGACCTTCAGGAACGTCTGCTCGACCGGCACGGGCGGCTCCTGTCCCTCGATTTCTTCCGGGGATTTACCATGTTTCTTCTGATCTCGGGCTGGGCGGGCCTGAGTGGTGCACTTGAAGCGAAAACGTTCGAAGGCACCGTCTTCAGCACGATCGCATACCAGCTCAGTCACGCCCCCTGGCACGGATTGCGATTCTGGGACCTTGTGCAGCCGTTTTTTATGTTTATCGTGGGGGTTGCCATGCCGATTTCGTTCGGAAAGCGATGGCAGCGCGGTGACAGCTGGTACGATACGTTCAGGCATGCGCTGAAACGGTCCCTGATTCTACTGGTGCTCGGGATCGTCATTTCGCTCCCCGGGTTTCAACTGACCAACGTACTGGCTCAGCTCGCGTTTACCTACCTGATCGCATTTCTGATCATGCGGAAGTCCTGGGCGTTTCAGCTGGTGTTCAGCATCGGTTTGCTCCTGCTTACGGAGGGCCTGTACCGATTCTGGCCGGTGGCCGGATTTAATCAGCCCTTTGTTCATGGCAACAGGAACGTGGGGGCCTGGCTGGACCTTGTACTGACAGGAAACGCAAGTTCGGGCCACTGGGTGTCGCTAAACGCCCTTCCCACAGCCGCTCATACCATCTGGGGTGTCCTGGCCGGGCAGGTTCTGATCGGCAGTCGCGAGGCGTGGGACAAGATCAAGATTCTTACAGCCGCAGGACTGATCGCTTTACTCGTTGGATACGCGCTGGATCCGGCGCTGCTGTTTGGATCCGGTTCCTATACCATTACACCGGTCATAAAACGGATCGCGACCTCTTCTTTCGTTATCGTGACCGGGGGATGGTGTTTGCTTATGCTCACCTTTTCGTTCTACCTGCTGGACGTGGTAAAATATCCGATTTCCGTCGGTCGTTTTTTCGCCATCGTGGGGATGAACCCTCTGTTCATATACGTGTTTGCACATGAAGGCGGGGCATCATGGCTGAAAACAAATTTTCGCAAGTACATAAAAGGGGTTAAAAAACTTCTGAACGTTCCGCAAGGATTTCCCGGGAAGGCATATATGACCCTGCTGCTCACCCTCCTCGTCATCGCGGCCATGTGGTATATCGTGTATTTTCTATACAAACGCAAGATTTTTATAAAAATCTAACGGGCCCTGATGGCGGACACACCCGATTTCGAAAACAGGGAGAAACGGCGCCTACTTTCTTAAGTTGTATTTCTCTTTTAAGTCGAATTTCCGACGGGCTTCCTTGCGGGGGGTTTTGATCCAGCCATCCTCTACGTAGTACGGAAGCGATCCCCAGCGGGCACGTCGACCGGCTACCCTCGGATCACCCGTTTTTCGCTGATGAGCCCTTAACTGACGCCTGAGCCGGCGTTCGACCTCCCGATACGGCTTTTCCCCGGCCACGTTGTTCATGAGATAGGGATCGTCCTGAAGGTCATACAGTTCGTATTCCGGGCGTTTCTTGAACCCCAGTTCGTACAGTGGCTTCACGTCCGGATGATCTTTATGAGCCATCATGTATTCTTTGGTCGGGCTGTCGTAGTGAAGCTCGTGAGCGTCGATGTCCCCGAACAGTGGGGGGGCTCCCGCCGGCCAGCGATCAGGATAGACGTTGTGTACGAACAGATAATCGCCGGTCCGAATGGCCCGTGCGGGATATCCATGCCCGCCCCTCCGGGCATACGCGTGACGCTCCCGGCCGAGCACCACGTAGTTTCGGTTCAGCATAAGCTTTCCTTCCTGATTCGATTCAAGCACAGGCAACAGGGAGGAGGCCGTAAACTGATCGGGAATGTCGATTTGTACCAGCTGCAGGATGGTTGGAGCGAAATCTTCAATCTTGACAAAATCACGGATCACCCGACCGGCTGGGAACCGATCCGGCCAGGAGACAATCAGGGGAATCCGGGTGCCAAAGTCGTATAAATTTGCCAGGCCGCGCGGCATCTGCCAGCCGTTATCCGCACAGACGACGACCACCGTGTTCCTGCGCAGGTTACGGTTCGAAAGCACCTTCATCACTCGACCCACCTCCTCGTCAAATTGAAGCACTTCGGAATAGTAACGTCGAATGTCCTCGCGCACCTCCGGTACATCGGGCAAATACGGCGGGACCTCGATCTGCTCCGGGTCGATTTCGGACGTGTGTTCCGGAGCGTCGGTCCATGGCCTGTGAGGATGTTTGGATGAATACCAGAAAAACCAGGGATCATTCGCATTCTTTTGATCGAGAAACGATTTGAGGTTTTTGAACCGGGGACCGGCGGGACGGGTGGTTCGACCGCCGGCGAACGGGTCTCCGGGTCCCCACCCTTTGTAATTGTGGCCAATCGTATACTCGTTGTTCCGCAAACGGTCCGTGAAAAGCGTCAGGGACGAAGGGAGGGTGCTGTGCAGGTTCGCTCCCGGTCCCAACCGCCAGATTTCCTGACCGGATAGCATTGCGCCTCGTGCGGGCGTACAGGACGGTGCGGCGAACGCATTTGTAAACCGCACCCCGTGTTCGGCCAGCTGATCGATGTTCGACGTCTCCAGAACCGGATCCCCATAACAGCTCAGGTGACCTGAATAGTGATTGTCCGACATCATAATCAACACGTTGGGGGGGGACGCCATCTCCGCCGTCCCCTGATCCCCGCTCTGCGCCCTGATATTGCCACTGCAGAATAACAACAAACAAAAGATATTTGTCAAAAAGGAAAGGTTCAGTCGGTTCATGAGAAGCTGATGAAATCAATTACTATTCCGAAATGCGTGACCGAAGTGCGTACTGTACGCATTACATGCCGTAAGAACACGTGGAGTTTCATACGATCGCGTAAAACCCCGCTTATTTCAATT
This sequence comes from uncultured Planctomycetia bacterium, assembly GCA_964466525.1. Taxonomy (GTDB): domain Bacteria; phylum Planctomycetota; class MHYJ01; order CAYXQY01; family CAYXQY01; genus CAYXQY01. The sequence continues at coordinate 4,881 of CAYXQY010000163.1, forward strand.
TTAATTCGTGAGAAAGCGCTGCCGGACCACGTTCGTAACCAGGTCCTTACTGCGCAATTGGACCTGGTAAAGGGTTTCCGACGAAGGAACCCTCCATTTTTTATGACAAAAGTATTCGCCGGTTTTCTGATTCGGAAACGACCCACGTACTACCTTCGTCAGCTGTTTATCTTTCTTCTGAACCAGTTTCGAAAATGGTTTCACGGAACATCATCTCATTCGTTCCGTCTCATTTTTTTATCGATCTCCTCAGGCTGATTCAGCGGTATAACCATGTTCGAGAGAACAACTGACCAAGCTGACCACCCAAACAATGTGAACCAACTGACCGGGATCTGACGTTCGGAATTGAACACGGTTCATTCGGACGTTCGTATGAGAAAATCAAACAACTGACCGTATCGTTTGCCGTCCAGCGTAATATCGAAAGGGACGATCTGAACCCCTCGTGAAACGTTGTCACGGTTTACGGACAGGTGTACCGTGTACGTGCGGCGGCTTTCGGGTTTGATCAACCCTTCGATCACGGCCGGTTCGGCGTGTACCCCCTTCGGAAGCGCCAGCTCGATCCGGTGATGCTGTGGAACACGGCGAAAGTTTCGTACCGTAATCCGGACGTCCCGCTCCCCGGACTCGCTCAAATCGACGCGGTACGGGTACGCCGAAACCCAATAGGGATCAAAAAAGTATTCATAATCCCGGTCCGGCAGCAGGTTTCGATATTTCTGTATCATGCGTTTCGACCAGGCGTGATAGCGATCGATAAAATCTCCCGGATCGGGCATGACAAAGGAATGTCCCCCCATAAGAAGGTCCGGGTTGTGCTGCTTCAGGTATCGGGCCGCGTATAGGTATCCTTCCTCGATGATGGCACTGTTGCGAGCCACGACGCACTCGTGACCGTCCTGCGTCTCGTCCGCCGGATCTCCGAAGATGTTATCCCCGGTAAATATAACCTGCTGTCCGTCGAGTTCCCCCCGGAGAGAACATCCGAACTCCGTCTGTCCCGGCATCCAGTCAACCTTGAGCTCATAGCCTTGCCAGTTCACGGTGTCACCGTCGGAAAACGTTTTATCAACCTTCAATCCGTCCAATCCTGTTCCGTAAGCGGAAATCAGAGCGGGATAGTCGTAACGGCGGGGATTTTCGACTTTGTCGACGATTCGATCCAGGGTCCACACCTCCGCACCGTACTCCTCCCGAAGTACACGGCCGTGCAGAAAATGGTCACCGTGATAATGGGAGATCCACATCGCGTCGATCTGTTTGAGCCCCCGATGTTTCTTCAGACCGGAGATGACGTTGTGGAGAAGTTCTTCGGAAAACAGGCCGGAATCAACGATCAATCCGTGGCCGCTGTCGGAAATGATGATGGCGAAGTTTTTCCCCGTCATTTTGTGCGTGAGTTTGTACAGGTGCTCGCTAACCTGGTTGACCCGGTCGATTTCAGTTGGGGTGGAGATCGGGTCTCGACGTCGCTCGGGGAGCTCCCGCACCGGATAGCCGCGCAGGTAATCTTTTCGAAACCGGCCGAGTTTTTTTACGTAGCGACCCAGTTGTTCGGCCGTGTTTCGGATTACCGGTCCCTGGGAGGGGAGGGCCACGTCGATCGATTTTCCCCGCAACTTCTTCACGGATTTGATTAACGTATCAATTCCTTTCCCGAATCCGTAATCCCACTCGGTGTCGAACCACGTTGTCATCCGCGCGCCGTCATGCATGAGGCCCCCGGTGAATGCCAGCCGACGACCCTCGTGCTCGATGATGTACGTCATGCCTCCCGGCGAGTGCCCGGGCGTGTTCAGGCATCGAACACGGTAATCTCGCCACCGAAACGTCCCCCCGTCTTCCAGCGTGCGGTCCACCGGGATCGGCCGGGACGGCGGTCGGACGTAGCTGCTTCCGTGGACGGTGTATTTATCACCGAGCTTCGGGTCCCATTCTCGAAATTCACCGGGCTGTTCGAACAGGGCCCGTTCCGCTTCCGGAGCGGCAACGCGGGTTGTACCACGGTCAACGTGGGGCATTCCCTGGTTTTGCTCCCGGTGGTGCTCAGTGAACAGAACCCACTCCACTCGTTCGACGCCAAGCTCGTGAAGCTGATCCAGGACGCTGCCGTCCCCCAGACCGATAAGTATTGCCGCCTCTCCGTCTCGCAATACGTATACGTTGCACGTGTCAGTTTGCACGAAAAGATTGGACATCACGTCGGGAACCGGACGCTCAAACGCTCCGGTTGATTCGGTTTCCTGTCCATGAGCAAGGGAAACGATCATGAGCAGGGCAACCGTAAGCGCGATGACGTGTTGTGTTTTCATCCTGATTGTTTCGTGGTTGAGGTTCGTAATAATACCGAGGCCGATACGTTCTGATCCGAACGTTTTCCGACGGGATTTTGGGGGCTCAGGAAACTCACGAGAAAAATTCTCCGGTCCTAACCATCCGATACGGAAGTCTGCTCACCGTTTAGTACCGACCATTGACGGTTCGGTAGCTCCAGTCCTCTTAGGGGGCTGGACTACTTTTGCTCCAGAACGTCCATCCCATCGTCCTTCAGGCTGCCGGACTCCCCCCTGCATCGGTGACGGACTGACGTGTGGACCAAAACAAACCACGGAGTTCCCTCCTCAATTGTCACTGCTATATTTTCAACCGGTTCAACCCTTGGAACCGGTCGAACGTCCAGTTTTCATCTGCTGATGGTGCAGGTTGCAGTACAGGTGTCAAACGTCCATCTGGTATAATAACGGGGTGATTCACCCAGTTCAAAAAAACTCCCCTCCATCGGTCCCACGTTTTTATCCGTGAGCGCCTGCAGTAAATTTTTACGGCCCCGGCGAGCCAAAAAGGGACCGATCATGGACGCTTCCTGCAGAAACTCGTGCTCATATTTTTTGAGTGAACGATCCACATTTCCTGATTGTTCCCAACCGCTCACCAGAAGTCAGCGTCTGTTCTACTTCGATTCCGGGGCGTTGCACTTCTGACGCTTTGTCTCCTGCCATGCTTCCTCTGCATGGACCCTTCCGCGGAAACAAACGAAAACGTGCGTTTTCGGTGACGGATGTCTTGCAGAACAGGGCGGCCCTCGGTCGGGCACACCTTATCGAGAAAGAAAGGGAAGAAGCAGGCAGACCCGTTTTCCCGGGTCCGCCCCCCTCCGAACCGCAGTTGCGAATTCGCCCCGGGCGAGTTTACAGTTCTTATTTGTCATATCCTTCACGTTAGGACTGGATATCGCCGAGCCAGTAGGCTGCATTCAATGGGCCCCCCATCTGAGCCGTTTGTGTTCCGTTTCTTTCTCGAATGATACGTGGAAATTGACGTCGGACGGTACATCGAAAAGACCATGCCGCTCCGCTGGAGCTCATGAATTTTGAATCCCCTTTTTCCTAAGACAATTTGGCCCCTTCGGGCCTTACCGATCAACGTCATTTCTTCCGGTCGAAGAGGTCTATCCGTCTACCGGGAGGGAAGCCGTTCCTGAGCTTGTTGACGAACGGTACCGTCCCGTATCGAGTCGTACTGAAGAACCGCAATGGATTCCTGCCCCAGATTATTTTACATCATCCGATCATTCGGGCGGCCAT
>CAYXQY010000164.1:0-8446 GCA_964466525.1 uncultured Planctomycetia bacterium
AGAGAACTCGCTGAGATCTCACTGAGTGCACGCCCCCTTTTCGGAGAGGGTCTAACTACGGCTTCGGCGGGGAAGCCGCTTCTCGAAAAATAATCCCTCCCAGTTTCTGCAGGCTCTCGACGTAGTGCAGGTACAGGTCGTCCAGCGTCACAATGCCCACGAGCCTGTCGTCCTGCACAATTGGAATTCGACGCACGGTCTGTTTCGAGACCTCCCGGACCACGTCGTCCACATCCTTATCGGCCTGTGCGAAAATGACCTGTTCGGACATCACCTCTTCCGCCGATTTCTGCCGTGGATCGTCTCCACGGGAAACGACCTCGACCGTAATGTCTCGGTCCGTCACGACACCCACCGGATGCTCATCGCTGGTGATGACAACGCTACCCACATTATGATCCCGCATCAGCTGAGCCAGCTCCCCAACAGGGGTGTCCGGCGAAGCGGTCACTACATTCTCCTGTGCAAGTTCACGGATATTCATTTTATACCTCCTGAATACAGGTGAAGTTATTCCTGTTTAAAGGGAACGGAGAGAACGGGAATCGACACCGTGCGGAGCGTGTTCTCCGTGGTGCTCCCGAGCAGCAGGCGTTCCAGACCGGACCGCCCGTGCGTTCCCATCACGATCAGATCGATGTCATGTTCCTTCTGATAATCATCAATGACTGCATGCGGTTCCATCTCCTTAATAAGCTCCGTTTGCACGGACACCCCTTCCTGTTCGGCCCGAGCCCGGGCATCCTCGAGAACCTGCTCCATGCGATCGCGTTCGTGTTCCCGTACCGCGGCCAGATCGGGATACTCCTGGTACGGAATGGTTTCGACCACACTGATCACATGAAGTGTAGCCTCGAACTCCCGGGCCAGATCGATCGCCCTGTTCAGCGCACGATCTGCCGGTTCGCTTCCGTCGGTGGGGAGTAGAATCTGTTCAAACATCATAACCTCCAATCGAAATGTGTACGTTTATGTCGAGTTACGTTATTTCACGTGCAAAAAGAATGCCAGCACTGAAGAAGGCATGTATGTGAAATTCTTCGCGATAACGTGGTTCAGCCCTTCTATTTTTCCCAGGTTCAATTACCCCGGTACGAGCTGACACCGGGCCGGTCGCAAATTTGCACCATCTGCGTTTGTGCTGTTGTCGTTTTGCACGAATCTATCGGTCATACACCCATCTCCGTTTCCTCCGAAAACAGGGGCCGGTTTGATTTCCTGGATCATTCAATCGTATGCTTCGAAACAGGTAGAGCTAACGCCCGGCCAGGTGAACATCTTGTCACGGAATCCAGATGGAATGTCTGAACTGCGATGAACAGCTGATCAATCATATCGTTCGAACAACGGACCGGGAGGTGAATTACTACCTCTGTCCCTCCTGCGAGAGCCTGTGGCTGCCCCGAGGACAGCTCGATCGTATGGCGGATCAGGTCGATGGAAGTATCGAACTCTCCCCCCGCACCGACATGAACGCCGAGGTCAAACCGAACCGACCCTGCCCGGCCTGTCAGTCCGGTCCAATGAAATCCGTCCATTTCCTTGAATACACCAACGTCCTCCTCGACTACTGTGAACACTGCGAGGGGTTCTGGCTGGACGAAGACGAACTGGAAGAAGTCAACGAAGAACTGAACAAAATCATGGACGTGCAGGAAAAGGGGTTTGCCGACTTCATCAACGACATTCACCGACCCTACTGGCGACGTCGAATTCGTGAGGAGGACGAGACCGATGTGGACCAATCAGAAAAATCAGACACGGATCCCAAAAAGTTCCAACCTGTGCGGAACGCCACCTGGATTTCGTCCTCGAATATGACTTGCCCCGCCTGTGAAACGCTGCTTGAACGATACGAGGCGTTTCGGATTGAACTTGAAGGGTGTCCGAATTGCTACGGCATGTGGCTCAACGACGACGAACTCCGACAGCTCAAAGATCGAGCGGAAGGAAAGAAGTGGACGGATCTACAATGGGTGGACGACGAACTGGAGGCGCTTCATTCTTCGTACGGCATGCCGTCCCACCGTCCGTGCCCGGACTGTGACGACCGTAACCTGGTGACCGTTCAGTTTGGCCGTTCACGAACGCACCTGGACATGTGTCCAGATTGTGAAGGGAAGTGGCTGGCCGTCGGTGTATTTACGGAAATCATGGAACACCTGAAAGAACAGGTAGTGGAACTAACGCCGGGCGAAGCGGCCAATCGACTGAAGCACGAACTGGCGGAAGTCGTCAGCGGTCCGGAAGGTCCACTCTCCGAACTGCAGGATGCCAAAGCGGCTGCCGGCACCTTGATCAGTGTCTCCCTGTTTAAACACCCTCAGCTCAGGGATACCCTGCTTTCCATCGCATCCCTATTTGATTAACGCGCGAGCGGAAAAGGGGCAACGTTTACGTCGATCGGTCGACAAATATTGGCTGCTCTGGTGCCCGAAAAGCAACGATCAATCTCATCCATTGAACAGAATAGCCGATGTGGTGTTTCTTCATTTTTCTTATTTTCGCGATCGTTCTGGTCACGGTCGCTTACACCGTATCCCGGAAAAATCGTACGGACGAGATATGGCGGAAAACAGCACGCGAACTGGACCTCCGCTTTTCCTCCGGAAGCACGTTCTTTTCCGGCCTGTTCTCGGAACGCTCAATGACCGGAACCTATGAAGGATACCGGGTCCGGATGTGGACGTATTCGGACGACCGAAACTCCAACCAATATTTCACGGCAGCTCGAGTCCAATTATCGGAAATTCCATTTGAATTTCAGCTTTCATCGAAAGGGTTTCTGCAGAGCATTGGAACGTTCCTCGGCGGGCAGGACATTCAAATCGGGAATGAGTCATTCGACAACGAAATCATTGTAAAAGGACGAAACCAACAGAAAATACGTTCGTTTCTGACCCAGGAACGCATGACAAAGCTGATTCGCTTATTTCGATCCTATCCCCACAGTGAAATTACGGACAAGCAAATTGAAGTGGTTCAGGAAGGGGTCGTACGTAACCAATTCCATCTTACAAGTATGCTCGATCAGGCCATCCGAACAGCCCGTCTGTTAGAAGGTGAACAGACGGAACAGGAACGGAAGTCGGACGAGGAACTGCATCAGGGCATGCGAGAACAGAACGACGGGAATATTCCGGAGGCTCGGAAACAGTACGAGAAAAGCCTGGACGTGGATCCGGAAAATGTGGATGCCCTGACACAGAAGGCCTCCGTGGAATTCATGGAAGAAAACTACAACGAGGCCGCAAGTCTTTACGAAGATGCACTTCGCCAGGAGCCGAACGACCCCATGATTCGAGCACACTATCAACGGTCCGCTCGAAAAGCAGGTTATCCGACCGACGAAATACAGGACGTCATGTCCGAACTCGTTGGTGATACAAAGACCGAACCGGATACTGCTGATCATCCGGCAGTCGATACATCCTCCCCCGAAGACAACGACTCGGTGGATCATCATCCCTCCGATGCTCCGTCTGCCGAACAGCCGGAGGAACCAGAATCGTCGTCCCCTGTGGATACGGATCGTCATGAGACCAATGCGCCACCCTCCAGAGGTAATTTCGATACACAACCGGACGAGGCGAACCCCACCGATATTCCGGAGGTCTCATCACCCGGAACTCCACAGCCCCCTGACCATCCGGACGTTGATTCCAACACGACCCGACCCAACGAACCATCCTCACCGGATGAGAAGGAAGTAATGACCGACAAAACCACCGTGATTCAGGAATTGTTCGACCCTCGAACCACCAGTGTGGACGCGGGGAACCGTTTTGAAGAAACGTACGAAGGAAAAGAGGCGTCCTGGTCCGGAACGTATCAGGAATCCAAAAACCTCTCATTATCCATCAAGTTCGGAGGGGATCGGGAGGGCGACCTGATCAAAGTGTTACTTCATAGTGGAAAACAGGGTACGGAAGTCAAACGGGATTGCTACGCATTTGTTCACCTTCCGGACGGTGAACCGGAAGGAGTTGAAGAAGGGGACGAAATACAGTTCCGGGGCACGCTTTTTCGACTGGATGAATTTATGCGGAACCTTTACATCGCCGACGCAACAATTCAATAGAGGAAGGCGGACTCCACACGGTCCGATTGGCTCAAGAACAAATGTGCACCCGGCTCTTATCCATTGAACGGGGGACGCGTTGTCGCCCACTCTTTTATCTGTTCCGGTGAAAGTGCCCCCCAGTACACCCGGATGTCCCGCAGACGTCCATTGAACGGACGCGAACCGGACTGGGGGCCCACCTGCGAACCACCATCCGACCCGACATCAACATCATCATTTGGATTGACCGCAATGGGATCCCCCTCGGCCGAATTGACACGTCGTCCGTTGACATACATGTGCAACTGCTTGTTTGCATCGAGTACGCCCGCCAGATGAACCGGTGTGTCAAGATTCACTTTTTGATCCGCTTTCACGAGTTTCAATTGCCTGAAGGAGCGTATCCCGAACACCGGCGTCCGATCATCGAGATAGAGGATGTACCCATGCGACGCACCCCCTCTGGAAATAATGGTGCCATTCGGGGCGTTGGATTCCACCCAGGCTCCCACAGTGATTGGTTTGCCCGACGGATTCAGGGTCTGTGGGGGCGTTTCCTGACCACTGTTCAGATGGAGCACCTTCTGCAACTTCACTTCCTTCATCTTCACGTTTTTCGCGTCTTTCCTTGCTTCCGTCACGATGTCTTTCAGGTCCTGCTCAGGTTCCGTATCTTTGTATTTTTTCTGTAAACGGGATAACTTCTTTTTCAGTCTCCTGCGTGTCTCGGCGTAGTCCGAATCGTCGTAAACGTTCTGCAGTTGCTCGGGGTCCTTCTTCAGATCAAACAGCTCCCATTCATCCTCGTTGTAATAGTGTGCGAGCGTATATCGGTCCGTGCGCAATCCATAATGCGCCGGAATACCGTAATTTTCCTCGTAATAATGGTAATAAACGGCGTCACGCCAATCGTCCGGGGTTTTTCCTTTCAAAAGGGGAACGAGTGATCGTCCCTGCATTCGCTCCGGTACCTCGACCCCGGCCACGTCCAGCAACGTGGGAGCAAAGTCCAGGTTCTGCACCAGATCATCATTCACGGAATCGGCTTCCACCGTTCCGGGCCAGCGCACGATCAACGGCTGACGCAGGGATTCCTCATAAATCCAGCGCTTGTCAAACCAGCCGTTTTCCCCGAGGAAAAACCCCTGATCCGCGGAGTACACCACGATCGTTTCTTCCGCAAGGCCAGTTTGCTCAAGATAGTTCATCAACCGCCCCACACTATCGTCAATTCCGCGTATGACCCGGAGGTAATCTTTCACGTACCGCTGATATTTCCAGCGAGTTCGTTCGCGCTCCGGCATGTCGTCGTATTGCTCTCGCAGACGTTGATTTTCGTCCGCGTATGCCCGGATGATCTGCTGTTTCTGGGCCTCCGTCAGGTCGTTTGTGTCCACAAGGCGATTCCAGCCTTCCGCTTTCCGGCCTCCGGGTGCCTTCTGAAATTTGAGATCCCATCCCCATGACATAAATTCCGAAATCCGCAGGTTGTTCTGTTTCGCAACGAACGACAGCCCCTCGTAGTCATAAAATAGTGAATCCGGTTCCGGAAGGGTTCGATCGTCATAGTCATTCAAGTGATACGGAGACGGAAGCCAGTTCCGGTGCGGGGCTTTATGATTCATCATTAACATGAACGGTCGATCTTTGTTCCGGCGTTGTTTGAACCAGCGCAGGGTCCGATCCGTAATGATCTCCGACGTGTGTCCCGTATACGATACGTTCTCTCCGTTTCGACGCATGGTCGGGTTATAGTACGGACCCTGTCCGTGAAGAACTTCGTAATAGTCAAATCCCTGCGGAGCCGTTCCCAGGTGCCACTTTCCAACAATCGCCGTCTGATAACCGGCTTCCTGCAATTGAGAGGGAAACGTCGGCATTTCTTTTGGTATCGATTGGAAGTTCGTCGGAACGCCGTTCAGATGATTGTGCAGACCGGTCAACAGCACAGCCCGGGACGGTTTACAGATGGAATTGGTGACAAATGCATTGTCAAACCGCATGCCTTCCTCCGCAAGTCGATCAATGTTGGGCGTCGGGGAATGATTAAGACGCAATCCATAATCCAGATTTCCCTGATAATCACCGATGGCCTGCGCAGTGTGATCATCGGAATATAGAACAACAATGTTGGGTTGAGACGCCTGTGCCCGGCGTCCCCCGAACCAACCCAGACCCGAGACCAAAAACATCAGAAACAAGGGAACGACGTGTTGAACCGCGGTAGATATCCTACACGTCAAATAATGAAAATACATACGAATCGGACGGCTTCCCGAAATGTGCTTTAATTGCTTAAACATTTAAACGTCTTATAACGAAAACTGGGTTGCAAGTACAGGTTGCAAGTACAATCGGTTGAAAAACTCGGGTGTTCCGCACAAGATTTCCTTTTCGGGATTATTTATTATTGCATCATATACCCACGTCCATGTCATCCCCACAATCTGCTGTGCAAACCATTTTCGTAGCCATTGTTCAACGAATGCTTCAACTTCTCTCCGGGTTGGGTGTGCTTTTGATCCTGTTCGTCGGTTTATCCGCCACACCGGCGGCGGCGGAGGCACCGCGCACATTGTTCATTACCGGTGCCGCACCGTATGGATACCACCCCTGGAAAAGCAACATGAAACAGATTGAGAAACGTCTGGAGGCCTTTGGACTGGACAATCATGAGAAATTAATTGCGAAGGGTCTTGACGATTGGAGAGAGTGGAACGGTTCATTCGAGGATTTTGACCTGGTCGTCCTTATATATTACTGGGCTCAGGCCCCCGAGCAAAAGTTAGAATCACTCGACCGCTACCTGAAAAACGGGGGTTCGCTGGTGGTGGTCCATTCCGCTCTTGCCGGATTCTGGAAGCAGGAACAATTCGATCGATGGACGGGAATTGCATACCGGGAGAACGACGCGACGTACGGTCATTCTCTGGTCTTCCGGAATACGGGAAAACGAATCATTCTTCCACCCGGTGAAGGCGGTGGCTCCGCTCATGCCCCCATCCGTACTTTTCGAATCCATACGCGTGATTCGGACCATCCGATCATGAAGGGCCTGCCGGACACATGGATGCAGGCACGGGACGAACTGTATTACAACCTGCGCGGACCGGATACCGGCGTGCAGGTCCTTGCCACGGCGAAAGGACCCGACGGATTTTTCCATCCACAGGCCTGGACGAATACCCGTGGGAAAGGGCGAATTTTCTGCCTGACACCCGGACACCACAAACCCGGTGCGTCTTCGGTCGGTTTTATCACACTGCTCGCCCGCGGCATCGAATGGGCCGCCACGGGAGGGGTTACAATGCCCGTGCCCGAAAACTTTCCCGACAAAAACCGCCCCGTGACGGAGATTCCACGTTTCAAAGAATAAGCGAAATACGGTACAAAGAACCACAAGGTGCCTGGACGTTCTTTCAGTCAACCGTACCTGAATATATAAACGGAATTACGAACGAACTATGTCCGCTCAACAAACGGAAGGGATGTCTTCCAGCAGTACAACCACTCCGAGGGAAACGAAGCCGTATCAGGAACTGGCGAAGGACCTGACAAACCGGGTTTCGGGAGAGGTCTCGTTTGACCGATACGCCCGGTTGCTGTACGCGACGGACGGGAGCATCTACCGGGCGGAACCGGCGGGCGTGGTGTTTCCGAAACATACAGACGACGTCCGGGCCGCGGTCCTCGTGGCTGCCGAGCACGATGTGCCCATTCTGCCACGCGGTGCCGGCTCGTCACTGGCCGGTCAGGCCGTCGGATCGGGCTGTGTGGTGCTCGACCTGTCTCGACACATGAACGAAATCGTGTCCACCCATCCCGATCAACGACGGGTCGTGGTACAACCCGGCGTCGTACAGGACGACCTGGACGACGCCCTCGCCGAATACGGCCTGAAATTTGCCCCGGATCCCGCCTCCTCGAACCGCGCCACGATCGGCGGCGGGATCGGCAACAATTCAACAGGTGCTCATTCGGTTCGATACGGCATCACGGACGCCTACACGGAATCGGTGAAAGCGATTCTTTCGGACGGCACGATGATCCATGCACGGGAGATTGTGCTGGACGGTCCCGAGTGGAACCGGATGATGGAACGGAACGACCGTGAAGCGGAACTCCACCGGACCGTACGAGAACTCGACGAAGAGAAGGAGGAGGAAATTCATGAGCGGTATCCCGACCTGAAACGCCGAGTCACCGGTTACAACCTGGACCGGGTGACGTACAGGAACGAAGAGGGGGACCGGGTCATGAACCTGGCGAAACTGTTCGTCGGGGCGGAAGGAACGCTCGGCGTGGTCGTCGAAGCGGAACTGTCGCTGGTGACCGTCCCGGAGGAGACGGCGCTGGTCCTGTACTGCTTCGACAACCTGACGG
>CAYXQY010000165.1:0-8405 GCA_964466525.1 uncultured Planctomycetia bacterium
GAGAGCATTCACGATACATTTTTCGCGCCTGATCGACGATCCACTCCGGATCCCCCGCCGGTTCCGGATTTCCCTCGGGAAACTGACAGGGTTCATCGTAGAAATGGAGTGAGGTTAGACCAAGCCGTTCTCGCTGCTGTTCCTTCAGCTCTTCGGAAATCGGAACAACGTATTCCACGACGAGGTCCCGCAACCGTTTCACTTCCTCCGGACCGTAATCTGAACGGCACATGCGATCGTAGCCCATTTCTGTAAAATTGTCGTATCCCAGTTCCTCCGAGATACGATCCCGGATTCGGACCAGGTCACTATACATCCGATCAAGCTTTTCCGCATTCGTTTCGAAAAAGCCCCATTTGGTGTTTGCGGCCTCCCGTCTTGTGTCCCGATCCGTGGATTGTAAAAACCTCGAAAAATCAGAAAGGTTTCGTTCCTCCCCCCGAAATTCGATACGACAGGAGGCAAGCAATTTCTGATACTCGGTGGACAACCGATTTTCCTCGGCCAGATCCTCCTTGACTTCCGGTGAAAACGTCTTCGTTTCCAGGTTCGCAATACGAAAAAGCTGAGGACCAAGCTCCTCTTTCAGCGCCTGTTTATCGTCCACGTCAATCAAAGCCTGATAAAACCGATCCACGAATTCAGAAAACGCCGGTCCATTTTCATCATAGAAAGCCTGCTCCTGTTCCCAGAATTCATCGGTGGTGTCAATGGAGTGCTTGACGTGAGCGAGCGTTCGCATGGTGTTTAAATGATTGCGCTGCTCGCTGATCTCATGAATCGCTTCGATTTTCTTCTCAACTGATTTCGCCTGATTGAATCTGGACAAAGCCTTCTCCATCTCCTGCTGAAATTCCTCTGGTTCGATCCGTTCGTATTCGTAATCTGCGAATTTCACCATGGTCTTTCTCACGAATTCGTAAGACTGCACCGGCGAACCTGTTAACATCATAAATCATCTTCCGGTCCTGTTACGAATGTGCCCGAAGTTGCTCCGGGAAACTGCTGAAAGCCCCCTGCTTCGTCGTGGAATTCAGTTCTGTTCTCACCGACACGGAAACACGCGGATTTACGAAAATGCCGAACGAGCACCATCCGGAATCCTTAATCAAACTGAGTTTCATACTGCAAATTTTCTCGCTTGTACGATACGTGTTACTTCGAATATCTCCATTATGTTTTCCATTCGATACACGAATAAGGGCATCGACTGTGGCGGACTCCGCAGCCGTCAACCTAACTCGTTTCGATGATGTAGCGAGGGTTTCCCGGAAGCCCCTTAAGCGCTGGTATTTACAATTTAATTCTGATAAGATTCATTTCCGCCGATTGCGATCCTGCATCATAAACTTTACTTGACGAACCAGCCCATGAAAACCATTTTTCTGGCGAATCCACGGGGGTTTTGTGCCGGTGTGGATCGGGCGATAGACATCGTCCGAATCGCACTCGAAGCATACCCCGACCAGCCTGTGTACGTACGGCACGAAATCGTACACAACCGACACGTTGTAAAACGGCTCGAAGAAAAAGGAGCGGTGTTCGTCGAAACATTGGATGAGGTCCCGGATGATGCCGTCGTCATCTTCAGTGCACATGGCGTTCCTGAATCCGTGCGTGAACGTGCGGAAGAACGAGGGTTAACCCACATCGATGCAACCTGTCCCCTCGTAACAAAGGTGCACCTTGAGGCAAGGAAATACCACAACCAGGGACGGTCCATCGTCCTGATCGGTCACGACGGACATCCGGAAGTGGAAGGAACGCTGGGACAGGTTCCGGACGACATCCATCTAATCAGCTCCTCGGAGGAAATTGAAAATTTACCGATCGACGAGGATCAGCCGGTAGCGTATCTCACGCAGACCACCCTCAGCGTCGATTACACCCAGGATGTCGTGGAGGGGCTGGAAGAAAAATTCGACGATATTGTGGGTCCATCGAAGGAGGATATCTGTTACGCAACCCAAAACAGACAGGACGCCGTGCGAGCCATGGCGGAAGAAGTTGGATTTATTCTTGTTATCGGGGCACCAAACAGTTCGAATTCCAATCGTCTCGTGGAAGTGTCTCGTGACCTGGGTGTACCGGCTGAACTGGTTCAGGAAGCTTCCGAAATCGATCCCTTCTGGCTTCGAGAGGTGAATTCGATCGGACTGACGGCCGGAGCCTCTGCCCCGGAGGACCTGGTGAAAGGGGTTATTGACTGGATTGACGATCAATTTGACGGCGCCGAGACCAGACGACTGTCAATTGCCGAGGAAGACATGGAATTCAATCTGCCGGAGAAGCTCCGGGAACGGCAGCCGACGGCTTCACCGACGTCTTAATATATCCCCCTATTAGCGGGCGTCTGTCCAGACCCTGCATGCTCTCTGCTCATGATCTCTCTTTTTCACTCCGCCCCTCCGGCGGTCGGAATGTCTCAGGAGCGATCACTCCGGGAAAAAGCAGTCATATAGATCTTCATAACGGTCCGCCCGGTGGCATTCGAGATACTACATACGGAACGAGGGGACATACGTCGTATTAATCAGCAGAGTAATAGGTAAGGTACGGTGCGTCCATCAACAACTGAAGGTGTTCGTTCCTCAGCCATTTGTCACGCCATTTTCGATGGAACCACATCCACTGTCTGGGATATCGTCGAATGTATTGTTCAAACCGATTGAACAATCTACGAATGAGTATCCGATTGGCGGTTTCACGATCGTTTCGCGCTACGGGCTGAATGAATTCGTCGAACGCGACCGTATAGGTTCCATCTCGTTCACGGTGGCAATGAACCGGAACCACCGGGACGTCTAACCGGTTGGCCAGAACGGCAACCCCGGGATAGTGTGCGGTCGGGGCGCCAAAAAAGTCCGCAAAGATACCGTCTTCGCCGGAATACTGATCCGCCACAATCCCAAGGAGCTCCCCATTTTTCAGAACACTCAGGTGAGTACGGGTGGACTCGTCCGTGTATACCACATCCTGCCCCCAGCGTGTCCGCCAGTCCATCAGTTCACGATCTATAGCTGAAGAATGATGGCGTCGGCGTGCAATGGACGTAATCGGATATCCCATCCAGGCGAGCGATTGACCGATGAACTCCCAGTTTGCCATGTGCAGACCGGCCACAATGGTGCCGCGAGGTTCTGCGATCGCCTCTTCCAACTGTTGCCGTCCCCTGACGTTTATGAACGAGCGCCAGTTGCTCTCTTTAATGGCGTTTTTCAATCGGAAGAACTCAACGACCACCTTGCCCCAGAAATCAAAAATCGACCGGGCAAATGAGTGGATTCGATCAGAATCCCAGAGCTCGCCCCGGGCGATCGTCAAATTCCCGTAACAGACCTGCCGTATCCGTCCCAGAGAGTAATACGTGGCATCTCGCAGGACCGCCTGAATTGCATCGTGCACCACCAACGGGGTCGACCGGCAAATACTGCAGGCCGCTCGAAACAGGCGTAACTGGACATGATCGAGCAGATCCTGAAAATGTTGTTCAACGTACTCCCGAAAGAATTTTCGGGTGGGTCTGGGAGGACTTAAGATCGAACTCGTTTTGTTCTCGGATGGCTCCTGATCTGTCAATGTTTCAGAAAATCTCAATAACGAACGCGAAAAGAAAAAATCCTGTCCCGAACATTGGTTCCTATTGTAATGATCCGCAGCCTCAATCACGAGCTGAGGACGTCCTCCATTCGTTCACCCGGGTCTGCAATGCATAAAGAGACGCGTACAGGCCGTCTGAAGATAGAAGATCCGCGTGATCCCCACGCTCCACGATTTCTCCCTCATCCAGAACAAAAATTCGGTCGCTCTCGCGAATCGTGGACAGGCGGTGAGCTATTGTTATCGACGTTCGATCGTATCCATATTGTTGCAGGGCACTTAATAGTTCTGTTTCCGTTTTGGTGTCCATGCTCGCCGTCGCCTCGTCAAACAGGAGTACATCCGGTTCATGAACAAGCGCACGCGCCAGAGCAAGGTACTGTCGCTGTCCCTCGGACAACTGTTCTCCACCCGAATGCAGTCTCGTTTCGTAACCGTCAGGTAATGACATGATATGTGATTCGACCCCGATCTTCCGTGCGGTTTCACGGACGCACTGAAGTGAAACATCTTCTGAAAGCATCCTGATATTATTTAACACATCCTCGGAAAACAGTACCCCATCCTGAAAAACGACACCGAACTGCTTTCGAAGTTCTGACCGTTTCAGGGTGCTGATATCCCGTCCATTCAATCGGATGTATCCCCGTTGTACGTCATACCACCGCAGGAGAAGCTTAAATATCGTTGTTTTCCCGGCTCCGGTCGGACCGACAACTGCCACCTGTTCACCCGGTTTCACCGTGAAGGAGACATCTTTCAAGGTCCATTGCTCCCTTTCCTGTTCAGGGTCATATCGAAACCACACATTTTCAAATGAGATTTTGTGACCTGTTCGTTCACTGGAAACCTCCGGCACCGGTTCACCTTCATTCGACTCGGGTTCTTTATCCAGAACGTCGAAGATGCGTTCCGCGGAAGCCATCGCTCGCTGGAGAACATCGTACTTCTGAGCAAGTTCTCGTAACGGTTTAAACAATTTTTCAACGTAACTAAGAAACAACACCAGGGTTCCAATTGAAACAGCATGCTGAATGACCTGAAATCCACCCACCCAGAGCACCAGTGCCGTCGCTACAATGCGCATAAGGTGGACAAGTGGTCGAAACACCCCGTATATTTTAAGCTGCTCCATTCGTGACTGATACTCTTCTTCGTTGATTACGTTGAATTCCTTCCGGGTCCGATCTTCCTGAGCAAACGCCTTGATAATTTCCATTCCGGAAAGATGTTCGTCCAGATAAGCATTCAGTTCAGCCACTTTCCGACGCATCAGGCGGTAGGCTTCACGAACGTAGTACCCAAACAGACGACTGATCACATATGCCACGGGAGCAAGCAGCAAAATAATCAGCGTCAGCTTCCAGTCCGTCACGAGCATAATAGTGAGTAACCCCCCAACCATGATCAAATCCTTCAGCAACGCGACGAGCACCTCACTGTACATTTTGTTAATTGCTTCCACGTCGTTCGTCACCCTTGTCACCAATCGTCCGGTGGGGTTCTGTTCAAGGGTTTGAACCGGTAGATGAAGGAGGGTCTCGAACACCTGCTCCCTGAGATCCCGCATCACGTTTTGACCGACGTCATATAAGAAGTAGTTTTGAAGATACATGCAGAAAAATTGCAAAAACAACAATCCCAGGTATCCTCCCCCGACCAACCAGATTCCTCTGAACGCCTGTTCGGATGTGAGTTGATTGGTCTGAACTGCAGGGGTGATGTATTGGTCAATAACGACTTTGACCAGATATGGTCGTGCAAGTTCAGCCCCGGTGACGACGAACGCCATGCAGATGGAAATACCAAATAGGAAGAGATACGGGGATAAATACGATAACATTCGAGAGATGATCCGGTGATCGTAGACCTTTCCAATCCGGTCCTCGCGGTATCGGGCTGAGGGTTCTCGGCTCATTTTTTCAGCTCCTCCCGATGTTTTCGAAGGAGCAGCAAATGAGCGTAAAGACCGTCCCCTCCCCGGAGTTCCTCGTGGGTTCCCCGTTCCACGATACGACCCTCGTCGAGAACAAGAATTCGGTCGAACGATTTGATCGACGCAATCTGATGGCTGACAAACAACGTCGTTCGATCGGTCAGTTCAGGTTGTAGGGACGTCAGGATCTCATCGTGCTTCTTGGCATCCACGGAGGACAGGGCGTCGTCAAATAGGAGAATATCCGGGTCCGGAAGCAAAGCACGAGCAATGGAAATGCGCTGTTTCTGTCCGCCGGACAGTTTTACACCCTCTTCCCCCACCTCCGTGTCGTATCCGTTCGACATCCGTACGATTTCGTCGTGGATACCTGCACTTCGTGCAACGGATTTCACGTCCTCCATCGGCGCTTCCGGCGCTCCAAAAGCGATGTTCTCCCGAACCGAGGTCGAGAAAAGGAAACCATTTTGAGGGACAACCCCGATCTGTTTTCGCAAACTGGTTACATCGTACGAGCAGATATCTCGCCCGGCAAGATACACGGAGGCATCCGGAGGGTCATAGACTCTTGATAAAAGCCGGATCAGCGTGGTTGAACCCGCACCTGTGCAGCTGAGCAATCCGACCGCGGAGCCGGACGGAAGTTCGAATGAAATGTCCTGAAGAACGGGTTCATCCGTATAGGAAAACGTCAATCCGTCGACCTGAATCGTTCCCCCCCCCTCGTACATCACTGAAGCTCCCATTTTCTTCTGTTCCGGCTCCTGATCCAGCACGTCATCAATCCGCTCCATGGAAGCAGCCCCTCGTTCGAACTGATTGATCCCCATGCCCAGCGCCATCATCGGCCAGGTCATCAGCCCAAGGTACTGAATGAACGCGACGAGATCACCGAGGGACATTTCACCACGAACCACGTCCGTACCTCCAAAATACAGTACGATCAATAACGACAACCCACTGAAGAAGATAATCCCCGGCCGCAACCCGCCCTCGTATTTCACAAGGTCCATGTTTTTCGCCAGATACCTTTCGTTGCTCTCGGAAAAGTACGAGACGAACTCCTCCTCTCGAGCCGAAGACTTAATCTGATGTACACCGGACAGCGTTTCCTCCACTCGATCGCTGATCTTCGAAAACGTTTCCTGAACATCCTGAAACCGGTGATGTATCATACGACCGAACACGTAGACAAACACCGAGAGAAAGGGCAATGGAAAAAATGCATAAAGGGTTAATTCCACGTTAATATAGAGCATGAAAACGATCGTAAGCACGCTCATATACGTAAAATCCGCGATCGCAAGCAACCCGATCCCGGACGCCCTCATGACAGCGGACGTATCCTTGCTGAAGTGCGCCATGAGATCTCCCGTCTGGCGCTCCTCGAAGAAGCGAGCAGGATATCCCAGTAAATGCGTATACAACCTGGAGCGGAGGTCTCGCCTGATCCGACGGGCCGATCCCAGCAAAAGGTACCTCCAGAAAAATCGAAGAACGGTGACGACGAGACCAATTGCAAGAATCACGAGACCAAAGAGGAACAACCAACTGTCGTTTCCCGCCGTGATCTGGTCGACCGCCACGCGAATGATCTGCGGAATGATCAACTTACCGGTATCCACGAGGAAAAGGGCCAGTAGCCCCAGAAGAATCCGATATCGATACGACCAGATATGGCTGATAAGCGATCGCATGATCGGTCGAAGGCGTACAAAGGCGTGCAAGTAACGATCCCACCTCAACCGGTAAACGACAACAACACGTGAGGAGGGGGGAGAGAACCTGTGCCGAAAAAACGGACGTATTTTAAAACAGCAGGGCGGTGGTATAAAATGATTTGCTTCCAATCTCGTCAGTGAATCGTCTCATTTTTCCACCGAACCCATGAAAAACACCGTCCTGAATCTCTCTCTTCTACTCTGCTGTGCCCTGCTTGTCTCAGTCGTAGCCTGCAGTTCGGAAAACCAGTCTTCAAACCAGGACACGCAGGGGAATAACATCACGGAAACGGAGAAGGAATTCCTGTCCAAAATCGAGGACTACGTGGCCTCCACCCTTGAAGAGAAGGGAACCCTTCCGGTCAAGACCCTTGAGGGCAAATCGGTGGAGTTCGACGGCCCCCTCGAGATGACCAAATTACACCGTAAGAAAGTGATTACGTACGACAGGGAATCGAACACGTACTTCGTCTGCAGCAACTTTCAATCGAATCCGGAAAACGGGGAAGGAACGAAATACGATTTCGACTTCTTCATGACGAAAACCGACGATGGCTGGAAACTCAGCGACAACCTGGACTGGCCCCCGATCCTCCTCCACAAAATCGAGGGCGAAGAACAGGTAACATACAAGAACAACAAGCCCGTGGCCGCGAACTAACGCGGTACGTCAGACTGAACGTCGTCCCCCCGGTAATCCGTACAACCGGAAGCGGTTCCAAACAACCTGCATGTATCTGCATATCCTTCACGGATCCGTCTGCGGCCACAAAATGGGGATGTGAATTCCTTCCGGTAACACAGGTCCACCGAAGAGCCTACCTGATCATGAATCGTAGCAGGTACAAAACCCGTAACATACAGGGAACCAAAACGTAACGTTCCCGTATTCAAAAAAATTTTCTCACCCCGTGGCATTTTGACCGGTTACAATCAAGGGAGCGAAGACGCGGGCGCTCATCTACCCTCAACCCGAATCCTGAAAGAAACTCCCGAAGGGAGCGAGACAATCGTAGCCCCCGGTGACGAACGCCGCAGGCGGAGGAACCGGGGGTCAAAATGAATACCATAACGCCGGATTCCCGAGCGGCATCGAGGGAATGGATCGCATGGAACGCTCCATGCCGTTGACATTACGATCAGACTGC
>CAYXQY010000166.1:0-8384 GCA_964466525.1 uncultured Planctomycetia bacterium
CCAGTCGTGTCCCACAATAAACAGCTGGTTACCGGCTTTTCGATGGACAAGGTGTTCCGCCGCCCGAACGTGACGCTCAAAAGTATATGCATCGGGATGTGTCCATTTCCCCGAACACCCGAAACCGGGAAGATCCGGTACCATTACGTGATATCCTTTCTTCGCCAGGGGACCGATCAGATCCCGGTACAGGAACGACCAGGTCGGATTTCCGTGCAGAAACAGCAGGGTCCGCTGTCTGTCGGACCCTTTCTCTACGAGGTGAAGGGGAATGCGCCAGGAATCGATCATCCGGCTTTGAACCGGAACGTCCTCCGGAAACCATCTCATCTTTCGTGAACGGGCACACCCAGTCCGGGGTCAAGTAAGAACGATACGGCAAACGACGTGCTCCGTTCGCGAACGTCTCTCCTCCCCCCTTCAAATCGCCGATGAGCGGTTTTGACGGGTTCACCGTGAGATTTCAGGGCAAACCAGACCGTCCCGACCGGTTTTTCCTCCGTTCCTCCGGTAGGCCCGGCAATTCCAGTAACCGATAATGTGTCGGTGATTTCCGGGAGCAGGTAGATTCCTTCCGCCATCTCAACCGCGACCCGTTCACTGACCGCCCCCACCTCCTCGAGTGTCTCCGGATCCACACCAAGCCGGCGGATTTTTGATCGATTCGAATAACATACAACTCCTTCCTGCAACACCTCAGAAGCCCCGGAAACATGCGTGAGTTGAGCAGAGATCAGACCGCCGGTACAGGATTCAGCGAGGGCCAGCTTTCGATCCTCGTCCTGAAATAACGCGAGCAGTTGTTCGGTGTCGGACGTATCCATGGATTACAGCGTGAACGTTGAATCCGTAGCCGTATTTTCGATCTGTTTTTTCAGCTCGTTCACGTTTAATTGCTTGTTACCCCGGTTCAACTCCGCGTCGTCCGCCCTGCGCCCCACAATTTGAATAGACCCTTTGTATATGCGTACACGAACCGTCCCGGACATGGAAGGGTTAATCGTCCTGAAAAACTGATCCAACCCTCTTCGTTCATCGGTAAACCACTTTCCCTGGAATACCAACTTGCCATAATTTTTCTCGAGTCCTTCCTTCAGTTCTCGAACTTCCTGATCCAGTATCATCTCCTCAAGTGCCTGATAAGCAGTATAAATAATCGTCGCGCCGGGCTGCTCGTAGATCTGACGGGTTTTGTTCCCCGTCAGTGAATCTTCAACGACATCCGTTCGTCCCACCCCAAGTTTCCCTCCCATTTTGTTCAGCGTTTCAATAATGTTATGGAGTGACTTTTCTTTTCCATCCAGTGCTCGAGGAACTCCTTCAACAAATCGAAGATTCACCTCCACCTTACGATCGGGTGTCTTTTCCGGTGGAGAGGTAACGATATACGTCTCGTCAGGGGCTTCCTCCCAGGCGTCAACGAATGGTGTCAACTGTATGTTAGCCCCCCACAGGTTTTCCTCAACGTTAAAGATGGTTTCCGTTGCGGACTCAATGGGCAGGGAAGCCCGGCGGGCATACTGGATATCTTCACCCGGATGATTTACGCCAAGTTCCTTGAGCGGGGAGATGACGGTTAGTTCCGGCGCAAGTTGTTCGAAACACCGTTCAAACCGAATGCGATCATTGCCTTCACCCCGACAACCGTGTGCAAGATACGTACAACCTTCCTCACGAGCGATATGGACGAGCTCTCGAGCGATGAGCGGTCTTGCTAGAGCCGAACCGAGATAGTACTCGCGCCCGTACC
The DNA here is from genome assembly GCA_964466525.1 of uncultured Planctomycetia bacterium. Lineage (GTDB taxonomy): Bacteria > Planctomycetota > MHYJ01 > CAYXQY01 > CAYXQY01 > CAYXQY01. The sequence continues at coordinate 1,751 of CAYXQY010000166.1, forward strand.
TGGCCTTTGCTCGAATGGCGGGACGGATAAAATCTTCGGCGAACGTTGACCGTAAATCACTGATGTGAGAAGCGCTTGTGCCAAGTTCAATCGACTTTTCACCGATCGGTTCGATGTATTGCTTCTGGCCGAGGTTTCCACTGAATGTAATGACCTGCAGGTTTTTCCGTCGTTTCAGGTAATCAATGCATATAAGGGTATCCAGCCCGCCGGAAAAAGCGAGGGCAACTTTAGCCATTGCGGTTTCCGCTCTATTTAGAAGATTTTGCTCGTAAGGAACATGCACGAACCTCATTCTACTCGAGCACCCTGAAGGGGTCAAACCACGCACACCAGAATTTATGGGAGGACCGATGAATGAATTTCCTGAAAACCCCCTCCCTTCTCAATACAACACACCTGAAATTTCTCGTTCGACCTCTTAAGATAAGACGAAACTTAGTGTTTGGAACACGCCTCTCTCAGCCTCCACGATGAATTGCAGCCGGACCGAGAGTTTTCGTACGCTTTATCATCTTCGGCGTGGTGTACGTGACGCCTTTTTTTATTAAGATTGTTCAGGACTATGGTTGATTTACAGGAAGTTGAATTTGACGATGATGTCTTTCCGAGTTTTTTCTCCGCCTGGGCGCAGGAGAAAAACCGTTCGTCCACCCTTCTCGACCGATACACTCTTTCGGATCTTTTAAAAGAAGACCCTTCGGTTCCCGATACGTCAGCTGGCTTTTACACCTCTTCATTCCAGGAAAAATGGGAGAAGTATAATCGGGAGAGAAACGCATCAGCCGAGACGATGAACAACCTCGAGATGGTTCTCGAGGGGGAAGCGGGCATCGTTATGACCGGACAGCAGCCGGGGCTACTGGGCGGACCGCTTTATACACTTTACAAAGCCGCTACCGCCTGTGCACTCGCCTCGTGCCTTTCCCGACATGGAATTCCTTCGGTACCCGTATTCTGGAACCACTCCGACGACCATGACATCAGTGAAATTGATCGGACTTATGTACTGGATCGGGCGAACAGTCTGATCGAAATTTCCCTGGGACTGAACCACCAGAACTCCGCAGAAATTCACTCCCTATCACTTCCTGAGGAAACGAAAGAAGTCCTCTCGTACGCCGAAACCGCGCTTCGGGAGACGGATTTCAAATCGGATCATATCGAACTGCTAAAAAACACGCGTTCGGACAATCCCGGTCACTGGTTCAGCCGCATCATGCTTCAGCTGTTTTCGGAGGAAGGACTTGTTCTGTTCGAACCGTATCTGGCGCGGAACGCATGGTCGAAACAGATCAAAGACCATCTTGCAAACTGGGAACGAGACGTACACCAGCTTCGTGAACAGGGAAAATCCCTGCAATCCACCGGGTACTCCATCCCCATGGACGTACCGGATCAGCCCAATCTGTTTTACCTCGACAACGGAAATCGTGTACCGGTTCGTCCCACGGCAACGAAAACCACTGAGGACTGGATCAAGCAATTTGAAACATCTCCTGACCGGTTCTCTCCCGGTGCCGCACTGCGCCCTTTGATTCAGGACGAATTTTTCCCGACCCGTGCTTATGTGGCCGGTCCCGGCGAAATTACGTATCATGCACAACTCGGGCGCCTGTACGATGCACATGACGTGTCCCGACCCGCTCTTTTCCCGCGCATGAGCCTGACCTTGATTGAGGGAAAAGTAAAAAAAGTGATAAAGAAGTTCGGTCTTGACCCCGAGGAGCTCCTCCAGCTCCCGGCCATCAGGGACGATGTCCTCTCGGACGCGGTGCCGGACTCGGCGCTCACCGTCATCGATCAGAAAAAAGAAACCATTGAACAGCACCTGGAAGAGTTGAAAGAAGAAACGACGTCAATTGAAGAAAATCTGGAGGATCCCTGGAAAAAAACCCGTGACAACGTGACCGACGCCCTGGATACGTATCGAGACAAGGTAAAAAATGCGTACCTCCAGCAGTCCAGGGTGGGGAAACAACAGATGGACAAGCTCGAGATGAATATCTTTCCGAACGGAAAACTCCAGGAACGCGTGATCAGCCCTTGGCACTACTTCACACTCTACAGCATGGATCTGAAGAATGAGCTGCTGGAGACGGCCGATCAGGTTCTGGAACACCCCTTTCAGCATCATTTTGGTTATCTGTAGAAAAATCTATGTCGTTCAGCCATCGATCCTGACCCTCTGCACCATCATCAATTTTCATTGATCGAAAACCGTATCCTATGCCCGGTTATCGAAGTAAAGCCATTGACGTGTTAAAGGACTTTTATTCCGGCCGAATTGAGCGTCTATCACCGGTACGTGACCGGATATTTGATAACGACGTCATCCCTTTACAGAACAAAGGGGTCTTCAATGACGTGCTGTTCGGCATCGTTAGACGCTACCGGAGCCTGGACGCCGTTATTTCCACCTTTTCGGATTATCCGCTTGAAAAACTTCATCCGGAAGTACACCAGATTCTGCGCCTGGCCGTTTACGAAATTTTGATGGTGGACTCCGTCCCGGACCATGCATCCGTAAATGAAGCCGTTGAACTTGCAAAACAGCGGGCAAGCACGTCCTCCGGAAAATTCGTAAACGCTATTCTTCGCAGTGTTCAGCGCAATCTCACGGAGAAGCCCTGGGACATGCCGGGCGGCCCGGAGGATCCGGGCATGGAACACCTTATTCCGATCCGTGGAGAAGCCTGTCGTGAGTTCGCGACTCAAATTATGCCGGATCCACAGGAAAGTGAAGACGCACTCATCGATTTTATAGGCACCTTCTTTAATTACCCGCGCTGGCTTGTCGAACAGTGGAAACGGCAATACGGACGAGAGAAAGCCTGGTCGATTGCCCGTCATCAATCGAGAACCCCCCCTCTCTTCCTGCGGCGAAATCCCATAACCTGCGATCGCAACACATTCGAAGAAGGTTTTGAAGACGAAAATATTCATATCGAGCCCACGGACGTGTCCCGCTTTTATCGACTCAGCGACGGTCAACGACCGGACACCCTGCCCGGATTTGAAGGAGGATGGTTCTTTGTACAGGATCCGGTACAGGGTGAGATAATAAACCACCTGTCACTGAAGGAGGGAGACACGGTTGTGGACGTATGTGCGGCCCCCGGTGGAAAATCCACCGCAATTCAGGAGTACACCGAAAATGGCGCACGCGTCCTTTCGATTGACCTCAATCACAAACGCCTGATCCGGATTGCGGAAAACATGGATCGATTACAATTGTCGGATATCCATCCCATCTGTGCGGACGGAACCGAGCCTCCAATGAAACGGGACGCCGTGGATGCCGCAGTCGTGGACGTGCCCTGTTCGAATACCGGCGTTCTCGCCCGGCGGGTTGAGGCGCGGTATCACCTTGAGGACGGTCCGAACAACGAGCTGATCAAAGTCCAAAAACAGCTTCTGGAATCAGCCATTCCGCTGGTTAAAAGCGGCGGACAGATCCTGTATTCCAGCTGTAGTTTGCTGCCGGATGAAAACGAACAGGTCCTCAGCGACACGCTTCGAAAGCAGGGTCAGCTGCAGGTTGAACTGAATCGAGCGGAAACCATTTTCCCGAGCAAAGACATTCCCTCAGGGGGTTTCTTCGCTCTCTTTGAAAAAATGGATTGAGCATCATCGGAGTCATACAGTCGAACGATCCCCACTGTCGGACGTCACCTCCAGTATAGAGGTTGATTTCGGAAAGCCTCTTTAAACGCCCCCACTCCAGGTAGTACAGCAGCAAGGGGTCTCAAAAGTTCTTCAGACCTCTAACTTTAAATCAAATAAAATTCCTGTACTCATCTTTTCCTTATCTCGAAGGAAAACCAATATTTTGCACCGCCTGCAAGGCGTGTTCGAGTGCGGTCTGGTTTTATACAAATGAGTTCCCCGCGCTAATAACAGAGCCCAGAAGATCACAGCTCATCCTTACCCGTAAGTGAGAGCAAGGAGATTTAAATCAGGGGTGGGGGTATGCCGATTTACGCAGCAGAAGCCACATTTCTGCGTAAAAATTCACCTCAACAGACCCATGATCACCCGGGGAGGCGATTTGATCAATCGAGAATTTTCTTCCGTGGATTTTGGAGACAAACGGTTGAACAAACGACTTGTTGAAATTGGACTTGATTTCGTTGATTCTCCATGACATAGTACCTCAAAGATATGCGGGTCGTGGTTGAAAACCAAAGCCGCGTACCGATTTTTCGACAACCCAAACGTGAGCCGAGAAGAGATCATCAGTTCCCACCGGGAACGGACCAACAGGCAATTGGCTCCCCTCGATGAAGTGTTGTATGTGTCGGACACGACCTATTTTGCCGTTCCCCACCATCCGGCGAAAGGAGGATTGGGGGAAGTGGGCAAGAAGGAAGATGATGTATCAGGGGTGCTGGCACACAACACAATTACGGTATCTCCGAGGGGAGGATGATGAAGGGGGGGTACGATCAGCAGATCCTCATCCGATCCGGGGAAGGAGAGACGATCCGGTGGAAGGGACCGGCAGGAGGTGATGGACAACGAGAATGAAAAGTGGGAAAAGGTAATCAAGGTGGCCATCAGGCATGTGTCCGAATCCACCGATTATATCTTTGTGTTTGACCGTGGAGGGGACGCATATCCGGTATTATCGCAGTTGACGGAGCGAGATGCGGGGGTTGTGGTTCGGGCCAACCAGAACCGTTTCCTCATGTGCTCAGTTCGGCGGAACCACGTAAAAGGGGGGCAAAATTCGATCGTTTTCATTCTGACAGGACCGTTTCGCTCCAGTTATACTGAAACCCATACCATGAAACAGTTCAGGAGAAGTATCGAGCGCGCTTTGATCGGCGTGATCGTGTTCGTCGGTCTCGTCCTTTCGGGAAGCGGTGTTTCGGCCCAGCAGGGAAAAAATGAAACAACGGAACCGCTTCACATTCACATGATCGGGGCGAGCACCCATTACAGCGCGCAGGAGAATTTACCGATTCTGAAATCCAAGCTGGTCGCCTCGTACGACGTAACGGTCACGATGACAAAAAGTCCAGGCGAAGCGGGGAACCTGGACGGACTGGAACACCTTGCCGACGCGGATCTGCTCGTGCTGTTCGCTCGCCGTCTGGAGCTGAACGAAGCGTCCTGGAAACCGATTCGGACGTACATCGATTCCGGGCGTCCGATCGTTGGGATTCGAACGGCGAGCCACGCGTTTGACAAAAACTTCCCGAAGTTCGACAGAACGGTGCTCGGCGCGGACTACGAAGGGCATAAGGGGGATAAACCCGTTCAGGTCAACGTCGTGGAGGAAAACCGTAACCATCCGATCCTCGAGGGAATATCGTCCTGGAAACGGGAATGGGGAGACCTGTACGACAACGTCGATTTCGACGAATCCACCACCGTCCTTCTCAAAGGGGACGACGGGCGGCGGGTTATGCCCGTTGCGTGGACGAACGAAAAGGACGGTCGGCGTGTGTTTTACACCTCGATGGGAATTCCCGAGGACTTTCGACAGGACAAGTACTTCCTTCGCCTCGTAACAAACGGGATAAACTGGTGCCTGAAGGGGGGGCTGGAAGCAAGGGAGATAGAGCGGGGCAAGGGTACCAGGCAGTGAGGAGAACCACCGGAGGATTTGATTTTTGAAGAGAAAAAATAATCGAATCAAGCACGAGTTTCCCCATTTACTTGACGGGGTAATGATAACGAGAAAACCGATCCGGAATGTCTTTTTCCTCCTTGTCTGTCTCAGTGTCATTCCGGATTTTTTCAATGGTGTGAACGGACAGGAGTGGACGAACGAATTCAAAATCCCCCCGGGCTTTCCGAGAGTTCATGAGAATGATCTTGCGTGGGATACGCACTCGGAATTGGGCCTTTATGGATTCGGGCATAACGAAAGCAAAACAAATCGGATCGGCATGTTTCGCGTTGATGCGAAAACGCTTCAACCCCTTGACGATACATTCCATCGTCCGCCCCGTCGCTGCGGACCAAAGTTTGTTTACGGGGAATCGATCAATGGAACGATTCTTTTTGGAGGAAAGCCACACTGGGGATACGGAACGATCGATAAGAGCGGCAGGAAACTCAAATTTGGGGCATACGAGGAGTCAACCAGCATCTGGATATTTTCCGGAGAAAAAAAGCAATGGCGTCAAATGCACGTGGTTGGAGAGCGGCCGAAGGAAACCGTCTGGCCGGGAAGCATCGGTTATCATACGTCCATGACGTACGCCCCCGAATACGGCCTGACCTTTCTGATGGCCCCTCAAAATAAGAAATCCAATCTGTGGGCGTATCACGCGTATTCGAACCGCTGGATTCCGTTTCCGATGGACCAAAAAAATCTTCCGTATACCGCGGCCGCTGCTATTGCATGGGATCCGGGGGAACACGCACTGGTGAAAGTGGGGGGGTTTAACACCGTCATGACGAAGATGGACGGCACGGAAATTCCCGATACGTACGTGTATGAGATGGAGAAGAAACAGTGGACTCACCTGGACCTGAACACCGGGCTCCCCACGTCGAACAAAAAGGTGAAGTACAGCATGGTGATGAACTACGATCGTCAGGACGGGGTTCTGCTGGTGTTAAGCAAGAATGGACGTCACACGTCCACGCTCGAGCTGGGGGAGGAGGAGGGCTGGAG
>CAYXQY010000167.1:0-8366 GCA_964466525.1 uncultured Planctomycetia bacterium
GTGGGACGCGTTCAAATCGGTGAAAACTGTATTTGATCCCGACTGGTGCATGCATCCCGGTAACGTCGTGTATCGCGACAGTCCCGACGATACCGGTCCGGACTCGGATCGAGGCGTCGGCGCGGACATGCGGTCGAACCTCCGGTACGGCCCGGAATACCAGTCGCTGGAACCGCAGACCACGCTGAATTTCGACGACGAAGGGAGCTTTGCTCAGCTTGTCGAACTCTGCAACGGCTGCGGCACATGCCGGCAAACCGGTCAGAACGTCATGTGTCCCACCTACCGTGCGTCACGTGAGGAAATTCAGACGACAAGGGGGCGGGCCAATCTGTTGCGGGAGGCAATCAGTGGGGGCCTTCCGGAGGAGGAGATCTACTCAGAACGATTTCAGCAGGATGTACTTGACCTCTGTGTCGGATGTAAAGGATGCAAGAGTGATTGCCCGACGGGGGTGGATCTCGCCAAACTGAAAGCGGAAGTCAAACATCAATATCACGACCAAAAAGGAGCAGGCTGGCGGGAGTGGCTGTTCGCCAACATCGATCAAATCGCCCGGTTCGGTTCGGCCCTTGCCCCCGTTTCCAACTGGTTGACCGGGCTGCCCGGTGTTCGAACACTGATGCAGCTTGGACTGGGCATTGCTCCGGACCGTTCGCTCCCGGTGTTCCATAGGAACTCCTTCCGGGACTGGTTTGACCGCCGCAGCGGAGCCGCGGTGCCGGAATCGGACGCCCGACACACCGTGCTCCTGTTCCCGGACACGTACTCCAATTACGCGAACCCGGCCATCGGACAGGCGACGGTCCGCGTGCTGGAACACCTTGACATCCGGGTTCGTATGCCGGAAGAGTTTGCACCGTCCGGGCGTGCGGCGTATTCAACGGGCATGCTGGAAACCGCTCGCCGTCGAGCGGAAACGAACCTGGCGATCCTGAACGACCATCCGGACCGTGACCTCATCTGCATGGAACCTTCGGACGCGGTGATGTTCCAGGACGAGTACACCGACCTCCTGGACAATTCATCGGCGGACCGGGTCCGTCATCGGGTCTTCGGCCTGTTCGAATACATCGACGAGCACCGGCTGGACAACAATCTGTCGCTCGATCTGAACGAGGACGATTCGGCCCCGTCACTAACCTATCACGGCCACTGTCACCAGAAAGCAATGGGAAAAGCGGTTCACACAGCCCGTGTACTGCGTCGTCTCGGCTTTGACGTAGACATGCTTGACAGCACCTGCTGCGGTATGGCGGGGAGTTTTGGATACCACGACGAACATTTTCACCTGTCAAAATCAATTGGCCGTCTGCTCAGAGACAACGTCTCCCGGAGCAACGGTGACCGGGTCATCGCCCCCGGAACGTCGTGCCGAACCCAGATGACGGACTGGAACGAATCGGACGTGAACCCCATACACCCCGTCGAGTTGCTTGAACAGTACCTTCTCTGAACAGGAAATTTCTGAACCCAACCAATATACGGTCGCTCCCTTACAGTCGCGGTTCTACTCCTCCAGCATACATACCACAGGGGTCAATGACGGGGAAAACCGCGACCGTGAGGAAGCGACTTCCAGTGGTTGTCCCCGAACGACCGCTCAACACCTGCAGATCGTAAGCGTTCTTTCTTCGTATTCAACAAACACGTCAATCGGATGAACGGATTCGATTGAGGAAAAGTGGTAGACCTCCGGTGAGGGAGGAACGAGCGTATGATGTCTTCAAAGGAAAACCACACGGTCCGTCCCCGACGGTTGCTTTTGAGGAAAGCGAGATCACGGGGTCTCAGAGGTTTTGTCCGTTCTCGAACAGGAGCGGATGAAACCGGCCTTTGACCTTTTCCCCCTTCGGAATCGGAGGACATCCCTGGAGTAGAGGTTCGTTCGTGTCGGATCGCACCCCGTCTTTCAGAACGTTCAACACAACGCCTCGCCGGGGGCGATCCGACGTGTTTCCGTACGATCCATGCACCAGAAGCGGGTGATGGAAACTGGCCTCTCCTTTCTTCATTTCCACCGGAACCGGATCGAACATCTCCTTCTGTTTATCGGAAAGGACCTGTTTGATCGCCTCCATATCGTCCGCCAGGTCCGTCGTCGGAAGCAGGTCCCAGTTGTGGCTTTCGGGCACGTACTGCATACAGCCGTTTTCCAGCGTTGCGTCGTCCAGCCCGATCCAGCAGGTCAGGTGATCGATGGGCTTTGTGCGCGTCCAGTACGAGTAATCCTGGTGCCACGCAACAACCCCTCCGTGTCCGGGAGGCTTGCAAAAAAGCTGGTCGTGCCAGAACCGGACCGATCCGCCGAGAAGCTGCACGGCGGGCACGAGGATCGCCGGATGCCAGAGCAGGTCGTGAAACGACTTCTTGATTCGCCATGCCCCCAGGGAATGAAAGACCGACAGGTCCGGATCATCCGACTCGTCCCGGTGATATTCATACCATAACTCCCGTCCCGGATGTTCCTCGTCAAAAAACGGTTCCAGGTCCGCTCGCAGGCGATCAACCTGAGTTTCGTCGAGCACCTTCACGTTTTTAAGAAAGCCGTTTTCCCGAAACGACGTCACTTGTTCCTGCGGCAACCTGTACCGGTCAAGGTCCTCGTTCGACGCAATCTCCGGGAAGAGATCCGTCAGGGGCTCAGAATAATACGAGAGGTCTTTCGTATCCATAATGTGTATCCGAAAATATTGAAACCAAAATGAATGGCAAATCGGACGAGATCTCCCGTAATTCATCATCCGAATTCCCTTCAAGTTCATCATGCAGGCATGTGTTTCATATTATTCATCAGGGACATAAAAGTAAATCGAACCGTCAGCGATCGACAACGTTCGTATAATGAGTTGCACGCTCATCATTTCGTTTCGGAAGCAAATGCATTTTTGGAGACCGCTTACAATGATGATCGTTTGCCGAACTGCGGGAATTCAGGTCGCGTGTTTTTACCGGCACCTCCTACGAATCGATTCAAGACGTTTCCGGTCGACATGCCCCCCCTTTCGTCCCCGTAATTCGTCCGATGAGACCACCCATAGAAGATCGAATCAATGTCTGACAAACGCACAGGTTCTGTTAAGATTCGTTCACACGTCCCTGTGCGAGGCACGTACAATCAGGACGACGCCCTTCGCGTGTTCAACCACGAGTTCGTGTCGTGTGCCGAACAACCTGGATTTCACGGAGGGTTCTGTTTCTCCCATCACGATTGCATCGTATTTTGACGCCTTTTCAACCAGTGCCCCGTCGACGTCCGACACGTTCTCGAGGATGATGTTGATTTGTCCCTGTTTCAAACCCTTCTCGACAAGCAGGCCCCTTTGTTGACCAAGCAAGTTTCGCCGGCGTGTTACCTCCCGTTCCTCCAGCCCGCCTTCGTACAGGTGGATGAGGTCCACGTCCTGCGACTGTTCGGCCATTATACGAGCAACGTAATCCATCATCTGATTCATTTCGGCTTCTCCCCGGTGAAGCACGGCAAGCTTCGAGAAGACAAGTTCATCGTTCCACGTAAGAACAGCATGACAGTTCATTTTTTCCGCCACACGGTTGAGGGCCTCCTTCAAATCAACGGCAAACACAAGCTCTGTATCCACGTTCAGGTTCGCCTGATGAAATCGATCGGCGAGTGATTCCAGATCCGCACTCGCCTGTTCCTGGAACTGGTCCCGGGCCTGCTCGGGGGCCACCTGATCCGTGATGGGATATACACCGAGAAGCACCACCTCCGCTCCCGACAACAACTCCACCGGCTGTAATTCCGACCAGTCGCCCCGGGACAGGTCAACGGTTACGAGTACACGAAATGCATTGTTATCCTTTTTACGTTTTTCGTTGTTTTCGGGCATTGTCTCGATAGACGTAATGCCAGAACGCGAACGCGAGAACAAGCAGGGAACCGGCAATTAGAGATCGTACGTCCATGAAAAAAACCACAGCAAGACAGGATCCGCCTCCGAGGACCACCGTATACGGATACAGGGGCACCTGAAAATCCGGATTGTACCAGTCCGGATCCCGGCGACGGAGGAAGAGGAGGGTAAAACAGATAAGCGCGTACATGACGAGGTGAAGAAGGGACGCGACCTCCGCCAGGAGCTCCAGATACCCCCCCAGCAGCAGAAACGCTATGATGGTACCGGTGACCAGCAGGGAGTAATGAGGGGTGCCGAACCGTTCGCTGACCCGGGCCGTCGCTTCTGGAACGATCTGATCGCGGCTGAGCGCATACAGTGCCCGGGATGAACTCATGATGGATGCATTGGCACTGGAAACGGTTGCAAGGAGTCCTCCGAACACAATCAGAACCCGTCCCGGTCTCCCGAAAAACGCTCCACCGACGGACACAAGTGCGGTCTCGCCCATCCGGGCGAGTTCTTCCGAAGAGAACACACTGTTGCAGATCAAAACCGTCAGTACGTACATTCCCCCGACGAACATCACGCTGCCCACCATGGCAAGGGGAAGGTTTCGGGCCGGTGCTTTGATCTCCCCCGCCACCGTCGCAATCTGAGCAAAACCCAGGTAGGAGGTAAAAATCAACGCCGACGTCGTCAAAACGGGCAACCATCCATTGGGAACAAACTGATTTGGCAGCTCCATCTCCGGGCCGTATCCGGTGAAACCAAACAGACCGTACACCCCGAACAGGGAAAGAATCAGAAGCAAAAGTAAAACAACCATGTTCTGCACGTGACCCGCACCTTCCGTTCCGACGATGTTGACACCGGTCAGCAATACGCAGCACACCAGCGCAAGCAGGGTGACCGGTTTGCCCCCGGACACGCCCAGCATGGACAGAAGTTCAACCACGTAATGACCGAACCCAATGAGGTAAAACGCCGTGGCGAACATCAGTCCAAGCCACTGGCCCAACCCCACCACCGTGCTCGATACTCCTCCCGGACCCCGAGATACAAAGTAATATCCGCCACCGCTTTCGGGCATGGCGGTCGCAAGCTCAGCGGTCGGCAGCGCAACAGCCAAAGCAACTAACAATCCGATGGAAAAGGAGATCGTCGCTCCCATGCCCGCTTTCCCCGCCGCAATGCCGGGAAACACGAAGATCCCCGCTCCAATCATGGTGCCCACACCGATCGTGGACGCTTCCAGGAAACCAAGGGATCGGTCCAGCTCACGGGCCCGTTCCCCGGCACCGTTTCCGCTGTCACCGTTGCTGCTCATTTGCTGAGTGTCCTCGATGACCTGCGACGAAAGACGATGCTCCGGAAAGAATGTTCCGCAGACGTCGCGAGGTTTTTTTCAGCCATTTTCAAATGCACCAGAGTCGAACTGATCAGCGATTGCCATCACGAAGACCACGTTCTCCATTTTCCTTCAGGATCAAACGCAGAAACAGGAAACCCGTATATCAATCCACTTCTGGTTCAACAGATCAAGTTGCCGTTGAACACAGGTGCGTGTCTTGCTCAGAGAACGTCCTCGAGAGCGGAGAGAAGGTAGCGGACGTTCTTCGGCCGGGCGGAATATCCCATGCACCCAATCCGCCAGATGTCCCCTTCCAGGTCGCCGAGTCCGCTGGCGATTTCGATGTCGTATTGTTCGAGAAGATCCCCGATCACACGGTCGGGATCGATTCCGTCCGGGACCTTCACGGCGTTCAGGCTCGGCAGCCACGCATCTTCCGAGGCGTTCAGTTCCAGGTTCAGCGATTGAAGGCCGTCCAGTAAGGTACCAGCCACTGTTTTGTGACGCTCCCAGCGGTTTTCGATACCTTCTTCAGCCACCAGTCGAAGGGCTTCACGAAGGGCGTATACATTCGTGATCGGAGCGGTGTGATGATACGAACGTTCCTCGCCCCAGTATCCTTCCAGAAGCGAGAGGTCCAGGTACCACGAACGCACCGGTTCGTCCCGGTCCAGCACCTTCTGCATGGCGTCGTCACTGATCGTCAGTGGACTCGCGCCGGGCGGGCAGGAAAGACACTTCTGTGGTCCCGAATACGCCACGTCAATATTCCAGTCATCCACCCGTAGTTCCACCCCGCCCAGAGACGTCACACAGTCCACGATAACCAGCGTATCGTTTGCATGCGCAAGACGGGTTAGCTCCGGCACCTTCGGCTGTAGTACACCCGTGCTGGTTTCCGCGTGCACGAACCCGAACACATCCGGATCATGTCGATCAAGCGCTTTTTGTACGTCCGACGGATCCAGCGGTTCACCCCAGGGCGCGTGAACCTTTACAACATGCCCCCCGGCTCGTTCGGCCATGCTCGCCATGCGTCCCCCGAAGTATCCGTTGGTCGGGACAAGCATGGTTTCCCCGGGTTCCACAACGTTCCCAATAGCTGCTTCCATCGCCGCGGAACCGGTCCCGGACACGGGAATGGTCCACCGGTTTTCGGTGCGGAAGGCATACCGTAGCAGTTCCTGCACCTCGTCCATAATTTCAAGAAAAGCATCGTCGAGATGCCCCACGAGCGGCGTGCTCATGGCTCGGAGAACACGGGGGTGAACGTCACTGGGACCGGGTCCCATGAGGGTTCGTTCAGGAGGAGTTAACTCATCGATCGCGGGCCGTTCAGTCATGCTGATCTCCACTATATGAATGCGAAATACAAAACACGGAAGAATTCGTCCACGGAATTTCGGTTATCCTATGCCGCCTGCCCTGGTAATTCAACCCTCTTCCGGGCATCGAACAACTCCTTTTATTCACACCCATCCAGAGATTCATCGAATTGTTTTTTGTTACGATTTCCCGGATCATCTGATAAGATAGAAACAGGACATTCGCGGTGTATTCGGCGTGTACTTCATCAATTGCTTCTCTTCGCACCCCGTTAAGACCACATCAACATGAGATTCGTCAGCTCCTTCCTCACCGTCCTTCTTTCCCTTTCGTTCTGTCTCCTGTCAACGGACGCTTATTCCCAGTCGGTCTGGTCCGATCCCGACCGGGCCGCGAAGGAACACCCGGACTTTCGGGTTCAGGGGGAATACCGGGGAGCCGTCCGCTCAAATCAGAACGAAACGTCGGTCGGGGCACAGGTCATTGCCCGGGGCAAGGGCTCGTTTCGGCTCGTACTGTATCCGGGCGGTCTCCCCGGAGCGGGATGGAACGGCAGGGACCGTTATCAGATGACATCCGAACGAAACAATGATCACGTCCGCTTCGAGGTGGACGAATCCCTGCCATTTTCCGTGGCCCGTTTGGGAGATCAGGTCATCCGTCTGAACGACGCGAACGGGACGACCCTCGGACGCCTGAAGAAAATCACACGGAAGAGTGACACCCTCGGCCTGAAACCCCCGGAGAACGCCGTCGTCCTGTTTGACGGTACGGAACAGTCCCTTGAGGAGCACTGGCAGCAGGGGGCAACGATGACGGAGGACGGACTGCTGATACAGGGCGCCACGAGCACGGACAAATTTCAGGACGCACGCGTGCACCTCGAATTCAGGTTACCGTTCAAACCCGAAGCCCGGGGACAGGGTCGAGGTAACAGCGGGTTTTACATGCAGGGCCGATACGAGATACAAATGCTCGACTCGTTCGGCCTGAAACCGGCACACAATCGGTGCGGCGGGATTTACGAAGTGCGACCACCGGACGTGAACATGACGTTTCCACCGCTCACATGGCAAACGTACGACCTGGAATTTCAGGCCCCTGAATTTAAAAACGGTGAGAAAACCAAACCCGCACGAATGACGGTCCTCCATAACGGGATATTGATACATGAAGACGTACCCGTCAAGAAACCGACCCGTGCTGCGCCCGTTGACGAAAGCCCGGACCCCGGTCCGCTTTACCTTCAGGACCACGGCAATCCCGTCCGGTATCGACACATCTGGGTCGCGCCCCTGAACCAGTAAACAATGTTGCCGTAAAGCCGCCCCCCCCCTTTCCTGAACACCGATCAAACAGGCCGCACCACCGATGTTCCAACCGGTAATTATTGTTCAACGGGAGGGAAGACCAGCACCGGAACGGAGCACGATCGCAGCACCCGCTCAGTCGTGCTGCCCAGCAACCACTGGTTCAACCCGGACCGGCCCTGTCGTCCCATGAGTATCAGATCCATACCGGTGTTCTCCGCGTAGGCTGAAATCATTTCATCGGGCCGCCCGTGACGTACGGCGGTGTGCACCCGTATACCGTCCGTCTCGACCTCTTCAAGTACCTCCTGAAGCATCTGTTCAGCGCTGGCTTCCTGCTTCTTCTTTTTCTTCTCAAGCATACCCGGGTTGCGGGTCGGTGGCGGCTCGTCAATCACATGCAGAAGATGCAGATCCGCATTGTGCTGCTCTGCCACCTCTACGGCACCTCGCAACGCCTCGGTGGCTGTATCACTTCCGTCCGTGGGAACCAGGATCTGATCGTACATTGACCTTTTC
>CAYXQY010000168.1:0-8364 GCA_964466525.1 uncultured Planctomycetia bacterium
GCGTCTCACGAACGCATCCGTCGAACGGATCGACGGAGACAGACGTGTCTTCAAACTTGGCCTCTCGGCAAACACGAACTCCTCAAAGGTTCAGTTTGATACGGTCCCGGTCCGTCCCGACTCCTCCTATACGCTATCTACCACCGTTCAGTCACGTACCCTCGACGGACTGGCGGGCGTTCACGTAACGTGGCTCGGACCCGACAATTCGAAGATCTACGAGGAACTGGCGCTGCCCATTCGAGAGAACAGATCGGACTGGATCAAACGATCTTCTGACCCCCTGCAACCCCCGAAAAACGCCCGCAAACTTCAACTTTCCTTTTTCGCTTCCGGGAAGAGCGGGGTCGTCTTCCTTGATCAACCTGTTCTACGGGAATCACGCGGCTCATCGCAACCGCCCAACCGGGAACACAAGAAACTTGAGGGGTATTCGCTGGTAATTGATCGGTCCGGTCAGCTGATGTCGAACGACCTTACCGGTGAATCCCTGCTTCAGAGCGGCCTTCGCCTTCGCCGAAACAATCAAACCGCGCCCGGCTGGGCGGCTGTTATTTCAAACCGTCAGGACCAGAACAACACAACTCGCTGGAGGGGTACAACGTTTACCCCCGTCACCTTTCAACCGGCGAATTTCACGCTTTCCTTGTCAGAAAAAGAGCAAACCATCCTTACGTACACCCTTCCCGGCTCCCTCGTCGATCAGGTGGACAAAATAGGGTTTGCGTTCCGTTATAAACAATCCGGAACATCGGACGGACCCGATTTCATAACCGAAAGTGGATTTGTAAATCCGTCCGAAAGCGGGGAGCAAACCGGCGTCGCGGGCATACGCCTTCCCCTGGCAAACGAACCCGTTCTCCTCACGTTTTCCCGTCCAATGACCGTTCGGACCCGGACCGACGGGGAAAATCTACTCAGGGTCACTGCGTTCCTTCCCGTTTCCGCCCTCTCACCGAACGCCATGTCATCCGGGACCAACGACCTCGAGCTTGACCTGACGCTATCCCATGAACGGCAGCAACAACCGCTCCACCCGGATGCCACAGGGGTCTCCCCCGAGAACATACGGCGTTATATTCAAAACGGAGCGTACGAATCCGCGTTGACCCGGCTCCGGTCGTTACAGCCCTTCGAACGAATCGAGGAACATCAGGACGAGCTCGAACAGCTCCTGTCGGAAGTCGAATCACGCATTGAGTTCGAGATACGACAGATCCGTGAAACACTGGAAACCACCGAACACATGGACAGCCCTGCACTGGCGGAGAAAGGATTAAAAGAGGCGAAAGAAATCGAGCGCCGGCTTGGATCCCTCGCCGGTGAATTCGAGATCCCGGCATTGAAACGAAAATTGAGAGAGGAGCAAACGCGGATGGACCGGACCTCCGACATGAACCACGGAAAGGAGCTGTACGAACAGTTCCGCACCTTCCGGAACGCCGGAAAAACGTCACTTGCCCAAAAGCTGGCGAAGGAACTGGTCGCTCGATATCCCGACCGCTCGTTCAGCGAGGAAGCGAAATCATTTCTGAACAACGATTCCACATCCAGTACCGGGGAAACCAATGGGAACGGGAATAGCAATTGATCAAACCGGAATACGAATACTTGATGCCGCCCGCCTGAGCAACGGCGATGTCCGAATCGAAAGAGCGGGCTATTTTCCGTTCAAACAGCCGTACGAGGATTGGCAGAGCGGTTTCGTCAAGTATCAGAAGGACTACACACTCCCCTCGGGTTCCGCGTACATCGGCGTGTCCGGAAAACACCTCAGCCTGAGACACGTAACCCTTCCTGCACGGAACGAACAGGAACTTCAAAAGCTTGTTTCGAAAGAAGTTCAGCAATTTGCCGGTTCACACCAGGAGAAATCGTTAACCCATGCCTTTCAGCGGGTGCCGATCCCACATTCCGAAACGAACGAAGTTGGTATTCTGCTCGGCATACTTCGCACCGAATGGATCATACAGGCCAGTGAACTTCTGAAACACCACGACCTGCAGATCGACGCGTGTATCCCGGATGCGATCTCGATCTTCGAGACGTACCGGTGCTGCTCGGATTCGTCCCGGTCGTCCGGGGACGTGATCATGCTCGGATGGCTCGGATACAATTCAATCGACGTCTGTCTTGTCCGTAATGAACAGTTGATCGCAGCACGAAATACAAGAGGGGGGATCTCCACGATTCTCGACGCCTCGTCCGCGTCCGCTTCGAACACCGAACTATATCAGCGCCTCGTCGGGCAGGGAGGACGGACGGACACCGGAGTGGAAAACCCGGAATCACTGGTTAAATCCGGTGTTTCCCGGCTGTCTCTTCGACTTTCAACGGCTTACGACTACTTTTCGGATCAGTTCCCCGATCTACCCGATCAACCGGACCGTCTGCTGATCTGCGGGCCGGCCGCTCGAATTAAGGCTCTTCCCGATAAACTCAGCACGGCGTTCGGCCAATCAATCGACGTGTTGAACCCCGCCGAACAGGTCGATCACAGTAACCTTCCCGATCACAAGAAGAGCGCGTTCAGGGAAATCGGTCCTGAATGGGCGACCACCCTGGGGCTTGCCCTCGCTCAGGATCAGGGACGACAGGATCTGCTTTTGTTCAAAACACCCGCTGCAAAGGACAAAGAAACCTGGTGGCAGGTGGACCTGCCGGCCATGGTCGGGTTCTCCTTTCTGTTTCTCTGTTTTCTGATTTATGGCATTCAGTCATACCGAAACAATCAGGAACTGAACTCCACCCGGCAGAACCTCCAGCAGGAACTTACCAGCCTGCGTCAGCGTGAAACCACCTTCAATCAAAAGGTCCAGAAATCCAGATCGCTTCATGAACAGGTCACCCGGATCAGCAAAATTCGAGAGCAGGGCCTGGTCGTGCTTGAGGCCTTCCGACAGCTCCCTGCAGTTCAGCCGGATCAGGCCACGATGTCTTCGATGAAACTCCTCGAAAATCGGACCGTACAGGTGGACGGGTTCGTTCCCGGACATGTTCCGAATTCCCTCAACGTCATCAGTCGGTACAAAAAGAACATCGAAGAAACCACCCGGTTCTCGGTTGAACGAAAACCGCGGGAGAAAGACGACGGAGGCCATAAACAGTTCCGTTTTCTTCTTTCACTGACAACCAGCAATGCGTCTGCAAAAACCCGGTAGGACCACAATCATTTTTCTGGTCGGCGGCCTGATAAACATCCTTTGCCTCGGGTATATCGTCTTCGGCATCTCCCAACGAAGCTCACTCCGCTCCTCGGTCCGGAACCTATCCGGTGAGCAACGGCGGCTTGAGCAAAAGTTACCGGATCCTTCCGGCATGATGTCCCTCTCGAACCAGGTTCGCATGCTCACGGAACGACGGGATCAACTAAAACGGCAAATGCGGTTCATCTTCGGGGAATCACTCCCGGAAAATCGGCCGGATTCCCCCGAGGTGATGATCGGGGACCGCACTTCAAAGGTGCTTAATCAACTTCAGGAGCTATACAGGAAACACAATCGGTCCATGCCCGACGATGCCACAGGGTTACCGGACGAACCCAACCCCGACATCTTCTGGAATCAACTCCGCCAAATTTACGTGGCCAAACACCTCCATTCACTTCTTCTTGATACGGAAGTGGCGTCGATCGAGGGGATCTCCGTCTCATCCTCCCCCTCCGAACACAACCTGAAAACCCGGTTGAACGAAACCGACGAGATGCATCTTCTGACCTCCCCGCTAACCGTCACCTTCAGTGCAACACTCGACAAGACGTTATCCGTCCTCCACCGGCTACAGACCCCTGACGCGTATCTTCAGTTGCTCTCGCTGTCCATTCGCAAGAACGATGACGGCACGGCTGTAGATCGGGACGATCCCCTTCTGGAGGTCAAATTCACTGCTGCTCCCGTGCATGCCGGTCGGGATTTCCCCGGTGAAACTGAATCCACGGACACGACCCGAGAATCCGAACAATCCGACAACAGTTCTTCGCTATTTAACTAAACTTCCGTAATGATCTCCCTCAAACAGAACATCGGCTGGGTCACACTGATCTGTTCCATTCTGATCGGAGCAATCACCCTCTACTACACCCCAAGAACGGTTTCCCCACCGGCTCCCGAAGAAGGAAACACAACGACGGAACCGAACCTCCCATCCGCCTCATTGCAGGACCCCGTTCGATTCCGGACATCAGCCCGCGAATACGTTCCCGACACGCAGAACCACCCGTTTCGTCCTACGCGCCGGTGGCATTCGGTCCCCCCCGAAACCCCCTCGCGCCCACCTCTCCCGCCACTTGATCTTCCGAAATCCTCCTTTTTCCTCCCGTTACCTCCTCCTGCGGGAGGCGACTGGTCTCCGCTCATCAACGATCTGGCCGGTACGGAGGCCGATCTGCCCATAGACACCACCAGACTGCAAAACCTTGCCGGTTCCATCACACAATCAACCAATTCCGATCCGTCTATCGCTTCCTTCCAGAAAAAATACGAGCCACACGACCGCATATACCTGAAGGAGGAAGACCGCTGGTTAAAAGGAACGATCGTGGATCGCTCCGATTACTTCCTGACCTTCCGCGTCTTATCCACGGGAAAATCCAGGAGCTTCAGCCTCAATGATCTGAAGGTTAAACCCGCAAAAACCCCGCTCGACGAACTGCGAAAAAAAATCGACGAACAGGGAACGATTTCAAACCGTCAAACACTTCAGGCGCTGGTCCAGCAGGCAACAGAAATCGGACGGCCCGAAGTCGGCGCGGACCTGATCCGATCCTACCTGGAAAACCAGCTTCCCTCCACTTCCCTCTACCGACAGGCCGCCCGCCTGTACCGTCATGCCGGTGCCCACGACAGAGCAATGGAGGTACTCCGGGATGGCATTTCGTCCACCGACGTCGACGCGCATCAGCTCCTGTTTCATATGGCCCGGGTACAATGGGACCTCGGGTTAAAACAACGGGCCACGGAAACCCTTCAGGAAGCGATTGATCAATATCCGCTGTTCTTTCGCGCTCGTCTCCAGCGGTTCATGTACCTCCACAGGCTGGGAAACCACCAAAAAGCCGGGGAAGACGTGAAGAAACTCCGCTCCGAAACCAGTGGCCAGGACGCCTCGTCCCCGAAACGAAAATTGTACCGGTTTGCAGAGATTTACCATCAGTGGGCAACTGAGGACCGGTCAAAAGCGCGGGAGCGGGTGACCCGGTTGCCCGGACCCTCGGACGTCACGGAGAATTTCGATTTCGCATGGCCGGTCGCCCTTGCCCTCCGGAGTCGAATGCATCTGGAAAAGGACGAGGTCGAGCAGGCATATTCCGTACTGATCGGCGGCCTGGAACAGATACCGTCCTCGTACGCCCTCTGGCACAACCTGGGCATGCTCGGGCTCGCCCTCGAACAGCCGTCGGTAAGCGAGCAAAGTTTCTCCACCTGCAACCAGATTGCCCCGTATCGACTCGAACACCGGATGGGACGTCAGGCATTGTCCGTGAACCGACTGGATGGGAAAGGGGTAGACGGAACCATCAAAACCAGGAACAATAATTTCGTATATGCCTATCACCGGGCACGAAACGCCCTGATGTCCAACGGTCCGGACCCACATCAGGAAACCGATTCATCCACGTCCGGCCCACCCGGCGGCGACTCCTCTTCTCCCTCGGACCGGGAAAATCCTGAACCAGATTCCGACGGTACGTCAGGTTCGGACGACCCAGACACGTCGGACGCGAACTCGCAACAATCACCCGACACACAGAACCCCCGGGAAAATCAGGATTCCGCGCCCTCCGGAACAACGTACTCAGACCCCCCTCAGACCGACAGCCCGCCCGGTGGCACGGAGAGCAAAAACAATGAAGGACCGGCAGAACAAATGCCAGAAACGGAAGACAAAGACCCCGAACAAACCACGGAACCATCGACCCACGACCTGTTCAAGCAGGTATACACCCTGAATTCCTCGTTCCAGCCCGGCGCCACAGGTCTTGCTTACACGTTTCTCAGGAATGGACGGAGCCGCTTTGCGAGAAGCTTCCTGCGTCACCAGGTCCCGGACAGTTGGCGGAAACACGATCTAATGGCCTATTCGTACATCGTTGAAGATAATCGAAAAGAAGCCCTTCGACACCTCAACGAACAGGATCGAATGCCTGCATCATCCTCCGGCACAGCGTACACCCGGACCATACGGGCATACACCCTTCTCTCCCTGAAGAAGACACAGCGGGCGTCGGCCATACTTGAACAGATCTCCGACGTTCCGGACCACCTGTCCTCCTATGTTTCACAGCTAAAAACGATTGTCAGCGATACCCGTAAACGCCGGCAGCTAACGGATACATTTGACACATCCACGAACTCCGAAAACGGTGTGTTTGGTGGCAACTGGTCCCGGCATACCGATAATACGTCGATTCAAATCGACGGGAATCCGGGGTATGTGTCCTTCTCAGGAACGTTCTCCGAGCCGGCTTCCTTTCCACGACTGTCCCACCCTACCAGCGAAAAATTTATTTCCGCTCGGTTCAGTGGCTCGATTCCCGAAGCATCCGGGGAACTCTTTGTCGGCGTGGGACTGCTCAATACAGAAAACGATACCCCTTCCTCGCTTCTGCTCGCCGGTTACTATCCGTTACAGCCGTCTGAAGGCGTCTTCGCTCGTACGGAAGGCTTTGCCCCGATCTCTGAATGGGACCCCCTTCAACATCCCATCCCGGCTCAAAAACAGAACGGGGAACAGCGAAGGTATAGCTTACGACTCCTCAGGGAAAATACATCGTCGGACGCCAGCTGGTACGTGGAAGTTAACGGTCATACGGACCGGATCAACCTGGATCGGTTCGCACCGGACAACTTCAACCAGAACTCCAGCCGAAAGGTCATTTTCTTTATTTCGGGACCCGGGGGACGTTCCGTCGACCTCCGCTTGAATTCGTTCCAGCTTATTCATCAGTTCAAAGAGTAAAAAATGATGAATCGACGACCCAGAGGATTTACACTCGTTGAACTGCTGGTTGTGATCGCGATCATTGGCATTCTCGCCGGGTTGATCATTCCGTCCTACGTTCACATGAGGGGACAGGCAAACCGGGACGCCATGAAAACGGACCTTCAACGGATCTCCACCAGCCTCGAAACGTACAACAATGATTTCGGCGACTATCCGCCGACCCGCCTCACGGATCTGTCGGATGAGATCCGGGTCAACAAATACAATAACGGAATCGAATCACTGACGGCCGCCCTCATGACCACAAAATTAAACGGGCCGTACCTGGAGTGGGACGAGAACCGGTTTTCGAACATCGACGGGGACCGGGTGAGCAAAAACGTCACCGGCTGGTATTTCGGCAACAACGAATTGCGAGAAATGACGGACCTCTGGGACAACCCACTTATTTACATTCACCGACGAGATTACGACAAACCCCGAAAAATTGGGCTGTACGTGGACAGGAACCAGCAAACCTTTCAGGTGCACCCGGCGAAAAACCCGGACACCGCCACGTACGTCCACCCGATGAAACACCAGATCTGGTCCATCGGCCCGGACATGAAAAACGACAACGGCGGAAACGACGACGTGACCTCCTGGTAACCTCGCACCTGACCGATCCGTCTTATCCCCGAATTATCCCCCTATGAATCTTCGGTCCCGTTCCCGTCGTCTTCCTCTTCGGACACCCGGGTTCGCTGCTGCTCCATGCGTCGGACCCGTTCCTCGTCCATCCCGAAATGATGTGCAATTTCGTGCCACACGGTCTCACGCACCTGTCGCTTCACCTCCCGCCGGCTTGACGATGCACGCTGAATCGGCTCCTGAAAGATCGTGATACGATCGGGAGCCACGAACCCATAGTTCCCACGTTCCGATTTCGGCACGCCCTCGTAGAGACCAAAAAGCGTATGACCGGGGGGCACACCGTTTTCTCGAAGTTGCTGTTCCGAAGGGGTGTCCTCAACAATGATGCTTACGTTATCCATGTACTGCCGGAACGACGCCGGCAAACGCTCGACGGCCTCTCGTACATATTCTTCGAACTGTGATCGATCCACCTTCATCGTCCCTCCCCACAGCCGGCCACACGATGACACCATAACGTAATAATGGGCCCGCCAGGGCTCGAACCTGGAACAAACGGATTATGAGTCCGCTGCTCTACCATTGAGCTACGGGCCCTATAAAGCATTCCCACCTACGATCAATACCGCTTCTCAGGGGGTCAGCCGAATACCTAAAACAATTTCCTGGTGTTGAGTAATCTGCTGGCTCCTGTTGGTCAGGCCGAAAGGCAGTGCCGGTAGAAGAACGGATCACCAAACAGACGACAAAACAGAACAAAAAAGAGCATCCGCATTCTCAAGGTATGAA
>CAYXQY010000169.1:0-8220 GCA_964466525.1 uncultured Planctomycetia bacterium
CCGATCATGGACGTCGTTGTGCTTTTACCGGCACTGCCGGTAATACCGATTACCTGAGCCGGACATTGCTTGACAAACAAATTCAGCTCTGATTCGAACTCCGCCCCGTTCTCCCGTGCCACGTCAAGATAAGGTGAATTCATCGGAACGGCTGGATTTACGATCACATAATCCGCCGTTCTGAAATCACGTTTCCGGTGTTCATTGAGGGTCAGCGATACATCAAGGTCCTTTAACTCGTTTAAACTTTCCCGAAGTTCATCGGCGGGCTTCAGGTCCGTTACCGTAACATGAGCGCCTTGCTCGATCAGGTAACGAGTCACGCCGGTACCGCCTCCGTGCAGGCCGAGTCCCATGACCGTCACGTCCGCCCCCCTGAAATCTGGTACGTGGGAAATCATCCGTCGTCTTCCGTATGTAAGGAGGGGTCGGGAGAGGATTTGCGCAGGGTGTTTGCTCGTTCAAGAACCTTTTCTCGAGATTGGTTGTTGTCCAGGGTTTCTCCGGGATCCGGCAGCTCGAATGCCTCAAGCTGAAAGGTCCGTTCTCGACGGTCGTGTATCGTGTACGGAAGACAAAATCCACCGGGAAAAACGAATACCAGGGGGGAGAAAGCTGAACCGTTTCCAGCCTTGTTTGATACCCCTGTTTCTCGATGCGTACAAACCGCTCACCGTAGTGCGAAAAATTCGTTTCTACGGGCGTGGTTCCCTGATCCTCGTAGTCGAGATAGAACCGTGCCCCATCAGGTTCGGTATGAATGAGAAGCTTGCGCTCAACGCATCCTGACGTCAGCGTAAGCAGTGGAAGGAGCAGTACCAGGAATACACGAGACATGAGACGACCTTCGAAGGACACGTGTCTGAGTACCGGCCCGTAAGGAGCAGATGAAAGAACAGAACAAAACGAACTGGCCCGTTTCCAAAAAGCTCGTTTTATTTGGCCACTCGTTTAGCCTTCGTCCTCGTCATCATCATTCTGATGAACGAGTCGGTGATGCTGGTCCCGGCCGAATTCCGTGTCGAAACTTCGATCACAATCCGGCTCGGTGCATTCAAATTCTTCCTTCTCCTCAGCATCTTCTTCATCTTCCTCTTCCTCTTCCTCCTCCTCCTCCTCTTCTTCTTCCGGTCCTTCGTCCGTCTCTTCCTGTTCCGTTGAATCACCGGAAGTTTCCTCGGACTCGTCGGATTCGGACGTTTCGTCCTCAGGTCCTTCTTCCTCCTCTTCCTCGAAGGTTTCCTCGTCGAAGAGAAGGTCCTCCTCCTCATCCAGTTCTTCGAAGACTTCCTCCATGTCGATCCCATCCACCTGCTTTCGCATCAAAAGGTACACGAGTGTGGAACACGAGAAGTGATAGGAGATGATAAACCCGACGACCAGAAACTGAAACAGCAGGACCCATGAGTAATAGACCACCCCCGTGATCTGTGTATCCCAGGAGGCGTTCGCCAGGTTCACGTCAATGATATCCTGAAAGTCAAACCAGAGGAACTCCGTGGTAAGATACCCGGCACCGTTCGTAAAAAGGAGAATCAACAGAGCAAATGTTCCCACAAAGGCAGTGCAGATCAGACCGTATCCGGTGGAAACAAGTTTGTACCATATGAAATGCCAGACCCGTGACAGAACGTAACTGAACCCCCTGCTGATGGCATCAAAGCTATCCGTGCCTTCAACAGCAATGGACGGGATAAACATCGACCAGCCTCCGATGGTGCCCACGGCGATGAGTGCCATGACGAATCCCCCGAGCAACGCCAGGGGAAAGAACAGCATGACGAGGATATTGACCCCGGGGATATTAACGAGCAGCGATACCACTGAAATGACCACACCAAAAAATGCAAAACCAAGGACCGGAAGGACGAACGACATGATGCTGGAACCTGCTCGATCCCAGGCAAACGAGAGGGCTTCGCCTCCTTCAATCCGTTCATCCCGGGTAATTTCGACGGCGGCAAGACGTGAAATGGCCGTTCCGATGAACGACCAGATGACCAGCAGAAGAACCACAGATAATATACCCCAGATCAGTACTTTCCAGACCGGTGACTGAGAAATGAACCGCTGGGAGGCAATAACCGGCACCTGAAACACGTATAGAAACAGAGAGTACACGGAATCAGTCAGTGGATGTACACGTTCCCAAATATTTTGGTAAACACCTTCCGACGCTCCAAATAAAAATGTGAGCCCACCGACCGAAATGATACTTAACAGGATTCCAACGGCACTAAACAACAGCTTTGGGAGATGAAGTGATACCCGGAACAGCTGAAACAGATCGAGCCAATTCTCTTTAAGTTGTCTCATCAGATTTCGTTTCAGGAAAAATGTTCAAGATCAACACGTATGTTTCCGACACGTTGCTCTTCTTCTAAACGCATTAGGAACTCCAGTCCGGACTGCACTCATCTGAACGTCAGCTTCAGCGACGACCCACCTGTTTAAAACGATCGTGAGACGCAGGCTGAACCTATGACGTTTTTCAGAAATCCGAAGGAATTATAGAGTTCTGCGTCACATTTGTCAAGCACATCCGTATCTGAGAATGATTTTAATTAAATTTAATTGTGGTCCCCCTTCCAACCTGTTAAAATAAAATCAATGATAATCGGTTTTCGCCTTCAAGTAGACGTAAAAACAGGTTGGGATGGGGCCGCTGGTTGACAGTTCACTCCACTACAGACGAACGGTTTCATCAGGCCTTTCTTCCCGGTGAGGTGTCATCCGCACCGGAGATGAGGGTCAGGGATAGCAGCCGGTATAAACGTTGCCTGCAATGACAGGCGTTCCGTTTCGTGTGGTTCATAACCCTCGTATTTTAATACTTGCTTGACTTTGATCATTTTCGTTGACAGGAAAAAGTGGTGTACACTCAGAAATACGCGCCTCGATACCTTGCTAAATTTGACCCCAGGGATATTCCTTCCGAACTGATCCCTGCGGTTGTTGTGGGAACCGGAATCGCCGGGTCCCGGGCCGCACTGGAAATCTCCGGACAATGCGAGGTTCTGATGATCACGAAAGAAAATTTTAAGGAAAGCAACACGAACTACGCACTGGGGGGAATTGCCGCTGCGCTATCCCCGCATGATACCCCCGAAAGACACGCAGATGACACCATCGACGCCGGAAAGGGACTGGCTGATGAACCCCTGGTTCGGGAAGCGGTGAAAGAAGGTCAGGCACGCGTACGAGAAATGATCGAGTGGGGGGCTGATTTCGACGAAGATGAAGGTGAAATTGACTTTACAAGGGAGGGGGGACATTCCGAACGGCGCATACTCCACGCCGGTGGAGACCGGACCGGTAAAGAACTTTCCGCAACCCTGGAGAACAAAATCAATCGAACCGAGCGGGTAGAAGTTCGAGAGGAGGTGTTCGCAATCGATTTACTGACGGATTCCGAGGGTTGTTGTGGGGTTGTTATCCAGAATCGAAACGGAGAAAAGAAATTGCTGTTCAGTCCTGTTGTCATACTGTGTTCCGGAGGGGCCGGCCAACTGTACAGGGAAACCACAAATCCCAAGGTTACCACCGGAGATGGTCTGGCGATGGCGTACCGTGCGGGTGCTGTGCTCCGGGATCTGGAATTCTATCAGTTCCATCCCACCACGCTTTATATCGCCGGGTCCGGACGGTCCCTCATCAGTGAGTCCGTTCGGGGTGAAGGCGCAAAGTTAATTGACCGTGAAGGGAACCGTTTTATGACAGAATATCATCCGGACGGGGAATTAGCACCCCGGGATATCGTAAGTCGGGGTATCGTGGAGCACATCGCCGAAACCGATGATACATGCGTTTATCTTGACCTGTCCGATCTTGATCCCGAATTCGTTCACGAACGGTTTCCCCGGTTGTCGGAGTTGTGTCAGGAGTTCCATATTGACGTGGCTACGGACCCGGTTCCCGTACATCCCAGCGCGCATTATCTCGTGGGTGGTGTAAAGACGGATTCTCGAGGGGAAACCTCCATCCCCGGCCTGTATGCTGCAGGCGAAGTGGCCAGTACGGGTTTTCACGGAGCGAACCGACTGGGCAGCAACTCTCTTCTGGAGGGTCTCGTATTTGGTTACAGGTGCGGTAAGGCAGCGCAGGAACGGCTCTCAGCATCTTTTACTCCAGATATCGACCATATCCGATCCTCGAGTACCAACGAGAAACGATCTCCTGAATTTATTGATCTCAAGGATATGAGAAACTCGATTCAGAGTTTAAACTGGCGTCAATGTGGAATTATACGGTCGGGAGAGGGTTTGAAGGATGCGATTTACAAGCTGAATTTCTGGTGCAGTTACCTTCTTGATCGTGAGATGCACAGCACGGCAGGCTGGGAGGTTCAGAACATGTATACGCTCAGCCGTTTGATCTCGTTTCTTACGCTGACACGGAAGGAATCACGCGGTGTTCACTACCGTTCGGATTATCCCGAACAAAACGACAGGGAGTTTGCCCGGTCTCGGACCCTTGACCGAACAATCTTCCCTGAGTGGCTCGAAGGAACCGTTACGCTCCCGGAGAGCTAAAAAATTCAGGTTCCGTACGTAAAAAAGCCTGGTTTCCATGAATCTGTATCCGGTTATTTCGGCTGGGTACTCCGGCACACGTTTCTGGCCGGTCCGCCGGCGGGAGACCCCGAAACAACTTGTCAATCTGATCGCGGAGCGATCCCTGATTCGTCAGACGGTGGATCATTTTGGAAATACGGCCATTGTCGCGTGTCTCGGAGTAGATCAACTGGCGGTAATTCACGGAGGACGCAACACTTGTTTGTCCGCTTGACCGGGCTCAAAAGGTAAAACAGTTTGTCCGGAAGCTTACGAGTAAGGATCTTGAGGAATTCCTGTAATTCGAATTCTGATTTCATTCTTTCTTCCTGTCATGACCGGGGACACACGGCACGACCAACATCCCGAGGTTCTATATCATGAACTAAACAGTCAAGAATTAATACAGCGAGCCTCGGACGGAGACATTCAGGCCATGGAACAGGTATACTTTAACTACCGGGATCAGCTGCTGCGATATGTCTGGCTTGTGACGGGGAATCAGGAATTTACGACAAGTACGGTCAAACAGGTCTTCGAAACGTTATTTGAAGATCTGAAGAACTGGTCCTCCGGACAACACGTTCGAACGTACTTATATCACCAGGCCACCGAATTCGTTTCGGATCAGCAGCGTGATCCCGTTTCACGACAATCAAACTGGAACGTGCATCGTGAATCATTTGCCGGGGAGGGGGACTGGACCGGTCCCGGATCGGACCACGATGTGACACGGACGGCAGAAACATTCGTTGATTGTTTTTCCGCTCTTCCAGCTCCATTACGAACCGCCGCCGGTCTGCATCTTTTCGGCCGTTTCTCAGCGGATGAAATGAGCGAGGTCACAGGTTCCTCTCCGAACGCCGTTCGTGCTCGAACCGATGAAGCCCTCCGTCGGTTACGTGTTTGTATGCAACCGGACGACGATCCGAAAACGCATACGAAAAATTGTTCGTTAGCCTCTGAACGCACATGGCTTAACTTTCTTTCCAATCAACCGGATTCGACGGAGCCAGCCGGGGAATCGGATCTCTCAGCTCATGTGGATTCCTGTGAGGAGTGTCGTGCAGTCGTCGACGGAGTACGAATTATGCAGGAACATATATCTGAGATTAAGGACCTTGATCTCCCTCCGTTTCCCAAAGGTGATGAAAGTGACCTGCTGTCCGAGGTTCGGACAACTGCATCCAGTATTTCGGACGGGGATGCTGGGAAAACGGCGATGGATCCGGATCTTAAACAGGTCCTATGCCTGATACCATGGGGACTGGGACTTGTCGTTTTACTTGCTATTATTCCGTTTATTTTTGGTGGACAACATGAAACTCAATCATCAAGTCCTGTCTCCAGCACGGAAGCTACCGTGCAGGCTTCCTTCCGGCGTACGATTACCTTACAAACCGGAAATCGGGAACTCCGAAGTGTCCGGTTACGTATCTCACTTCAATCCGGAGTGATCGATTCGGTGGAGACAGTACATCCCGATTCCATCCTGAATTTTGTAAGATCCGCTGATTCCTCCTCCAAAGAACACGAACAGACAAAAATTATTTCTGTCTTGTTCAGGCAGCCGTTTCCGTCCGGGCAAATTCGAGTTGTAGATCTATATATATCCGGGACCGGTTCCGAAGTGGAGCCTCCGCTGGTAAATATTGAGGAGGCAAGCGATCCGTCCGGAAACCCTGTGGACGTTCGGTCAACAATCGAATGAAAACTCGTGTATGAATGTGGATAATTCCCCTACTGACCACTTATCGTCGTAAAAAGCTTGTGACCTGTAAGGCTTCTTCCTGAGGACGTGTTGATGTAAGGTACCGACCGTTGAGTGAACGACCCCGTCATTCGATTCGTTTGATCAGAATGCCCGACACAACCGCATTGTTTTCAGTAGCGGTCATGCGTACGTTCAGTCGTCTGTCCTTCACTTTTACCTTACGTACTGTTTTCGTAACGCCCACGTTTCTCTCACCTGTTTCCTCGAAAATGTCATAGTTTTCGAGAACGTTTTTCCCCTGAACAAATATATCAAAAATCCGTGTTCCGGATTTGGTCCACCAGTCCTCCACGAGAAAAAGTCGCACACTATACGTACCATTCGCTACAGGAAACGTGTACCGGAGGTTTTTCCCCCAACGATTTGTGCGATAGATATCTTCCAGAGACGCGGGTTGTGATCCCCTATGCTTCGTTGAAATCGTGCCGTAACGCGTTTTTTGCCCCCTGTCCCCAAATGGATCCCCGTTGAGCGTGACCGTTTTCCATTTCGTTTCATTACCGCCGAAATTAATTCCGAACGCAATTTCGCCGGGGTCCACGTCCTGATAATCAAGAACGGTCTTCGAACCTTGCTGTTCCGGGTTAGATGTTCCGGCAGGCTCCGTTTCCGAATTGCCGGAGGGAATGTTCTCAGCTTTTTCTTTTGGTTTTCCGTTTGATTCACCTCCAGTGTCCGTAGAATCCGTATTTGAACCTTCGTCGTCCTCGGCTTGTGTCCCCGGCTTAGACGAAGTTGAACGCCGTATGATCAGGCCGGCCAGCGTTGCGTTTTCGTCTGTTTCAGCATTTGATGAACCTTCAAGCTCAATCCGAAGTTTCCGATCCCCGGACTCAATATTTTGAAACGTTCTTGTAATACCGATGTTCTTACCTCCGATTTCTTCGTATATATCAAAATTATTGAGCACCCTCTTCCCTTCTATGAAGATGTCAAACAGACGTTTTCCGGACGTCTCCCAGTTATTTTCAATGAACAGCAAAGTCACGTCGTACGTCCCCTCCGGAACAGATACGTTATAAGAGAGGCCCGGACCGAAACGCTGGTTTTGCATGACCTGGGTAAAAGTCGATTCGTTCCGGGGATTTCCGGAGGACGTACGACCGGCATTCGAGTCTTTGGTGTTTTCCTGAAATGGGTCCTGTTCAAATTTTATCCCTCCGACAATCACTTCTCCACCACCAAGATTGATTGCTCTAACCACCTGTTCTGATTCGGTAGTACTGTTTTTATCAGGGGGTGCCAGTGCAGTTTGCTTCAGGTTCTCCCTCAGTTCCGTAAGGTTATTTTGTTGTACGGCCCGATCAAACCAATCTTGATCCGGCCTGCCGGAAAGCGTTATCTGTTCGATACGGCCGTTTGCCCCCTCGAAAATAAGACCTGACCGGCCTGTTTCTAATGTTCCGTCGTCGACGGCGAGAAGCTCACGACCATTGAAACGCAGTGTCAGGGACCGTTGTTCCCTCGCCACGCCAAATCGTATGTTTTCCGTTCCGGATCGTTTGATGTTCCCGGTTTTTTCCAGAGTGTTAAGCTGAACCTGTGTATAGTCAGCCTCTTCGGGAAGATCAGGCAAACTCAATATCTGTAGCACAGTCGAAACGGGGTCGGTGTAGTTCGAGGAGGTCCCGAGGAAATGCCAGTTTAACATCCCTCTGTATCCTCGACCGCCGGACCACATCACCACTCCCCCGATATTCGGTACGTTTTGTTGTTTCGCCAGATGAACGTTCAGGTTCATCGTACCGGAGAATTCCATACGATGAAGCCACAGCCCGTGACCGGAAAACTGAACCGAACGGTCTTGAGACCGGTAATCAAGTGTTAATCCGGCCGTATTCGTTCGTTGCCAGTCCTCTATATCTTCCGAATCGTTGAAAGGGTACTTCACAA
>CAYXQY010000170.1:0-8061 GCA_964466525.1 uncultured Planctomycetia bacterium
CTGCTCGATGACCCGTTTATGAATGTACAATACATCGCGCAGGGAGAGATACGTCATTTCGCAAGTCGTTCGTTCAATTCTTCATTGCGATCAATAATTTTGTCCGCCCGCCGTTTGAATTCCTCGTCCGGTCCTGCCATGGCGTCTTCAACGATTAGCCTGGCAAGTTCCTGTCCGGATATTCCGTACTCCTTTTCGAGTTTGGACAGTCGTTCTTTTTGTTGTTCGGTTAACTCGATTGTGATGTTCATAACTATATCCCATTAATACAGGTCAGAGATCGTGAACCAATAGATTATATGGGTTCTTGCGTCTGGATTTCGAGAAGCATTTGCGTTATTTGCGTTGGTTTCGTTATGAGTGTTGGGTTGTGCGTTATACGATTCTGTGCATGGGGCATCGGAGCATGGGAGCAGGAGTACATGTTGCGTGTAACAGTAGCCGACAGGCGGCAGGAAAAAAGCAGCCGAAAGGCGGAAGTCGTAACTCGAAAGGGAAAATATAAAGAGGATCGTTCACAATCCATACAGGGGGAAGGAGACATGCCGTGTTCCACAGGATTATTGGAGGGAAGGCATCTTTGCCTTCTTCTCTTTTTCAAAAGCAGGGATGCTTTCGTTCCCGGTTTGCGATATCCGGTTCGATTCTATCGGTCGTGGGTATTTTTTAAATTGTTTGTTTTTACGGTGCGTAATTCCGTGTTATGTCTTCAGGGCGTTCAGGTCGATCCATTTGCCGGTCCGGTCCCGGTAGCGGTCGGGGGCGTTCAGTGATTTCCTGATTACGTGGCGGGGTATATCAAATGTGTTCGTGAAAAGACCAGTTTAAGGAGAGATCCGGGCACGGACCCAGTTCAGGGCGTCTCCGGCGGTGCCGAGGGGGACGGTCGTTTTTTCGCGAATCCGGTCCGATTCCAGCATGTCGTTTCGATCGAATGTTGCGAAGAAGTCCACGTTTCGATCAATGACGGCGGCAAGAATGTCACGGTCGCCCGGAGCTGGCAGCGAATCAGGGAACGAGGGGATCTCCTCGGGCTCGGGATCGTCGTGCACGACTACATTGGCACAATCCAGAAGGAGCAGGAAGTCGGCTTTCAGCTCCGGCTGTTTTCGTTCCAAAACCCGCTCCAGTTCGGTGACCACACGTCGGCTCACGACGATCTGAACCACCCCGAATTCCCCCAGTTCCAGAAGTCGACGGGCGGCACCGGTGTCGGAAAAGACCGCAGACACCAGAACGCTGGTATCCAGGAAGAGTTCAGGAACCGGCGTCATACGATTCTCGCTCTTCACGCAGGGTGTTGAGCACGGAGGCCATGGTTTCTCCTTCTTTTTTGAGGCGGTCCCGGATCCGATCGGCAATCGGGTTCACTTCTGTTGTTTCAGGAGACATCACAAGCACCCCGCCAACGTCGATCAGGGTGAGTTGATCTCCGGCGCTCAGATCATGCTCTTCACGGAGGTCTTTTGGAATGGTAATAACGCCGCGTTTACCGATGTTAATCGTTTTGGTTTTTTCGCTCATCTGTCAGCATTGTAACGTTTGAGTCAGAAATTCATTTTATCTGAAAATCAGTATGACTGAAAATCAAAGGTATGATCGTACGTCCGTGGGGAATGAAGGCGGGTGTATCAACGCCCTCCAGCGCGGCACCCGGAAGGTGCGGGTAAATGAAAAGGTGTAAATCCTCCCCTATTCGGTCGGAAGAAAAGGTTTCTACTTTATTTTGCCGGCAGGCATGCCGGTGCTCCCGAGTTCTTCTCCAATAGGTGATTGATCACGAAAAATGAATAGGGGAATTGTCGGACCGATACTACACGGAGTTAGTAGAACACGAGCTGTTTTACATCAGATGGTTCGGCCCTTCTTCGTAAATCGCGAAAGCGATTCGCCGGTCGTCGACCGGCATGATCGTCCTCTCGCCCACTGTCTGACCGGCTGCCTGTTGTTGAATCCCACGGATCCCACCGATCCCTGGACGGACAGTTTTTGTTCTGTTTCTCCGCGTCTTTGCGCCTCTGCGTTTGATCTCATCGTGATGAAGTGATTGGGTGAGGGATCCCTTGACAAGCGTGAGAGGCGGGGGAAGCGTGATGCGTGTTGCGGGTTGCGGTTCTGTGCAGCGGGGCACGGGTGCGGGGGTGCATGGGAGCAAGGGGGCATTGGTGCGGAGGTGCGGGGGTGCATGGGAGCTAGGGAGCGCGGGTGCTGGGGGCAAGTGGAACGGTCGTTCGGGCCGTGGATGAAGATCAAGATAAAGATCAGGATCAGGATCAAAAATCATCATAGGCCAGGTTACAGCAGGCGGTTGACGACGGCAACTACAGCCACGGTTATCATCAGGTTGAGATCAGGATTGTGATACAGGGAAGAAAAATAGCTGGGGAAGACAGAACCGGTGGACGGAGCTCTTATTGATTGGGGAGGTTTTGTTCGGCAGCTTTCCCGGGGGAGATCGGTTCAATATCCGTTTTCTGGAAATCCTGATCAAACGTGACCAGGTTTATTCCCATACGCTTCGCTGCCACGTACTGATATGCGTCATCAAAATCCAGGTTAAACTGATGGATGGCATTCACTACGGATGAAATTTCTTCCGGATAAAGTGAACGACTTCGACCGAACCATCCAAAAACAGATCCCTGGTGAAGTCTATATATACTTGGTTTCTGGACAGGCGGCTCAGTATGAGTCCGATGGAATGATAGGAAAAATCTGTTATCGCCAGAGCGGAAGAGTCTACGTTGTCAAGGAATAATTTGACGTCATCCGATCGCTCCTGATCGAGCAGACGCTCAAGCCAGACACTGGTGTCCAGCAAATACATCTATTCCCGCCTCCAATCCATCGCCTTTTCCTGTAATTCTTCTGCTGTGTATTGTTCCCTGAACTCTTTTAAAGCCCCTGCCCATGTTTGATTCAAGCTTCCAGTGTTCTGGTCTCCATTTTCGTTTAATAATTTCGTTACCAGGTGTTCTACTTTTTTCCGCTCGTCAGGGGTTAACGCGTCGATTTTTTCTTTCAGGTTTTTCATGATGGGTCTATTTTTGTGGGTTAACACAATTCACAGCAAGGATCTGCATTCACTTATGCCGTAACCGTTTCTTCTAAGGAAACGGATTCAGCAGCATACGCCAGTGCCGCCCGGAGGTCTTCTTTCTCAAGCTGAGGAAAGGCCTCGAAAAGTTCTTCTTCTGTCGCGCCTTCACTCAGTTTTCGAAGAAGCAGTTCAACGGTAATCCGGGTCCCGCGAATGACAGGTTTTCCCGTCATGACGTCCGGATCAACGACAACACGCTTTTGGCCGGGCTCCTCCTTCGACATGTCTCTTCCACGAACAAATTGAATTCTTGCAGCAGAAATCTCCCCCTTGATATCGAGAATTCAGGCTATCACAGGCTCTATTATGAATCAATTTATGAAGTCGTGACAGAAAGAAACGTGAGAAGCGTTATGGGTGTTGCGGGTTGCGGTTCTGTGCAGCGGGGCACGGGTGCGGGGGTGCATGGGTGCAAGGGACAGGGGTGCGTTTTGCGTTATGCATCAAAAGCAGGCGATAGCCGGAAGCCGGAAATCTATAGAAACAGGAAGTAGTGGGCACAGGAGCAAGTGGGCATAGGTGATGGGGGCGTGATGCGTTAGGCGTGTTGCGTTATGCATGTAGGGTTATCCGGGTTGCGCTTAGGAGCAGGCGATGGGGGGGGGATCATTTTTACACGGGATCAGGTGAATGGGTGACGAAGAGGTAAACCGGAAAAACGGGAGAATCGTATGAGGCTGGTGTAAAGACAGCCGGGCGGTTGGTGAGTGGGAGGAGTTTTACTCCTGTTGAACGTTTTTTTCGGTTGCCGGCGTTCAGGATGTCAAGCCGACAATCCGTTCTCAAAATTCCGTGTTATGTACCAACAATCGGACGCTGAGAGCGTGTCACCTTTTCGGACAGGCTCAGATTATGATATGGTTTCACAGAGCACCCGTTCAATAAACTTAAATTCATTTTTTATCCCTCTGCCGAGGTGGATGCTATGTTTGAGGACGAGAAACGTTGGTACTGGGTTTTGAGCGCTGGGCTTGTGCTGGTTGTTCCGGTCCTTCTGGTTCTCATGGACCGGCCTGTAATCTGTACGTGCGGGTCGGTCAAGTTGTGGTTCGGGGACGTGCATTCATCGCAGATCTCTCAGCATCTGACGGATTGGTACGTGTTCAGTCACGTGATTCACGGGTTTCTTTCGTACATGGTCCTCCGGTGGGTATTTCCGGAGCGGCCGTTAATTTTCTGTGCGATGATCGCCATCCTGGTGGAAGGGCTGTGGGAGGTGGCGGAGAATACGCCGATGGTGATTGAGTATTACCGTGCGAACACGATGTCCACGCAGTTTGTCGGGGATACGGTGATCAACTCGACAATGGATGTGCTGGCGATGGTCGTGGGGTTTGTCATGGCTCACCGGGTTCCGGTGTGGGTGACGGTGGTGCTGTTCGTCGGGTTTGAGTTGATGACGATTGTACTGATTCGGGATGGGTTTCTGTTGAACGTGCTAATGTTCGTCTGGCCGCTGGAGGCGGTGAAGGAGTGGCAGATGGAAATTGCGCTTTTGCGTTAGTGGTGTTAATTGCGGTTTCGCGTGATGCGTGTTGAGTGTTGCGTGTTGCGGGATGGGTGTTGCGTTATGGGTATTGTGTTGGTTATGTTAATCGAGGGGGGGCTCTGTCCGTTGCTGTCAGTTGCATCCACTGAGCCCTGGGGGAATTTCCACGTATCGCTCCGGCCATTTCGCCCGTCGTTTCCCGGATGGACGAACAATAACCGGTTCGGTCCATCAGGCACATTAGATCCCCAGGGTGTCCGTAAACCTCTTCCTCACGTCAGGAAACCGGGGTCGGGCGGATGTCCTGATCGGGTGCGGAATTACTGCCCGGCGGAGTCGAGGGGAATGGGTTCCTGAGGTCACAAAAACCACAGGACCCACTGGTGCGAAAAACGGGAACAGGCTCCAGCTATACGAATTGATTTTTCATGCAGAGATATGTAGAATCATTTTCTCGCAAGGTTCATAGTCTATTTCCGATTCCATGAGTACGTATTGTGTGCGGACAATTCGTATTTCTACTTCTCACGTGAATCGGGAGGATGCTATCCTAACTTGTTCCCCATAGTGATTTCGGGGGGATTTCAGAAGAAATACCGTAGTTTTCACCAATTTTCCTGCTAAGGGGCCTAACAGCCCTGTGAAGCAATTTGGGGCGGATAGCTCAGCTGGCCAGAGCACCTGCCCGACACGCAGGGGGTCGCAGGTTCAAGTCCTGCTCCGCCCACTCCCATCAACATGCTATAATCCATTACACTGTGGCCTGGTGTTACCTGTGTCGTCGATCCGGTTACTGCATGTAAGACATCGCTTAAAATGACAGGAGAGGGGATCAGCTTCACGGATGGACCAGCATTCACCGGAAAACACAGCGGGTTCTTCCCCGACATCTCGGTCGATATGGGACGCGAACCCCATGTATCGAACGAATCACATTCCCCACCGTTCCGGTTTACGAACTTTGTTCATGGCTGTTTGTCTGTCTGCGGCGGGTACTGTTCTGATCGGCGTACTTCCGACCGTTTACGGGCAGCCCGGGACCCCGGAGCAAACCTCGATCGATCAACGCGACCGACGAATCAACGTACGTCGATTTGAACACCTTGTGAAGGACGGGGACTGGTCACCGGCGATACAGGCGGCGATCGATCGTATCGACCGGAAGAATGGGTTTCATCGCGGGGCAGTAGTGTTCTTTCCGGCCGGTCGGTACCGGATCGACCGGACCATTACACTCGGTGAAAAGAAAGCACACTGGGGCGTACAGCTGCTTGGATACGGGGCCGAAATCGTCGGTTCTAAAACACTGGACGCACGAGATCAGTCAGAAGCGTTCGAACAGCGGGCCGACCGGCTCACGGGCAACAAGCGTGTTGCCCTTGAGGATGACCGGGACCTTGATCCGGCTCTTCTCGAACTGTATAACCCACCGGGAACGGAAGGAGCGGGGTTCGTGATCGAAGGACTCACTTTCACACGGGATGAAAAACAGACAGGCATTGGTATAAAGGTTCCCGCCGGACAGGTTCCGAAAGGCACCACGTTCCGCAGCGTACATGTGTTCCGGCAAGCGGTCGGCATCCACGTCAATTATGCATGGCAGATGTATTTTTCCGACTGTATTCTCCGGAGCAACCGCGTCGGTCTGCACGGCCAGAACCACTTCAACGCCGTAAGTATCGTGAACACCACCTTCCGGCGCAACCAGCATCACGGGCTGCAGATCGGTCCGGACCGGAAACAGTGGGGGTCAAGTGGTATCAATGTAACCGGCAGTATTTTTGAAGCGAACAAAGGCTACGGCGTCTATAACATTAACGGGGTGCAGACAACAATCTCCGGGACGTATTTTGAAGCCAATGGAAACAGTATATACATCACCGCGCCCGCCGGTCACACAACGGTCGACACCTGCCATTTCTGGCGCTTCTATCCAGCGGAGTGGAACATCGCCGAGTACGAGGGCAAAGGACACGTCGTGATCAAAGGGACGAAGAACGTGCAGCTCCGGAACAACCGTTACGGGAAAGGAACGCCGATTTTCTTAGCCGGGTCGCTCCGGGGAGACAGGAACCGGTTCGACGCCCATCCCGAGGTGGCCGAAAAGGCGGATCTGTCCGAACCGCTGCGCATTGCGGCCGACGGAGGTTTGTCGTTCTATGAATTTGACGCGGACGCCGGCACATTTCACCGCAAATCCCTGATCGGCACGGAGAAAAAATGACGCATCGTGCAGCGGGCGTACAATACCCCCCTCGTTCGTAATCAGGACCTCGATCGTACGCGTATTGAAAAGGCCTCCTGCGGATTCCGCACGGTAAGCATCCGGACCTCCTCCCTGCTAAACCCATCTTCCAGAAGGGAGGGAACCAGTTCGGTAAACAGGTGGTGATACGGCTGAAACTCACGTCCCTCCGGATCCATGACGTGATACCAGCCGTTGTCCTGCGAAAGGAGTACTCGCTGCAGTACGCCCGCCTTCTTCATCCGCCGAAGTTTCCGGACGTACGTATTGGTTTTTTTCGGTTCGTACCCGTCGAATTCGATCCATGCCCCACGCCGGGCCGCCTGAATCTGACGGTCGTGGTCGTCACCGGCGCGTGCGTGCACCCAGATCCACGCAGAGGGATGCACCTTTTCCTGCCGGAGCACCTCCAGCTGATCGTACGCGGGTGTAACCGGACCGGTGTGAGCGGCAATCGTCAGACCGGTATCCAGGTGCGTCCGGCAGGCTGCACGGACCAGTTTTCGATCCATGGAGGACAGGGATCCGGAATCCACGCCGATTTTGATAAACCCGGGACGAATGTTTGTTTCTCCAATACCCTGTTCCCATTCGTCGATCCAGCGCTCGGCCAGCTGATTCGCGTCCTCCTCGAACGCGTGCTCCGGCAGATATTTATCCTTCGCGGCACCGTAATACCCCGTATTCGTGAGTATGTTCAGGTCGGTCTTTTCCGACAGTTTTTGCAGCAGCACCGGATCTCGCCCGATGTACGTGGGTGTACATTCGACGAGTGTACGCCCACCGGCACTCTGTAACTTCTGCAAATGAGGCCGTACCGTTTCAATCACGTCCGCTCGATCGTAACGATCCCGGCTGACCCGGTCCGCTCCGACAAAATCCACGAGAATGTGCTCGTGTGGCAAAACATTCCCGAGTGTTTCGGCGGAGGTTGAGCCGGTAACCGTCATCACCGTTCGATCCTCCTCTCCGAACACAGCACCGGTACCGACATCAAGGATCAGGCAGGCGGTCCCTGCCACACCACCCGCAAGAAAAGACCGACGTGAGACCCTCATATCATCCGGCGACGGGGACATCGTTAACCCTGAAGATCAATGAGTAAAAAACGTGCCGGCATTCTCCCGTATAAAAAGTAGGCGGAGAACGAAGTTCACCTCTTTCCAACCTAATCTTATAGTACCGATCCGTATTCGTCAATAAGACATGCGTCCAGGAACTATACAG
>CAYXQY010000171.1:0-7936 GCA_964466525.1 uncultured Planctomycetia bacterium
CAGCCAGGTGTTTCTGATTTGTTGGGCCAGGGACTTCTTTCGTGCCCCACTGCTGTTTTCCATCTTCCGTTTAAGAACATAGAAATGTTTGAAGGGGGGGGCGTAACGGTAGATCCAGTTTCGAAGATCATCCTCGAAAGTCGAGAGTCCGATGCCGTGTCCCTTTCCATCTATGGAGTTCAGGGTTGAATGAATCCCTGCTTTTTTCAGTGTGCGGTGCAGTTTTGGGACGCCGATGAGGGGACCACCCGATCTTTGATGTTTCAGTTCCTTCTCACCATTGGCCCAGTAGAAGGACTTCCGTTTTAGCAATCTCGGTTTCAGGGAATACTGTGATCCCATGCAGGCAATGAGTATGTACGCGCCAAACATGCGACCAATTGAACGGGTGTAGTTAGAGACGATGGCATTCGCACCGGTCGAATGTCCAGACAACACCATGTTCTTTGTATCCAGCTTCAGGTTTGGAGCCTGCTGGAGTTGATTTAACAGATATTCTGCAATCGGAAACGCACTGTCGTATCCGGATTCGGCGTAATCGACACCAACAAACACGTAATTTTTCTTGTTAAGCAGTTTTGCCCACCTTTTCACTTCTTCCGCGTCTCCATGGCCCGTCCCCAGATGCAGCCAGATCGGGTGACTTCGATCCGTTCGATAATTGGTCGGAAGAACGAAGCAGCCCTGGACGGGTTCGGACCCTCCGGAGTCCCAGCTTTGCCCCTGGCTCGACATGGGGATCACGAACGAGGCACCGGGCCGAAACTCGGACGGATCCAGCCTTTGGGCATAGGAGACCGACGGACATATAATTACGGACAGAAGTACGGTCAAGACCAGCACCCGGTTGTTGAGTTCGTTGTTCATGATTCTCCACGGTGGAAATGGAACCGGAACATCATGTTTTGGAAATTGTACAACATGGTTTGGTTCGAATGAAAAGAGGAGCGAACGGGCCGGCAAGCCGGTTTGGCTTTATTCGAACCAAAGTACGTGCATCTATCCGACCTGCATATACACGATTATTCCATTGTACACCGCATGTATGAACATCGGAATGAGCAGGTTTTTCGTTTTTTCGTAGCTGAAGGCGGTCGCCAATCCCAGAATAAACAC
This sequence comes from uncultured Planctomycetia bacterium, assembly GCA_964466525.1. GTDB lineage: Bacteria > Planctomycetota > MHYJ01 > CAYXQY01 > CAYXQY01 > CAYXQY01. Next base: position 1,117 of record CAYXQY010000171.1, read on the forward strand.
GGGAAGTACGGAGGCGAACGGATGCACGATGGCGAAGAGCACGGCGGAAATGACAATGGACGGAAACGCGGTCCATTTGATTCGTAGGCTGTTATATAAAATCCCTCGAAACAGAATTTCTTCAAACAGTGGTGCCATGAATACAAGCATCATGACGAAAGGTACATTGGAGGAAACGGCATTCAGTGATTCGGGCAGGGGAATCCACTGCATGTAACGAATGAAAGAGAGGTACCCCACCCCAACGCCTGCCTGGAGAGCGGATAGCCCGACGCCATAAATCAACTGTCGTCCCGGTGATTCCAATTGAATGAAGGGGAGAAGTGATTCCAGCGAAAGGTCCAGTCGCCAGATCATATAAAACGTTAGTCCACAGGAAATCGCCCCCGCGGTGGTGTACGAAATAAACAGGGAGGTGAAGAGGTTTGGCGACGCCATGAAAAATACGGGATGCAAAAAGGCTTGAAGAATGAAGAACAGAGCAACGAAGATCAATCCGTCGGCAAAGCTGAACGTACGAGGTGGGGAGGCGACGGGATCCAGGAGGTAGGGCACCCGGTTCTGTGCCTTTTGAAACAACGCCAGGATCACGGCACCAACCATGACGTAGAACACAAATTTGGTCCATATTCCAGGGAGCAATAACCCTCCGGCGATGAGTGGCGAAAGGATCATGTAAGCGAAGATCGATTCCTGTCGAATGCGATCTTTTTTCTCCTTCGCCAATGGATTCGATCCAAGGATGGCAAAGGAAGCACCGCACATGCCATGGAGGAAAAGAAGTCCGGGAATCACCAGAACATATACACCATCCATTACGGTGAATGTCCCACGAAGATACACGCCGATGCCGAGAATAATCATACTGTAGATGGAGGCGAGGCCAGCCCAGAACGAGACCTTATAGATGGTGATCTCAAGTAGTCGTCGAGGGACCGAATATAAAATCCAGAGTGCATCCTGTTCGTACGTGAGCAACCGTGGAGCTAATTGGAGAATCATGAACATGCCAATACCCACTGACATCAAAAGACTTCTGGACGGATCCATGAAGGAAGACGTCGACACAATATCCATGAACCAGAGCATTCCCAGGATAATGATGGGCATCATAGTCTGAATCAGCATATTCTTATTGCCGATCAGCGTCCGAAACTCTTTTGTGACAACCTCCCGAAACATCCCCCTTGTTTGACCACCGGGTGAATTTTGCCGTTCGGATTCGGCCCGGGTAGATGATCGCACTCCTATTCTTCCGGAGGAAACCGACTCCAGGCCCCTGGATCCCAGGTAACGAATCAGTGCCCACCAGCCCGTTGCGAGCCCAACAAGTTCCGCCGACAAAAGCATGAGTGGAAAAAATACCGCCTCTCGACCGTTCTGCAGAAGCTGGAAGACCAGTCCATGCGGTAGGTATTCAAGAAACGCCCCGTAATGATCTGAAAACTGAAATAGAAAAAAATGGTCAGGGTTGAGCATGCCGGGTTGAATCAACCAGAGAAGGAGCAGAAAACAAAATGAATATACGACGTGGAAACCGGCCAGAACGAATCCCAGCCATTGACGCGAACAGATCCGGTACAGCAATACTCCCACGCCAAACGCTAGCAGTGAAACCAGAACGTTTGACAGCAGACCAAGGATGGGAAGCCAAAAAAGGAGGGACCATCGGTATCCCCAGAGCAAAAGGAGTGGCCCGAAAAAGCCAAGAAAGAGAACCCACCCTTTCGGATTTAAGATCGTTCGTTCCAACACTTTGGCCGCATAAGCTGTGACGTATGACACCGGCAAGGATATGAGCCATTCAATGTCTTTGTCGAGACGAATTTGTTTGTTCCGCTCGCGGGAAAGTTCCATGGACGCCAAAATCAGGATCAACAACGCAGTAATTAGCGTTATTCGTCTCTGGTAACCGGTTCCGAACAGTACCTTCGGTTTTAGACCCACACTGAACGGGTTGAATTGGCTTCTTTCTTCCCCAATTGCTTGTTCAAGGTCACGGAACCACTTCTTTTTTTTCTCGGTAAGCCGTTGCCAGTCCTCACTGGATTGTACCCAGTTCTGCGGGACCTCAATGGAAGCCCCGGTGCTCGCATGGGTTTGATTGGATGGAGCGAGACCGGCCTGTAAATTCTTCAGAAGCAACGTCGCCTGCATGGAGATTATCCCCAGAAATAATAGGAAGAGGAAAAAGAGTAACAGGACATTGCTTCCCGTGGAACGATCGGTGGGGGTTCGTTTATCTTCGGAGGATCCGTACGAGAAAGATATGGTACTCAAAAACCTGTTTAGATGCTTTTTCCCCTTTAGTTTTAAAATCTGAAACAGTTTGGTCATGAGATGGAGTCGATTCAGGTTTACTCACGGTCCTCGGACGTGGATCCGGACTCGGTGTCCACGATGCTCCGGGGGTGATCTGTGCTTTCCTCTCCCTGTTCTATTTCTTCACCCTTCGCTCCTGATTCCTCAACTTCCTGCGTAAGTGTGAGAAATACGTCCTCAAGGGATCCGTCGGGCCGGAGTTTATCCCGGACCGCGCTGGTGGTTCCCTCTTCAAGCAGTTTCCCCTCATGAATAATGCCGACGGAAGTGCACAGGGTCTCCGCGCGCTCGAGAATGTGCGTACTCAGAAAGACCGTTTTCTCCTCCGCGCTGGTGATCTCCTTGATCCAGTTCTGGATATTTCGGGCAGAGGCCGGGTCGAGACCACGCATCGGTTCGTCAAGAATATAGACATCGGGCTCGTGAATACGAGCACATGCGAGTGCCAGCTTTTTCTTCATTCCGGACGAATAATTCACGGCATACTCGCCGGTTGCGTTCGTCAGGTGAAATTCGTCCATCAGTGCGCTTGAGCGGGATCGGAGATCCTTCTCTTCAATGCCATGCATTCGACCCACAAAATTCAGGATCTGTTCACCGGTCAGGTAATCGTGAAACGTCGGATTGTCCGGAAGGTATCCAACGTTCTTTTTCACCTTCACCCGGTCTTCCTGGCAGTCCAGCCCGTTCATCTTCGCAATGCCGTCGGTAGGCACAAGCATACCCATCAGAATCCGAATGGTCGTGGTTTTTCCCGCTCCGTTAGAACCGAGAAAACCAAAAATTTCCCCCCGATCAATTTGCAGTGTGAGACGGTCCAGGGCTCGAAACGTTCCGTACTCTTTCGTGAGGTTGCTGATTTCAATGGCCGGATCATTTCCGAAGCGTTCCATGGGACCGTTCTTGTTCATGGTTTTGATCAAACGTCGATACGTTACGTTTGCACCTTCCTGGTGACAAGTATATCGAAATTGATTGGCATTTCACAAAGTACTTTTTTTCAACGGATCTGATTTACAAGTCGCGGTTCGTAGGGTACATTACATCCAATGAAAAGCTGTGAGTCAATGAACCGATACAAAGGAGAAGCGGACGATGGGAAACACGAAGTCGGGACCGGATAAAACACCAACTTACAAAATTGTTGCGGACTGGATACTTGCGATCCTCGGAATAATAGGGGTGGTTTGCTTGATTGCCTTTGTCATCATGACCAGGACATCGGTCTTCAACTCGTCGCAACTTCTGCAGAGTGGGTCCCCGGAACTTATAGAAATTACGGAGCACAAGACAATGGAGGCGGGAAGTGAATTGCTCGTTCCTGAAACCGGCCAACCCGGATCATATAAAGTGCCCGTTTTCGAATTTGTCGGAGACGGGTCACGGTTTATCACAGGCGATGAAAACGGGGTCGTTCGACTGCGGGATACACGTACCGGTCGACTGCTCCGATCCGTATCCAGATCATCGGAGGAAGTGACGGAACTATACACGGCGCCGTCCGGAAATTGGAGTGCCGCACGATTCTCTTCAAAAGCTGTACTTTTCCGCTCATCCGATTTGCAGCCAATGAAATTTCTCCGTGATGATGACCTGTCGGCACTGACGTTTACGAAAAATGGTTCACGGCTTGCTACGGGGAATTCGAAAGGGGAGATTCGAGTCTATAACGTTGAGACCGGCTCGTGCACAAATAGAATGGATGTTGAAAAAGAAATTTTAGCACTTGCCTATCAACCGAACGCCTCCAGGCTCGTTGGCCTTGCAGGGAACAATGAACTTACGGTAATGGTCTGGAACGCATCGTCTCATTTGGAAAGAGAAAAAACATTTTCCACCGGATGGCAACTCGGTTCAAATCCGAACCTGAGATCAACGAATGTGTTTCTTCACGTTCGTCAAAACGGAACGCATATCGTTACCGCCGCGGCGGGTAGAGGATTGAAAGTATACGACCGTTCAAAAGAAAAGACGGTTGTTTCGGTTCCTCTGGAAGACGAGATTGTGGACTTGAAACTGGACCGGCAAGCGAATCGTTTATATATCACTTATCGCGAGGCGGTACATATCAGATCAATACCGGATGGATCCCTTGTGGAACGGAAGCGGTTGGACGTTAAATTGACGAACGCCTCGTTTCATCCTCCGAGCAACCGGTTAATCGGTGCAACAAGGGAAGACCGTAATATTTTCAACGTAGATCTAACATCCGGGATGTCCGAACTCCTTGTCTCGTTTCCACTGATGGACGTCACGGACGTGGAGACTGGGTTCGACGAACCGAGGCTTGCCGTAACAGATGCACGAAAAAACAGCATCGTCTGGCGTGCGAAGGATGGTATAACTCACCAGTTCAAAGTAAATGAATCTGAGGAAGCGGTCGTCGACATGTCCCTGGGCAAGAAAGGGCGACATCTGATACAGCTTGTATCCTCGGGTATGATTCAGGGTTGGGATTTGATCACCGGCAATCAGGTCATGTCCAAATCACTTGAACATATGGACATCTCCATCTATTCAGGAAAATGCGATTTAAGTCCAACAAGAGATCGTCTGGCCATAAATGGAGAGGAGAATTTGTACATGTATTCCTATCCGGACGGAAAGGAAATAGGGTTCGTTGAATTGGACTCGATAAATGTGGATGATCTTGAATTTACGACGGACGGAGAGAGCTTGCTGGTCATGGATTCATATAGTGTTAATATTTTCGAAACGAGTGACCTCTCAAAACAGATGGATTTCAATGATTTTGAACTTGCGTTTGATCGAAAATTTATACTCAATGGCAATGGTTTATATCTGCTGAAACGAATACATCAGAACGAGGATGTATCAAGGAAACCTGAACGAAATGGAGTTCAGCGGGAAGGATACCCTCGATGGTCCGAACGATTCCTGGAACCAAATGCCGTACAAGTTCGCCCCCTTAACTCGTCGAAAAATGGGCGCTTAACGGTTTCTTGTCTGCAGGACGAACTTACACTGTACGATATTCTGGAACGATCAAAACAGTCTCCTCTGCTGGTCGTTCGAACCCTGGACGGCGCTCTTGAATTTCATCATGTACAAACCGGAACTTATCTTGGTTCCCTATACTTATACAGGTCGGGTAACTGGTTGTTTCAGGATTCCAAAGGAAACATTGACGGCAGTCCAAATGCATTTACACAGGTCACCCGGGTTCAACGGACCCCTACAGGCCTCCGTCTCAAAGACAAACAGGGAGGAAGGGATGACCTCAGAACCAAAAACCTCGTGGAAAAGCAGTTCACCAAATAGGACCGGATCTGCTATTCGGAAAGTTCTATTCACTCCGATCTTTGCATCCTGCGCCCGGAAAAGATCGTGTGGCAATTTGGTGGGTTGAGTCGTAAAGAAACAGAGGAGCGCCCACAATTCTCCTATGAAAGTAGGAGTCAGACACCAGATCGAAGGGAAACAAAGCGGAAGAAGTATTTTCTACCTCGATTCATATCAGATATTGTGAATAGAATCTTCATGTTTGGATTACCTTTATATTTCGTTCGGTTCTTGTTGTGACGTTTCTTTGTGCAACGACAGTTCCTACCGCATGCACTGGATCCCTTGCATCAAATAAAGGACCATTGAAGGAGGGGGGGAGCCGGATGAGCTGTTTTTTTGTTCCCGACCGACGGCTGGAAAACGGAGGAGGGGGATCGATGGACACTACGGATACACGGATGGATCATCGAACCGGAGAACGATAGAATTTCGCAAGTACTCGTTACGGAATTTTCCGGGGGCCATTTCGAGGATGAGCTCATGACACCTCTCTGTAGAGAGCGGTTCAGGGAGCGATTTCCATATTTTATCGTTTATAAACAGGGGGGCAAAGAGCTAACCGCACGAATTGCAGGAAAACGGTCTCCCGTAATCGGAAGGAGATGGTCGGTTTAAATCCAGGATTACACTGCCTGAAGATCGAATTCACGAAATACGTATTTTGAACGCTACCCCGACCGGTCCTTTATGCTGATTGGTGACAGCGAAGAAAGAGATGAGGAGATCTATGGTGAGCTGGCACGGACGTACCGGACCAGGTGCGCAGGATCTTTATCCGGAGCGTGACGGTGGAAGATGAAAATTCAGCACGATTCCGAACGGCTTTACAGGGTTTTCCAGGTTATAAATGTGCTATATTGCATGATTCAGAAATATTTGATCGATGAATAAGGGCTAAACTCAGGCTGTTGCACGAAAAGAAAATTACCGATTTTCATAACGATATGTAGAGTCGGAAAGATAAAATATCTACTTGTCGTGTCTAAGAATTTACGTGCAACAGCCTGAACTTCCGTTTATTTTTAAATTTAGAACCCAATAATCTCCTTTTTCGTACGGAGTCTAACGGATGCGGGCTCAGTGAATTATACGGCTTGCACGAATGATCGAAAATCATCACGTCTGGTGATCGGCGTATTGAGCCACCGCGTCCCAGAAGAGGGACGTGGAGCTGTGTGTTTTCTCCTTACCG
>CAYXQY010000172.1:0-7829 GCA_964466525.1 uncultured Planctomycetia bacterium
CATTGCCGTTACCGCAATCCGATGATCCATCCATCCGTTCGAGTGTGCTGTTTACTCCTTTTCCTCCCGATGGTGGTCGGTTGTGCGCAGATTCAGTCGACGCTTGAAGGAATGCAGAAACCCGGCGTTCGAGTGGAAACGGTCCGTCTGGAAAACATCTCCCTGAAGGATGTAACCCTTGTTGCACACACGACAATTGATAATCCATACTCGGTGAACTTACCACTGGTCAGAACGAAGTACCGCCTGTCAGGTCAGGGCCGGCAGGTTGTTTCGGGCGAAACCAACCTCTCCGGATCGGTCCAACCGGGGGGATCCCGCACGGTCGAAATACCGGTTCAGGTGGTATACCGGGACCTTTTGTCCACTCTCCAGAATGTTCGACCGGGAACGGTGGTTCCGTACGAAACATTTTTCACATTTGTCCTGGAAACCCCCGCGGGCAACGCGGAGGTACCGGTCTCACACGAGGGTAAACTTCCGATCCCGACCGCTCCCTCGGTATCCGTCAACGGCATCACCTGGAAAAACCTGGGACTTCAGAATACAACCGGCGAAATCGAAATGAATTTCGGCAATCGGAACGAGTTTTCGCTGGGCTTTACGTCGTTTGACTTCAATTTGACCCTTTCCGGCACAAAGATCGCCGGCACCGAACTCGGCCGGGAGGTCCAGCTAAAAGCGGGCGGCTCCGATACGGTTCGGGTTCCGATCTCCTTTTCCCCGGTTAACGCCGGATATTCCTTCTTTCAGTCCCTGAAAGGGGACCGGCTGTCGTATGGAATTGAGGGAACAATGCAGGCGGAAACCCCGTATGGACCCATGAGCATACCGATCAATACGGACGGGAACGCGACACTCAGAGGGAAATAACCAAATTCGTATTCGTGCACGCCGACGGATCAGGACCGCGTGAAACGCCCTGCCGATTGGCTCCATGAATGGCAGGTACCGTGAAGCCCCGTTCGGATCGTCTCCCATGTAATTTCCGCTGTCGGAGGGGCCACGAACCCACTGATCGAAATGAGTAAGCAAACCTCGGCTACCCATGCCGACCCGTGCTACTCGTACCCCTGTGCCATCCGGAATTTCACGTCTGCCGGAATACTTCAGAGAACGGGAGACCCATTGAGATCGTGCCCGAAGTGGTTCGGAAAATGCTACGGAGGAGTTGATCGAGGTGCTCCGGGATGTTTCGGAGTGGTCCGGTCGATGACCTGATACGCCGGAAATGGGGCCGTTCGAAAGAATACGAATTTACAGGGCTTATCCGCATATTTTGAGGTTTTATATCGATTTTCCCGTCCTGACGGATGCGGTGTTGACCGACCGCTGTGTCAAAAATCCTTGGCGATGCCCTGACGACATCACCTGTGGTTTTTTTCTTTGCGTACGGAACAAATGTCCTCGCAATGACGTTACGAGGTTTTTCAGCAGCCTCCCATGGAGAAATGGGTCCCCCATTACAGGGAGTACGGTCGTAAGCCCCCGCAAAAAAATTTTTCATTTATATTCGCATATGTTTAAAATGAAACTCACTCCTTTTTTTATTATTTTCTCCTTCTGCAGGTATGGTGGGAGACAACCCGGAGACGTACGTGGAAGATACGAATCTTCTGTTCGTTTCAATTGACGGATTGATCACGGACATCGCCTGGCGCGTGTCCCGTGAAGGCTTTCCGGTACGATACTATGTGGAGACGGACTACGCACGGGATGTGGGGGAGGGTTTCGTGCCGAAGACCGACGCCTGGCGGGACGAGCTGGAATGGGCCGACGTCGTCGTGTTCGACGACACCTGGGGAGGCGGTGAACATGCTCAGCAACTCCGTGAGGAAGGAATGGCGGTCATTGGGGGGTCGGCGTTTACGGATCAACTGGAAGAAGACCGGGAGCTGGCCTCCAACGTCATGTCCGATATGGGCCTGGACGTGATTCCGGAAAATACGTTTGATGACTACGAATCCGCCATTCGACACGTGCGAGCCAACCCCGCTGCTTACGTTATCAAACCCTGTGGTGAGGTTCAAAATTTCAAGGAACTCTTATACGTGGGTCGTGCGGAGGACGGTCGTGACGTCATCGCTGTACTGGAACGGTATCGGGAGAAATGGGGGGACGAAATTGACCGGTTTCAGCTCCAGCGCAGGGTGGAGGGCGTTGAAATTTCGGTATGCGGGTTCTTCAACGGACAGAAATTTATCGAACCCGTGAGTTATACGTTCGAGCACAAACCACTGTTTCCGGGAGACGTCGGTCCAATGACCGGAGAGATGGGGACCAGTATGTTCTGGACGGAGCCGACCCGGCTGTTCGATGAAACAATTCGACCGTTCGCGCCACGGTTGCGGGAGGAAGGATATCACGGTCCGTTCGACATCAATTGTATTGTCACGGAGGATTCCGTAAGACCGCTGGAGATGACGCCCCGGTTTGGTTACCCCCAGATTGCGATCCAGGAGGAGGGACTCAAAACGCCCGTGTCAAAACTGCTGCTGGACCTGGCGAACGGGCGTGATCCGGATCTGGAGGTACACCGTGGATTTCAGGTGGGAGCCCGCATCTGTGTCCCTCCGTTCCCGTACGATGACCTGGACGTGTTTAACGCACAATCAAGGGACGCCCCGGTTTGGTTTGAACAGTCAAACGGCGGTATCCCGGACGGAGTACACCTGGAAGACCTCAAGCATACCAATGGTGAGTACCGTGTGGCCGGTGAAACCGGGGAAATACTGGTGATAACCGGACGAGGCGAATCGATGGAAAAAGCCCAGCAGGAAATGTATGCTATGACCGATCAAATCATAGCCCCCAACATGTATTACCGCAACGACATCGGGGATCGGTGGTACGAAGAAGGGGATCTCCTTCTTTCATGGGGATATATTTAAATCCGATGACTTCGAATCCCGAGCAACTTGAAGAAACACGACGATATTTTAAGACGCTGCTTGCCGGTCTTCACAATCTGTTGCTCAAACGGAAGCCCATTGAGCCGGATACGTTAGAAATCGAATTTCTGAAAGGAACTGAAACCGAAGCCGAAATTTACTTGCCGGATTTTGGGATTAACCTTTCACTCTGGAGCCGCTGGTCCACGGAGAAGCGTCTCGAGGTACTTCTTCACGAACTGGCCCACGTTCAGAACTACGACGACAATCACCGGCCCGCGTTCTGGGAACGGGTGGCGGACCTCGTGGAGAAGGTGGATGCCAACCAGATACGGGTGGAATGCTTGATCGGAAACCGGTTGAACGTCGGGCAGCTACAGGACGCCGTGGTGAAGTCCGTCCACGCCGACGAAGTGGATAAGCGCATGGAAAGTGTGCCGCAGCGAAAACGACAGTTGCGAGAACGGTTCGGCAGCCACATTCAAACAGGCTCGAAGAAAGACGGGGCGAACGTAGGAGACGGAGAATAAACCACCATAATTTTAGATGCTCACACCGGTGAGTACCATGCTCCGTTTGCTATTCCTTAAGACTTTCAGGGAGAAAAACCCCGTCCAAAAACGGAATATTCCCCGTAATTCGCTTCATTCAAAGTGTTGGCCTCCTACGTTCGTCCGACAGACGAATACCATGTCTTCTCCGGATCGTTAACCGGTTACTCACTGCCGCAGATCGGATTCATAGATGCCGATTCTATCTTTCCGAACCCTGAATTTCCCCCTCAAGGTGATCAATCGGTTCCCCCAGGGAAGACCGGAGAACGGAAAGGACGTTCCGTATTTGACCTCGCTCCAAATCGGTGTATTCCGGACGTTCCAGTGAAGGACCAATCCGGCGCGTCGGCACCTCCAGAAAGGCCTTGAACGGTATCCATCCACGGTTAAGTCCCCTTACACCATCGCAAGGCGCACGAGCAGCCGGAACGGGTCATTTGTATGAGTCCGAATTTCTCCCCGCTCTAATCGTCCTGTGCCTGCGCCGCCTCGGCTTTACGGAGTAACTTCGAGACCGTCCCGTGCCCTCTCTGCGCCGCGAGGTCCCCGGGGGTCCGAGGCTCATTGTCGTCGTCGATGGGCTTGTCACTGATTGTCGGGTCGGCTCCGGCATCAAGCAGAACACGCACGGCCTCCTTCTTCCCCGCAAAGGCGGCCGAATGCAGCGGGGTCCGCTGCGAATCGTCCTGCGCGTTCACGTCCGCCCCGTGCTCGATCAGCATACGGATCTTTTCCACCCCTTTACTCGCGGCGAAGTGCAACGGCGTGTCTTTGAGCACGGTTCGGTGATTCACGTCAGCGCCGTTTTTGATCAACATGTTCATCTTCGCCGGATCACCTTTCTTAATTGCGATGAAAAGCGGCGTTTCACCCTTGTACATCGTGGCCCCGTTTGGCACGGCGATGTTCGGGTCAGCACCGGCTTCAAGCAGCAGCTCGATGGTCTGCTCGGACCCGATCCCTGCCGCCTGATGCAGCGGTGTCCAGCCGCGGTTGTCCTGCATGTTCACATTCGCCCCGGCCTCGATCAGCAACCGCACCGACTCGGGCTCGGGGTTCGCCGCTGCATTGTGAAGCGGCGTAAACCCTGCGTAGGCGTCGTCCCGTTCATTGATTTTCGACCCGGCTTCGATCAGCATGCGTACCAGCTTCGGTGCCCTCTGCCAGGCCGCGAGGTGCAACGGGGAATATCCCTTTCTGGTCTCACGATAGGGGGCTGCCTCGTTCTCGATCAGGACCCGCGCGACGGACGGCGACCTGGACTCGATCGCCCAGTGCAGCGGGGTGTTGTCCGCCCCATCCTGTGCGTCGATCTCGGCCCCGGTCTCGAGAAGTTGCTTCGCGATCCCTGCGCTGTCCGACCAGGCCGCCCAGTGTAACGGGCTCACCCCGTACTCGTCCGTGGCGGCGGGGTCCGCTCCTTCCTCGAGCAGCGATCGGTCCGATGCGTCGTCGCCACTCCAGGCGGCGCTGTGCAGCTCCGTGCCGTACGACGCTCCCTTCCAGGCGGCAATCACCTGCGCTGTGTCGAGGTGCCGTTTTCTTATCGCGACCTCATACGGTGTCCGGTCCCCCCTGCCGCGAGATTGCACGTCCGCACCGGCGTCGATTAGCACCTGTGCGATCTCCGGGCGGCCCCGATCCGCCGCGACGTAGAGCGGTGTGTTGCCCCTCATGCTGCGCTGGTTAACGTTCGCCCCCGCATCGATCAGAAGCTGGACGACCTCGGCGGACTGGCCCGGACCAATCGCCTTGAAAAGGGGCGTATCCTGGTACTCGCTCTCCACGTTGACTCGCGCACCGGCCTTGAGCAATTTCCTGACGAAATCCGGCCGGCCCATCGAGGCCACCGCCATCAGTAGCGTGTTGCCGTCGGCATCACGTGTATTTACGTCGAAATCCGAATCCAGCAGATTGCGCACGATCTCGACGCTTCTGTCGTTACCCAGTGCGATCTTTCGGAAAAGCTTCTGAGTCTCCTGGTCCCCGGCGGCGACGCTCAGGAGCATGCCGAGCAGCAGCGACAAGACGATCAGAAAGCGAAGGACGCCAGCACGCGGCGTGTGGGCGTGTGTTTTCGATTCGTTCCACGGAAAGTAATGCATCAAACCACTCTCTATGAAGAGAAAAAGAGAAATGAAGGGCGAAAGTGGTGGCGAAGGGGAAACCCCATCCGCTTTTCCTCCCGGTCCCTCGTTATCACCGGGCTGATCAATTCCGTCCCGCTGCGTCAGGAAGTACTGCAACCTCGTCGGCTTCTATCGTACTCTTTTCTTGTCCGGTTTGATGGAATCATTCCACTAGATATTTCAGTTTGAACCGTTCTTTTCCTTCTTCCGCGGGGGAAGGTCATCGGCACGATCTCCCCAGTGTTTCTCTATGAATTGGTCGCGGCCGGATCGGGTTCGGTAGTATTTATAGCGAAGGGAACTTTTTTTGTAGTAATCCTGATGATATTTCTCAGCTTTCCAGAAGGTCTGACGGGGGAGAACCGGCACTTTTAACTCCTCCTCGAAATTTTTTTGAATGGTCTCAAGGACCTCCCGGGCAATGCGTTTTTTTTCGTCGCTGTCGCAATAGATCGCCGGTGAGTACTGTTCGCCTCGGTCGACGAACGACCCCTTTCCATCCGTGGGATCAATGTGCTTGAGGAAATACGTCAGGAGTTGGCGGTAGGAAACCTTCTTCGGAACATACGTGACTTTCACGACCTCCCGGTGCCCTCCGTCAGCGTAATCTTCGTAGGTCGGCTGTTCTGTCTTTCCACCACTGTAGCCCGAAACGGCCTCGACCACACCGTCAAGCTTCTCGAGATCGGCCTCCACACACCAGAAACAGCCTCCGGCGAGAACCACTGTCTTCGTTTCTTCCGTAGACTTCTGGGCCCCTGAGGGCTCAGCGGACACAGGCATGTAGAGAAATGGACTCCACAGCAGAAGACCCGCTGCCGCTATGAATAAGACAGTTCCGGTACCAGGTTCTCTCGTTTGGATCATAAACATAATTATACAACTCAGAAAGGAAAATTCCCAATATGTAAGGGACTTCTTGCCGTGAATGCCTGTTGGCCCTTAAAGACAGGCAGGTCGTGTCCACTTTGACGCAAGCAGGTCCGAAGAACACGTTGAACAATTTAATACACCATGAAGTTCACGTCAATCATTGATTCCCCCCAACAAACCTGAACACTTCATTCCTTCCACTTCATCAACCGTGCAAAAAAACTATTTTTTCCGGCACGGAGCCACGTGCCAAGCACCGTTCGATCATTCAGGGCAATGAAGAACGAAGTGATCAAGCACGCAATCCGAAGCCGGCGAAGGCGGGAGGGTTCTTCAATGATCGGATACATCGGGAAAAAATCCGCGCTGTTTTCTTCGAATCCGATCCGTGCGATTCGTGGACAAAAATTTGTTTCAAAAACCAACCGAAATATAATCCTGGATTGATAGGGTACGTCCTCCGCCCTCATTCACGCTGATTCGTCACGCCGTACGGTACATGTACGGAAGGGGTTGTTTCCTTTGTATCCTGAATGTGGGTTTTCTGGTCGTCGAAGAAGATGTGTGGCTGGAATTCCCGGAGAATCCGTGACTTGTCAACACCCCCGAGGAAGAACGATTCATCAACGAAAATTCCCATTTCGCGCAGGGTCGTGACCACGCGTTTGTGAGCCGGCGCGGATCGTGCGGTCACGATGGCCGTCCGAAGCCGGGGATCAGACGACGTATCCTATTTGCGAAGCTGTTTTTCTTTTTCCTGTAGACGACCCACCTGTTCGAAAAAATCTCTCTCAGCGGCCCCTCGCTCAACGACCGCTCCGCATTGTTTTGCTCCGATTCGTGAAACGCGCCCAGATCGGCTTTCTGATACACCGTCTCCGCTTCGTCCCCGACGATCACCCCGTCGAAATCGAAGGCAATGCACAGTTCCTGCTCGTCGTCGTCCTCGAATTCCGTCGGATACACCTGACCGGCCGGCAGGCCCCGGTCCACGGCATCCTGAACGGAATCCGAATCCGCCGACAGGAACAGACAGGCGTTGTTCGAATCCATGTACCGAAACGGATTTCCACCGCTCAAGAACGCCGCACGCTCAATCCGCAACCCGTGCTCTTCGATCGAGTGGAAAATGCGCAGTCCCGTATCGGGGTCGTTCTGAGATAGAAGCACGACCTCAACCGGATGTGCCCCGTCCTCCCCCCGTTCCAGCGTAAGAAGCCGCTGTATAAGCGGAAACGCCACCCCTGGTTCCAGGATGTCCTCCTCATGCTCCCTCTGGTACTTCCGATACACCGCCAGCCCCTGTTCACGATACACCCGATCCGCTTCCGTAAGATCAAATAACGCGCTGGAGGCGATGCCGATGACGAGTTTCTCACTTA
>CAYXQY010000173.1:0-7814 GCA_964466525.1 uncultured Planctomycetia bacterium
GGTGCACGATGCGCCGTTCGTTCAAACTGTTTCCGTTCAGCAGCCTCTTAGTTCCAATATTTTCTGAGAGCATGCAGAACCGAGGATTCCAGATGGATCCTTAATCCCTTTGTCTTATGCCTGCTCATCGGTCTCGTCGGATGTGGTTTCACAGGTGGTCTGGATGCCGGTAACGACGAGATCTGCGGAACGAATTTCGGCGGACGTACCGTGCGAATCGAGCACATCAGCCATGGCCAGAGCCGGTGACCGGTCCCCGTCAAGAACGAAACATCCAAGTGTCGGACCCGCTCCTGAAATCCAGACGCCAAGGGCTCCCGCGTCGTATCCGGCCTGCAGGACGTTCGTTCCCCCGGGTAGTAACGTTGCACGAAACGGCTGATGAAGTCGATCCTGCATGGCTTCCTCAAGCAGTTCGTACCGCCCGGAGGACAGGGCGTGAACGAGTAAACCGGTGCGGGTCAGGTTAAACACCGCATCTTCGTGGGGCAACTGTACCGGGAGGAGATCCCGTGCTTCTTCGGTCTCGATGCGAACGTCCGGACGGATGAGGTACAGGTCCGGAAGATCGGTGGCAATACGTATGGACTCCGGTGATTCCGAACGGGACAGGTATGACAGGGTCACGCCGCCGTACACCGTCGGGGCGATGTTGTCGGGGTGTCCATCTATGTCATATCCCAGTTTAAACAGTTCATCCCGGGCAATGTCTCCCGACAGAAGCAACTGGCCGAGTGCTCCGCCGGCCGCCACCGCCGCGGCGCTGGAACCCAGTCCACCGCCTGGTGGGATGTCGGAGTTCACGTGAAGGTCAAGGGGGGGAACGGGCGTGTCATGTGCGTCGAGCACGCGTTGCAGGGCCGTCACGATTAGATTCTCACGGTCGGGCACGTCGGGTTGGTATCCACCCTGATGAATAATGGATACGTCGTTCGATCCGTCAAGCACGTTTATGGTGAGAAACTGATCCAGGGCGGCTCCCAGGCAGTCGAACCCGGGACCGAAGTTGGACGTGCTGCACGGCACGGTGATGCGAAGGGTCTCTGAGGCGATGGCTTCCGTAATGGGTTCGGGAAAGGTTTCTGTCATGATCAACAATAACTGCAGGAAAATGGAGGAGGCCCGAGGTGAACTGCGGTATATCCTAATGGAGTCCCGGATAAGTTTCATAGTTGAACTTTCAGGCACAATTCGATACGATAACATAACCATTCCTTTTGAACCTGTTTCGGCGAAATAAAGATGCAGTATCGTTCACACGCTTTCCTGACAGTTCTGACGTTAATTGTTCTTTCCGGGGCCCAATTCGTAAGGGCCCAGACCCCGGACCGGGTGTTTTTTCAAGGGGAACAATCGCCCCGGCGCGGGCTTGTCGTGGAAGAACCGCTGAACAACCTGGTCTGGAAACCGAAGTCGGAACGCGGCTCGGGATACTTCAATCAGAAGGAAACGTCCTGGAACAAGATTCGAGGTATCCGGTTCGGTGAGCAGCCGGAGAATTACAGGAAAGCGAGGTCGATGAACGAAAACGGGGAAAACCTTGATCAGGCGGTGCAACTTCTGGACGAAATTCTGGAGAAGAAGGAGGTGAACCGGTCGTTTTTCATCCCACGAGCCCTCTACCTGAAGGCGGATATTCGGTTCCGCCAGGCGTCGGATGAGGAGGGGTACCGCAGGGCGATGGACGTATACGATACGGCCATCGAGCAGTATCCCGACAACCGGGGGTTTTTCAACGCAATACAGCGGAAGGTTCGCCTGCACCGGCAGCTGGGTGAGATGGAAAAGGCCCTTGAAGCGGCGGATCGTCTAATCGAGAGGAATCCCCGTTCAAGGGGGAAATCGCTGGGGGCATTGCGCAAGGCTCAGATATATCGTGAACTGGAGAACTACGAGCAGGCCGTGGAACAGAGCCGGGCGGCGATGGGAAGTACGTCGTCAACCGGGCTGGAGATTCGGGCCCGGCGAATTCTTGCGGACAGTTTGATCAAACTGGAACGATACGAGGACGCGAGAACACACTATCAGAAGTTGATCGACCAGAAA
The DNA here is from genome assembly GCA_964466525.1 of uncultured Planctomycetia bacterium. GTDB lineage: Bacteria > Planctomycetota > MHYJ01 > CAYXQY01 > CAYXQY01 > CAYXQY01. Next base: position 2,047 of record CAYXQY010000173.1, read on the forward strand.
GACCGGCTGCCCCGGAACATCCGTGATCAAATTCTGGTCTCGGCGCACAACGGGGTCGGTCGGACGATCTACCACCGGAGATATACGCCAAACGCCGGTGACGAATCGGTTCAGCAGGAGAATGTGCAGGCTTTAAAGGATGCACTTCTGCATTTCCTAAAGGGGGTGGTCTGGTACAGGCCCCGGCAGAACGGAAGCACAATTGAACACCAGCGGGCGCTTTACTGGACCGCCCGTTCGTTTGTCCTGCTCACCAAAAACGTGAATTCCTCGGAACAGGGCGATCAGTACGCCCTTGAGGCACGCCGGGCGATGAACGAACTTCTCAATAACTATCCGGATTCGGAATTTCGAATCAAAGTGCAACGCCTGAGGGACCAGCTGTAAGATAAGAAACGTGGGACCTCGACCTCCCCGGTGGCCAGTTTAGACCTGCAGAAGGTCGGTCCATCTGCTTCTCATCTCCGAAATGTTGACTTGCGAGTGTAATTTATGGAAATTACGGTTGAGGACACACATTCCATCACCGATTTTTCGGATGAGGCTTCGCTCTCCGACCTCATCCAGCAACTGGACAAACGCATGCAGGAACACGGTTATCGGGTAAGTTCGTTTGAACTTGACGGCCAGGAAGCCTGGCCGGAGTGGGAGGAACAGGTTGGTGACAAACCGGCGTCCGAATTCGATGCACTTGACGTCCGGCTCGTTTCTCCTCACGACCACTGTCGCGATATGCTTGACGAGCTTCAAAACCAGTTTGAGGATCTCCTCGAACATACCCAGGAGGCGACCAACCTTCTCGGAAACGAAGAGATTGAAGAGGGCTACACCTACCTTCAGTCCGTGCTATCCCACCTGCAGGAATACATTGACACAATTAACTACATCGTCCTGGTGTCGGAAATTGATCTGAAGGAGGTTGTACTCGACGACACACCGGTCAATGAACTTGCACACGACCTGAGGCGCATCGTGAATGATGCGGAAGGGGCCATTAAAGACGAACAACTGGGCGAGCTCGCCGAACTGTCCGCCAATCGACTCTATCCCCTGATCGAGAAGTTTCACGCCGCCTGTCCCCTGATTGTGGAAGAAATTCAGTCCTCCTGGTCCGAGCCGGTGGACCTGAGCCAGCTGGATTGACCAATTCTCCATGAATCCCCCGGCAATGCCCGCGGGGGAAAATCCGAATTCGTTGCCGTGGATCGCAGGATTGAGGTGCCGGTGGCCGGTCTATTGCAGACGGTGTCTGTTCAATCCTCCTCACCCCTCTCCGGTTTGGGCCCGTTCGACCGCGGTTCGCAGTGATCGGTACAGTTCGTCGTCCTGCTCCATGCGCCGACGAACGGTGTTTCGATCCGTGCCCAATTTGATCTGGCCGAACCGGAATTCTCCGGACCTGCGTTTGATCACGCCGCGTTTCCGTCCGGCGTCAAGGAGATCTCCATACGGACAGAACCCCCGGTCGAAAAGCAGGTCAAGGGACGTGGAACGGTCCGGAGGTGCGAAACGGTTCTTGACGATGTCGACCTCGATTTGGTGGCCGATGACGGAATCTCCGCGAGAGAGCTCCGAGCGCCGTTCGAGCCGAAGTCGAACGGCGGCGTATAATTTCAACGCGTTTCCCCCCGGTGTGGTTTCCTCGGGACCGAACGAGGAATTGACCCGGGTGCGGACCTGATTGGTAAACAGAAGGAGCGTGTCCGTCCGTTTGACCCGCGGAACGAGTGTTCGCAGGGCGGCCGAAAGAAGTTGTGATTGAGAGGAACCGCTATCCCCGCGTAACGATTGACCGTGTTCGTTTCCGGGTTGAAGCGCCGCCACGGAATCGACGACGATCAGGTCGATTGCACCGGTATCCACAAGTTTTTCAGTAATGTCCAAGGTTTCCTCGCCGGATTCAGGCTGGCTGAAGAGCAGATCGTCCGGGCGGACCCCCAGTTGCTGAGCGTAATTGACGTCCAGGCTATGCTCCACGTCCAGAAACGCCGCCTGTCCGTCCCGTGATTGAACGGACTGAAGGAGTTCCAGTGCGAGTGTGGATTTTCCCGTACCCTGATCGCCGAACACTTCCGCAAGACATCCCGTCGGAACCCCTTCGCCGCCGAGGATCTCATCAAGTACAAGGTATCCGGTGGGAAGTGGGGAGGTGTCCTCGGTCATCGGCCGGAGGCAGAAATGAAGGCAGATTATTCAAGCGCGTCCACTGAACCAAAGTATAAGGGAAAATGACCGTCAGAACAGCTTCTCTGTAAGTAAAAGATAGGAGACTACCGAAAAACCCCCGTAACATCAGAGAAACGAGTTGGTTACCAGCGGGTCCCGCTGGCGTTGAGCACACGCGAAGCATGGTCGGTTCGCATGTCCTCCCCCTGATTGCGTGGGCGGGATTTGATCCGGATCAAATCCCCCTTTTTCAATTTATGAACGGTCGTAGGTAGGATCCCGTTCCGGCAGAAACCCCGTTCGAGGGTGTTATCTGGATCGGTGGAGGGCACCCAGTTCAGTAAGGGCTTCCATGAACAGACCCACGCCGTCGACCGCTTCGTAGTACGGCTTCTTCGGATGGCCGCGAAAAAGGCCGTCGTACCAGAGGTGCGCGATCGCGTGATTTGCCAGCTGTTTTGCGGTTCGATGGTATTGTTCGTTGTCGGTGATGCGGTAGAGGTCAAGGAAGAAGAAAATGACATGACCGTAATGTTTGGCGTACGTGCCGTAGGGTGCCCAGTTTGTGGAATACCCATCGTACCATGTACTGATCCGGGTGCTGGTGGGGGGGAGGTTCTTTTTGATGAACGAGGCCCATTTCTTGGAGGCTTCAAGCAGGGTCTCGTCCCTCGTCATTTTCGCACCGCGAACGAAGCTTCGGGCGGCCGGGAGCGGATGTTCGTATCCGAGCACGTACGGGTTCCACAGGTCCACTTGGCCACGCGGTTCGTATTGTTTGTATCCTGAGGTGGCGCGGGGTCCTTTCACCGGCGTTCCATCCATTTTTAGCGAGCCCCAGAACTGATGGGTCTCCGGGTCGTAGGCATGCTGATACCAGTCTTTCAGATGCCGGACTGCGCGTTTCTGAAACAGATCTTCATCCGTAATATGGTGTGCGGTTATAAGTGATCCCGAATACAGTCCCGGAAATGTGGTTAACGATCGCTTTCCGTCCCACCGGCTCGATTGATTCGGTGCATCAGCGAGAAGTCCGGCGTCGCTTGTACGCTGCGTGTTATAGTTCATCAACAGGTTCGCTCGTTTCAGCCATTTTTGGTTGCCCGTTACACTGTACGTCCATGCAAACGCTTGGATGAAGGCACCGCTGGAAATGATGAAGCTTAATCCTGCGTTTCCCGTATCATGCCGGTTAATTTCGCCCGTTTGTTTGTTGACCACATGCTTTTTCCAGATGTGTTTGACTTCAGCAAGCGTAGCGTCCGGGTTCACGTCGTACAGCCGGTCCCAGTTGATGGTGTCCACGGCGTGGAGTTCGTGGTGCCCACCGGAATGACCATGTTTTTTATCCTCAAATACATCGTAACGACGGTGCCACCCCCACCAGAACGAGTCATCGTTTTCCGCTACGAGGTGGTTCGTTGCATAGGAGATGTATCGGTCGGCGAAACGCGTGTATTTTTCATTTCCCGTTAGCTCACTAATTCGATCCATTGTACGAATCAGCGCCTGGTCGTTTGCGAGGTCCGCCGCTCCGGGATTTCTACGTTTGATACGATCCACCCGCCATTTATCGCCTGCAGATTCTCGGATTGCTTTCTTTCTTCGAACGTCGAGAACGGATACAAGCAGAGCGTCCGATTGTTTGGATCCATACCGATCGGTACCATTCTTGATGAGTGTGTCCAGTGCAGCTTGGACATACTGAAGGTAATCTTCGGTACGAATGTCCTCTGGAGTAAGCCCATTTTTAAGGCGAGGGTTCGTTTTTACTGTTCGTTGATCCGGTTCCTGAACGCTCAACGAACGTCCTGTCAGGAACATGACAGCCAGCGTAAATAATAGGATGAGTCGTCGAACAAAACATGTTGCATGTTTGATAACCATTATAATTCCGTAGCCATAATAGCCTTACTGAGTGAACGATTAATGGGGGTTTATTAGTTTAAACATAAGTGACGTGCTATTTTGGCACAACAAGTAACTGGTCAAAAATCCGTGGGGAAGGTACGTGGTCAATGTAGCACAGGCACTCTTGCCTGTGGAAGTCTCCATCTTCTTGTGCTACAGACAGGAATGTCTTTGTTACACTGCTCACATAACCCCCTCGCCCGATGACCCCCCACGGATTTTTGACCACTTACCACAACAACTTTTCGTAAATCCTTTGATCATCCGGTATGATAAGCGTTTGGTAAGTGAGGCGGTATAAGTTATAAACGTAAATACGTGCTGGATTTATCTATTAATGGGTTTGAAATGGCCATGATCGTTCATTTCTATCCTATCCAAAATGCTTCATAACGTGATACGACCTGTTATTTCGTTCTCTGTCCTTCTATTTTTACTCGGGGGGGTTCAACAGCAGGTTATTGGTCAGGATGCTGGTTCGGATCAGTTTCGAAGCGAAGAAAAGCTCGAGGTACGGGATCAGCACCCGTATTTATTTTTTACCCCTTCCCGTGTTGATCAGTTTAAGAAGCGCATCGGGCAGGAAAAGGATTTGAAGGCGGTCTGGAAACAGCAGCTCAACGAAGCAAAGCAGGTGGTCGAAGACGATGACCATAACAAGGACAGGCTGCCGTTGCTCGGGCTCGCGTACCAGATGACGAATAAGGAAAAATTTGCCGCCCAGGCCCGTGATATTCTTCTGAATCAGGTGCAGCGCAATCGGTGGCAGGGCGGCTTTCTGTTGAAACGGGATCCCCCGTGGAAGACCGGGCTCAACACACAGCACACACTGCGGCCGGTGGCCATTGGATACGACAGTGTGTATCCCTTTCTATCGGAAAGTGAACGCGAAACGATTTCGAATGGAATCATTGAGCTCGGCGTCAAACCGATTCTAAACGATTGGGTGGACGGAACGAATCGGATCCATTCCCTCGATTCCATGGGGCACAACTGGTGGAGTGCCATCGTGTTCGCAGGGGGTATGGGGGCGCTTGCGGTGGCGAAGGACGAACCCCGTGCGGCCGACTGGCTTCGCCGCTTCCATAAAGCGGCGTCCGAGTGGGCGTATTACTCGGGCAGCAAACTTGAAACAAAGCCTCCTTCCTTCGACCGGAAAGGGGCTTTTTACGAGGGCGTCGGCTACGGTGGATTTGCCACGTGGAGTTATCTTACGTTCCGACTGGCCTGGACCAATGCGGTGCCGTCCGTCGAACCGGCGAAGATTTCCTTTCTGAAGGGCATCGGGGATTTTTTCATTCACACCGCCTACCCCAATGACGATCGCCTGATGGCCGCGGCCTTCGGTGACGCCGGGTTGCACAGTGACCGGACCAATATTATCAGCTTCCTTTGGGCACTCGGTCATCGAGAATCCCGGTACCTCTGGTATCTGAATGCAGCCAATTCGTCATATCAGGAGGCGTTACAGAATGCGTCTCCTGTGAGTATGCTATCTTTTCCGACGAAAGAGGAATTTACGTCGGCGCCCGAACGGCCGGATCTTCCTCCGTCCAATTTATACCCGGATATCGGATGGGCGACCCTGCGGTCTTCCTGGGACGTAAATGAAACGATGCTGGCGGTGAAGTCGGGATTTACCTGGAACCACACACATGCGGACAACAATTCCTTTCTCCTGTTTCACGAGG
>CAYXQY010000174.1:0-7787 GCA_964466525.1 uncultured Planctomycetia bacterium
TTGACCGGCCTCGCGTTCGTCGTACAGGCCGTCATCAGGACCATGAGTAACGAAGAAATTGTGGAAGTTATGTAGGTTTTCATCTGCTTCGTTCCCGAAAATAGTTCGTGAAAGATTATGCGAAAAACACATTTACCGTCTCGTATTTTTTAACGCTTTTCCGTGGTGATTTATTCCGTGGTGTTACTCAGCGACCTCAACTGGACCATCGAACAGAACGCAATCAAAATTCCGAAATAAATGAATCATGCAATTCGTTATATAACACACCGGCAGGGCAATCTGCCGGAATTGTTCCGATTTTTTTGCTTGAATTGAACGTTATTTGCAGAGATTCACCATGCGATGGCTCAAAGCGGCATCCGTCGGAATTGGCGGAAGTCTTGTGATGTTTCTCCTGATGGTTGTGGGAATTAAAGTCACGGGCGTGGCACCTTTTAAGATCCCGCCCTCCGCCGCATTTCTTGAAAAAATTGGATTGCACGTCGGTCCCCTACCGTTGTTGGTTCACTTTGGGTACGGTGCCTTCTGGTCCATGGCGTTTTATTATCTGTTCAGGGAACGCATGAGTGTGGGCTGGGGGATCGTGCTGGCGCTCGGACTCTGGCTGTTCATGATGGTTGTTTACAGTCCAATTATCGGCTGGGGGTTTTTCGGGTTCGGGGGGACGGAATACGCACAGGATACAAAGCTGTACCTGGAACCCGGTCCGAAATACCTGATTGCAACCCTGGTTCTTCACCTGATTTACGGATCGATCATCGGATACTTCAATCCGCTCTGGATTGGACCATCACGGTGAACACACGGGTATGAAACAGGTGACACGTGTAAACCCTGTGAGGACGAGTTTCCATCCTTCCCCTTACACACCCGCTACCGCTCTCCAAATGGGCTGCGGGACCTTCCGGTCCCGCGGTCCATTTTCCCCGTCATTTTTGCTTTTCGTATTTCAATACGATCAATTTGCTGTACAATACGTAACGGACACAAAATCTCATGAGTCGTGGCCATGAACGTGATATCGAATTCGTGAATTCGTAGATTCGTCTCAGCCATCACTCGATTTGAACTCCAGTATTACAGAAAGTTCAAGGACGCTCTTTGACGTGAATGAATTACACGTGACGCAAACAATGAACACGTTTGACGAATATGTCCGGGAGGAGATCGGGAAACCGCTTGACGCGAAAACCCTGAATAAAATACAGGTCAACATCACCCTGAAGTGTAATATCGAGTGCAAACACTGCCACGTTGCTTCCTCTCCCCGACGCACGGAACGCATGGATCGGCAGACCATGAAGCAGGTACTGGACCTTGTGGATCGAGTTCAGCCCGAACAGGTGGATCTGACGGGGGGAGCACCGGAAATCCATCCCGACTTCCGGTGGTTCGTCCGGAACCTTCGAGAAAACGGACGAGATGTTCAGGTGCGGACAAATCTCGTGATCCTTCTTGAGGACGGCTACGAGGACATGCCTGAATTCTTTCGGCGCCAGGGCGTTCATCTGATTGCTTCGCTGCCCTGCTACGAGGAGGAAAATGTGGATGAGCAACGGGGCGAAGGGACCTATAACGACAGCATAGAAGCACTACAGAGGCTAAATGACGTCGGGTACGGGGTCGATCCGGACCTTCCGCTGGATCTGGTGTACAATCCGGTGGGGGCTCATCTTCCCCCTTCACAGCAGGAGCTTGAAAACAAGTACACGCGTATACTTGACGAGCGGTTCGGTATACAGTTCCATAACCTTCTGACCATCACGAACATGCCGATTGGGATGTTCCTCCACCAGCTCCGTCAGCAGGAAAAGCTGGAGGAATACCGAGAACTCCTCCGGGAAAAGTTTAATCCCGAGACCCTTGACGGATTAATGTGTCGGAACCAGATCAACATCCGGTACGACGGTCGCCTGTACGACTGTGACTTCAACCTCGCTGAGGATCTTCCCGTATCGAACGGAGAACCGATGAACGTTCGGAACGTGAGTGTTGAGGAGTTGTTAAACCGGGACATTCAAACCGCCCGTCATTGTTTCGGTTGTACCGCCGGATCGGGCTCGTCCTGCGGCGGTTCCATCGCCTGACCCCGGACCGTTCTTTTCAAATATTCCTCCTCTCCTATCACACGGTTTTCTCACCTATCGCCGTACAAGGGAAACACGTCCGAATTGATCAAACGCTTCAGTTTCCCCCTGTTTTTTTTCGATAACAACGTTTGACTGCAGGGGTTAACGTCATTCGAGTCATGCGCTTCCGAAAACGGATGAAAAAGGCAGTAGAGAAGGAGGATGGGATACGGGAGTCATGTTTCGTAACCTTCGCTACGGAGGGGGGGGCTGATGACGTGTGCGATACCTCCGACACGTCAACGTTCGCTTCGCCACACGTTGTGTTCAGCACAGGGGGATCGATGTCCGTTTTGAGCCCGGCACGGCCCGACCGCAGCCGAGCCTGCATATCACCGGCCGTGGGATTGCTCACCTGTGTCGTGGCCCTTTCCGCGTTTGGGTTGGTTATGCTTTTCAGCTCAAGTTATTTCTGGGCTTTGCAGCGCCAGGGAATTTCGGATCCATTTCTACTCATGCGGAATCAGACCCTTCATCTGCTCTCGTCATTTATCCTCCTCCTGCTGGTCAGTCAGATGCCGATCCGATGGATGAGACAGATGACATGGCCTGTGTACCTGGGCACCCTTCTTCTGTTGTCCCTCGTTTTCGTTCCGGGCATCGGCGTCGATTACCACGGGTCCAATCGCTGGATTGTCCTCGGGGGCATTGGAATGCAACCTTCCGAATGTGCGAAACTCTCCGTTATTTTCGCCGTGTCCTGGTTTGCTTCAGGGTATTCGGATCACATGGATACGTTCGGCGCTGGATTTTTACCGGTCACCGGTCTCATCGCAATGCCCTCCGTGCTTGTCATCCTCGAACCGGATCTCGGAACCGGTGCGTTCCTGATCGGGCTTGGTTTCATGGTGGCGATAGTTGCAGGCCTGCGTCTCATACACCTGATTCCATCGGTTCTGGCAGCCGTTCCGGGGTTGCTCGGGTTGTTCTGGTACCGCTTCGAACATTTTCGCGAACGGATCCAGGTTTTCCTGAACCCGGGAAGTGATCCCCTCGGCACCGGTCACCAGATCCGTCAGTCACTCATCGCGATTGGCTCCGGTGGAACGTATGGGGTGGGGCCCGGGTTGTCCGAGCAAAAACTATTTTTCCTTCCTCAACCCAATTCGGATTTCATTTTTTCGATCATTGCCGAAGAGACCGGATTTGCAGGATGTGTTCTGGTGATTGTCCTTTACGTGGGCGTCGTCTGGTTTGGATTTCAGATCGCACGCGGTGCGCGGGACCGGTTCGGTCGATATGCGGCCGCCGGCATAACCCTGTGTATTTCGATTCAGGCCATTCTAAACATCGCCGTGGCCACCGCGCTCTTTCCCACCAAGGGTCTTCCCCTTCCCTTCATCAGCAAGGGCGGGTCCTCCATTATGATCATGGCCGTCATGGTGGGAATTCTTCTTGCAGTTCATAACGGTTCCACCGAACCCATACGAGACGATGTCAGCGAAGATCCATCCACACGGGACCAGTAGGACAACCTGATCCGAAAGACGTTTTACCGGCTTCCTTCTCGTGTTTTTTCCCGTGTTCTTCCTCGTCAACCTCCCGGGATCTGGTGTGTTTTTGATCGAGAAAGGTCGGGGATAAAATCTGGATGAGGTGGTGGATCAATTTCTGCGTCGGACGATCGATACGAATCGAGCGAACAGACCGGGGGTGGGGCAATAACGGGCGGGAACCGAACGACAGCATCAGCAACCTGAACGAGAGAACGAATCAAAAGTGCGGATAAAGTCGATGCAGGGGGACTGAATCACGAGGGAACACGCCGTTCTTCAACCCCCTTCCGGAATACTTATATTTCCCAGCGGCCACATTCCACATTCATCCGTTTCTTGATACTGGCCCTCCGAATGGCCAATAATTCTTTTCGAACCGTCGGGAGGGGCCGAACGGTCGGCACCTCCAGCGGTTACGTTACCTCCCTGATTTGATTGCCAGGCGTGAATCCTGATTGGCCGGAGGATCCAGCATGTGCGGAGGGTACAGAGGAGCCGGACTTCCCTGTTTCGTTGCATTGATTGCCGTCCTGTTATCGACGACAGCACCGGGTCAATCCTCCGAACCCGCACTGGATCACGCGTATCAACCGCCGGACGAACCGGCCATTCAACTGAAATTCCCTTCGTACGATCCGGAGAACCCCGAGCATGTGCTGATTCGAAACGACCGGGATTGGACGCACGTCAATGACCCCGATCGGCGTGTGTTTTTTGTGACGCCGGGCGACTACCGGGACTCCGGAACGATTCGTCTGAAGGTAGATGGTCGGGAAAACAGCCCTCGCTGGCTTCTCTACCACGATCCCGATAACCGGGACAATAACACCCATCCCTACCACATGCCCGAAAATCAGCGTGTGCTGCTCCACCGGCTTGTCGTGGACGATGCGGACCACTGGCGGGTGGATCGTCTTCAGCTCACACAATCCTCCACCATCAAAAATAAAGCCCACCACAACATTCTGAACCGGATGCTCATGTTGAAACCCGGCTTCAGGTACGGAAACGATCCGCTATACATCCGAGGGGATTCCCGGCACAATACCCTCCAGAACAGCGTAATCGGAAATTCCCGGTTTGATCCGGAGGAGGACGTGGTGGGGGTCGTACCGGTGGATGCCCCTTTTACCAGGATCGTGAGCAACGAGATCTTTAACATGGCCGGCGACGGAATTCAGGCGGGACCCGCCGACGTGAGCGGGGCAATCGGTACGAAGATCCTGGACAATGACCTTTACATCACACCTCGCATGTACGCCGACGGCGAAGGAAACCGGCAACGAACTGGGACCTTTGCCGGCGCGGAAAACGCGATCGATATCAAGCAGGCGTCGGTTATGAAGCAGCATCCCATACCGGAGGAACAACGCATGACGATCGCATACAACCGGATGTGGGGGTTCCGGAGAACGGACTCCGCGGTCGGTGGAACAGGAAGCGGGGGATCACACGTCGTTGTACATTACGAGCCGGCCAGCTACATACGGGTTCATCACAACATCTTCTTTGACGGCCGGGCGGGGTATACTATATCGAAGAACGAGCAACTCGGACCCATTCACCATCACCACGTGCACGACAACCTCTTCTGGAACCTGGCGGAGCGAGCGATCAAGCCGAGGCACATCGACGACGCACGGTTCGAACGGAACATTGTTATTAATTCAGGACGCTTTCTCGCGATGTGGTATTCTCCCCCGGACACCGTTCCGGAACGAAACGTAATCCGGGAGAACGTGCTGATCAACGTGGAAAAAAGCGGAGCGAATTCGAAACAACTCCGATCCGGCAATAACAGAATTACAAAGAACGCGTACTACGCGTCCGATTCTGAGGGTGAAAAACGAAACGAACGACTGCATTTCCCGCTGGCGGAAGACGCGAAGCACGAGCCCCTCCGCGTGGAGATCAGGCAGATCACCGACCCGCAGACCGTCACCATCCCCCATGGACGGGTCACTGACCAAAGCCCTCACGACGCCTGGTTTCCCGATCGGTAAAAGCGGCAGTCTCACTTTACGTCTTCATTACGACACACCTTAATCACCATTGCATCCACCAGAACGAATGGAAATGCTTTGGGACTCCTCATACTCCAGATCACCCGTGACCAGTAGAGCAACCTGATCCAAACGACGTAGACCCGGCTTCTTCGTCGCACGGATAACGTGGAACCCGGGCCGTTATCAACTGAAAACGATCCATCCTTTGCTTTTCCCTGTCCTGTTTCGGGGGAACCAGAAAAAGCAAGGGTCCATACGGAAAAACCATTCAACTTTCTTCGCACCTGTCCCTGGATGTGTAAAGAATTTAGAGGGATGGTTCCGGTGAAACGAACGGATTTACCGGATCAGGGAAAATTCAGCCTTCCCCGTGACCTTAATTCGGAGTCACTCACGTTCTCAGTTAGGATCTATACCAGCTGACGCCGGCGCTCTAAACCCGGGTCGTAAAACACTTGTGCAAAATATCCGATCTCCACGAACTCACCCGGTGCTCACAACTCCCTGTTATTCATGTGAAATGCTCCAGGAATTTGACAGTCCGATAGAAACCTGATAGATTCAAAAATCATCAATCAATTGCATCTGACTTCACCAGGAGGAACCATGCAAAAGCAAACCGTCGAACAGGGATTGTCCCCTCTTTCCGAAAATGAAATGAAACAGGTGGAAGGGGGTGCGATCCCTGAAATACACATTGAATGGGTTGATGATGGAGAAGTAATAGGAGGTATATGGATTACTGATAGCGGCTTCCGCGCAGGAGCTGCAGTCAGCAAAATGGGCGAACTCGGTGGGGGACAGCCCCAGGTCATAAAAGAGGGGTCCGAGAGATAACCACAGCATACCACCCCTGAGGAAAAGTTACAGAGACTGAACCTGTGAACGGAAGGTGAGTTCACGCTCGCCTTCCGTTCTTTATTGCGGAGGGACGAACAGGTGTAGATCGGGCGATCCAAAAACAAGAATTCCTGATAACGTATCCGATTGCTCGTTTCGGTTGAACTGCGCCCATTCCGCATCACGGAATTCGATCCAGTATAATTGATGTATTTCTTTCAGCTTGCCCGTATGGATATCACAAATTTCATTGTCAGTTCGATCCACCTGAAAGGGACCGGCGCACGAAACGGAGCGTTGATGGAACAGCACACCGGTAAGTCGCCATATCCTGGTCCGTTGAAGAACGATGTTTAATCCCCTGAACCTGTTCGGTGCAGCCGGGAAGGGGTACGGGTGTGTGAAACAGCGGGACCAATCCGATTGCGGGGTGGCCGCGCTGGCCACGGTTGCGAAGTACCACGGGGGGTCGGTGAACATCACCAAATTGCGGGAACTCACCGGTACGATCCGCCGGGGAACCACCATGCTGGGCCTGAAAAAAGGGGCCGAAAAACTGGGCTTCGAAGCACGGGGGGCCAAAGCGTTTGACCCGCCGATCCGGGAGGCGGAGCGGGAGGACCGGGACCTTTCCGCGGAAGAATACGAGGAAAGTGTGGAGATCACCCGCCGGAGGGCCGAGGAACATTACGACGATTTAAAAGGCGTGGACACCCCGTTTATCGCCCACGTCCTCACGGAGGACGGGGCGCTGCATTTCGTGGTGGTCTACGAAGTGCGGGACGACCGGCTTCTCGTCGCCGACCCGGCCGAGGGCACGGTCGAATTTTGGGATCGCGATACCTTCACCGATCGCTGGCAGGGATACCTTCTGCTCCTGTACCTCGACGAACTCACCGAATTCGCGGAGGCCACGTCCAAACTGAATCGTCTGATCGCCCTTCTGAAACCCTGGACAAACATTCTCTTCCAGGCGATCCTCGCCGCGTTTGTGTTCATCCTCCTCGGGTTCGGTACCTCGTTTTTCACGCAGTTCCTGATCGACAACGTCATCCGGCACGAGGCCCACACGCTACTGACCGTACTGGTCATAGCCATGGGAGCCGTGCTTCTGTTTCGTTTTGTTTTCGGTCTGATTCGGGGATACCTCCTGATTCGTCTGTCGGAAAAACTGAACCTGGCGCTGGTGTCGTACTTTTTGCGGCACGTGATCCGCGTGCCATTGAAATTTTTCCACGAACGAACGGTCGGGGAGATTCTGCAGCGTGTGTCCGACAGCTTCAAAATACGGTCCGCGATCACGTCGGTCTCGC
>CAYXQY010000175.1:0-7746 GCA_964466525.1 uncultured Planctomycetia bacterium
GTGTCCGTCTCCCCACCGCCGATAAGGTCCGTGGCGGCAAGTACATCCCCCTGAACCCCTTCCGGCAGATAGTCGTTCTCGACCGTTCCGTTACCGGACGCTTTCCGGCCAAAAGAGACCGGATTCAGCTCCGGGTCGTTCAGTATGACCACGTTATGCCCCATGGCCTGAACCGGTAGGCTCCCTGTATGCTTGAACGTAAGCCTGACGGTCTGCCCCGGTGATACCGCAAATTCTTCACGGTCATATACCATGTCGTCCCCGGCCGTGATCTCCAGGGTCCGCTCCGAACCGTCAGAATCACGTGCAACCTCTTCGTCTTTACCTGCTGTATCCGCACCCTCCCTCTGACTTGAACGCACAGCGATGCCGCTGATCGATGGATGATTCGAATGCGTATTGGTCGTTACGGAGAGGCGTCCATCTGTTACACGAACCCGTTCGATCGTTTTCTGCAGGGCAGCGTCGTGTCCGACCTCGCTGTAAATGTCGAGGTTATGAATAACCGTCTCTCCTTCCAGACCCACGCTGAAGACACGCTTTCCCTCGTCGTTGAAATGATTCTCAAGAAAGTAAAATGTGACGTCGTACGTACCGTTCGAAACCGGTATTTCGTACGACAATCCCGAGCCGTACTGCAGCGTTTGATACAGCTCCGGGTGGTCGGTACCGGAGATGGAATCCCCTGTGCCGCTCACCTGAACGTTGTTCGATTGCACCTGCGGGTGCGGGGTCCCGTGAAACGTGATTCCCTCCGCTTCAATGGACGTATCTCCGCCGAGATTTAAACCGAACGGGACGGTTAATTGCTTCGTCACAGGAATCGTTGCTTGTTTTTTCAAAACCCGGGGGTCCGATCCATTCTCCACTGACGTATATTGCAGTTTCGCTACCAATGAAACATGCTCACCACCGGCGTTCTCAGCCGCCGATAACGTCCAGGAAACCTCCGTGGACTGACCCGGTTGGAGATGGTTGAACCCCTGTTGTTCCGGTTTGACCTGAACGGAAGCACCTTTCGCCGTTTGAAGTGCAACCCGACCGGAGGAAATGGGAACCCGGTGTCGATTCGTAACGGTCACCGTCAAACGGGCCGCCCCTCCCTCCGGCAGGTACCACGAAGCGTCCGACGTTTCGTGAAAACGTATGCCCGCCGTACGGGAGCGGTGCTCGATGCGGTAGATGCCTGAATTCTCGTTGGGTCCCTCGTATCCACTTCCCCATTCAGCAATGTATAATCCACCCTCCGGTCCGACCTCCATGTCCATCGGACGGATGAAGGTATGATCTGGAAGAAATGGTTCCACGGTCACCGGATTTCCGGATTCATCAAGCGTTACGTATTTTAACCAGTTGCGACCGCGTTCCATGATGAATACTTTTCCCTCAAAATATGGAGGAAGAGCAGGTGTTCCGGTCTTTCCCTGAAACCGGTACACCGGACCCTGCATCGGTGCCCCCCCCTTGATCTGTGGAAACGGCACGTCATCCATGGTCTCGTACGGAACGAACTTGTTCCAGGCGGCGGGATAATCCAGGTATTCCTCCCAGCTGTTGACGCTCGTGATCATGGTCCCTTTCCCCGCCGGCAACTGTCGCATCCCCGTATTATTCGGTGAATCGTTCACGGGACCGGACGGTGAAAAGACCTCGCCGGACATCTCCGTATCGAAGTCGAAATCACGATACGGAATGTTGTTTCCCACCAGATAGGGCCAGCCAAAAAACCCGGGCTCGTCGGTCCGGTTGTACTCGACCATGCCCAGCGGTCCGCGGCGCTGGTGCCAGTCGCCCGCGTCAGGTCCATAATCCCCCCAGTAGAGTACTCCGGTCTTCGGATCAACCGTGATGCGATAGGGATTTCGCATTCCCATCGCATAAATTTCGGGCCGCACCACCCCTCGTTCCAGCTCGGAGGCGTACCCATTTTCGGGTGTGAACAAGTTCCCCGACGGAACTTTGTACGATCCGTCATCCAGGGGAATGATACGAAGAATACTTCCCCTCAGGTCAGCTGTGTTACCGGAGGACCGCTGGGCATCGTAAAGCGCTCGCCCGTCGCGTTCGTCAATCGGGGTGTAACCGGTCACAATCTGAGTATCGTCCCCCACTGAAATATACAGCATCCGTCCGTTCGGGCCCCAGTCCATGTTTCCGCCGAGATGCCCCCGGAGTTCAGGATCAACCGGAAACTTAAGGATGATTTCTTCTGAACTCCGCCGGATCGTTCCATCCGAAACGGTGAAGCGTGACACCCGCGCGAAATCATCCTTCTCGTTTGCGTCGGACGGAGGAACGTAAAACAGGTAGATCCAGCCGTTCTTTTCAAAATCCGGATCGAGGAGAAGGTCTTTGAGACCATAGATCCGGGCGGCGGACACGGGCAGCTCGAGTGCCGTACGGGTTTCGTTCGCCTCCGGTTCAATCACCATCACATAATCCGTCCGGTCATTGTTGTAATCCCGCCGATCCACGTAAAACACACGTCCGTCCGGGGCAATGTCCAGGGTTGCCGGGC
This sequence comes from uncultured Planctomycetia bacterium, assembly GCA_964466525.1. Taxonomy (GTDB): domain Bacteria; phylum Planctomycetota; class MHYJ01; order CAYXQY01; family CAYXQY01; genus CAYXQY01. The sequence goes on from CAYXQY010000175.1 coordinate 2,519, forward strand.
TTTCGGTGTTCGTATCCAGCGGAATCTTTCGGTACGCGTTCCATACGGTTCCGGTGGCCTGACCTTTCGTTATTCCGGCCGCCCAGTTAATGCCTCCGAGCAGATGATTCAGCATGTTTTTGTTCCTGAATTGCTCGGAAGAATGCCCCAGTGCGGTGTACCAGGAACGCCCTCCCGCCACACGGTGACACCACGAAACGGGGTGTAAATGGCCCTCCCCGTTCATCCCCTTACCGTCGTAGGACGACTCATCGGCCGTCACGAGAACGTGCACGTCCCCCCGGGGATTTTCCTGAAACGTGTACCACTCGGATTTCATCTTCCATTCCACGGGTAAACGTTTCGTGGACGGATGCACGCGGTCAGGCGCCTGCAGCCGACCTTCCTGAAACTTTGCGTGTTGTGTGTAATAGGCACCCAGCACACGGCTGAAGAAGGAATCCGCCGTCATGTTGTCCACGGCGGAATGAATCCCCACAAACCCCCCGCCCGACTCGATGAACTCACGAAACGCCGCCTGTTGCTGATCGTTCAGCAACAGTATCTCCTTACTTTCCGGGTGGTTGGAGTCGTTGCTGTTGTTGAACACCAGCACGTCGTAGCGGCTCTTCAGCCGTTCAGCATCCGACGGAAAGTCCACCGGTTCCGACTCGCTGTACGGCCCCTCGCTGTCCACGATGTCAACCCGCACCTTGCTGACGTCGGACCGCTGTTCAATTTTTCGACCGATTTTCTTGATTGCCTCATTCCCGGCCGGAATCGAGTCATGCCGGTAATCCGGGGTCTTCGACATGACCAGAATACCCACTTCAGAGGCTGCCCGTCCGTCCGGTTGACTGTACAATCGGCTGTTCACTCCTACAAACACCGACAGACACACCACCAACGTCGCTAAATACCTGTAACCATTCATTTCCTGTATCTCATGTTTGACGTGGATTCAAAGGATCGGGTTCATTCCAAGTATCGTCGGGGAGATTCCGTAATCACCCGAGTGCGTCGGCCCCGTTCACGTTATTCAATACGATATGTCCGTTCATTTGCAATAGTAGAAGGACTTTCTGCCCAGATTCGAATGAAAAAACATCCCGGTGGAACGATTCGTTCAGGGGCAGGACAACCACTGCAAAAATCCATACCCGTGCTTCCGATGCACTCTCCCAGCAAACACAATAACAAACTATAATTGACCTCTTAAGGACGGTACGATACCATACAGGTTGGTTCAACCCGTTCATATAAGGGCAGACTATGAAACAGGAAGAAATCGAAAAACACATTATTGTTGACCCAAATCTCAACAGCGGCGAACCGTTGATTCGGGGAACCCGCATACCGGTGGACGTCCTCCTGACCAAATTGAGCAACGGCGTCTCCGAGGAAGCCCTGTACAGTGCCTATCCCAAACTGCAGTCGGAGGACATCCAGGCCGCGCTTGAATATGCCGCTGCCACCGATGAGTTTCCGGATCCTTCCCCTTCCTCTGATCACTGATTACCGTCCTCACCGGCCGTAAGGTTCCCGTCCCCCCCTGCATACCCGATCACCCCAATAAAAAAACGGGAGAAACCAGAAATCTGGTTTCTCCCGCTCCTAAATACTGGACTCGTAACGAGCCGTCGTTATGTGGTCGAGACGTTTACTGCTTTGGGACCCTGGTCGCCTTCTTCCAGCGTAAACTCGACCGACTGTCCCTCGCGAAGGGATACGTATCCCGAACCTTCAATTTCGGAGTGATGGACGAACACGTCGTCCCCTCCGCCTTCTCGTTCGATGAATCCGTATCCTTTCTCGTCACTGAACCACTTTACTTCTCCATTTGCCATGGGTACTGCTCCATGTAGAATAAAAGTCAAAATAAGACATACACCTCGCCTCGAAGCAATCGTCGTAAAATCTGTTCTGACAGGGATCGACCCGAAAGGGAGGATCAGGCTGAAGTGCGGTGCCGAGCACCAATCCTTCAGATACAGGCAAGAGCAGAATTCAGTAGGATCCATCCCGAACTGAATCGGGAGGAACCGATCGTCACGTCGGTAGGTCATATGTACAAAATACGATAGACTATAGATCATACCATTCCCCTGAGTCAGAATCAAACGTCATGATGTGTTTGCCTCTCTTCTCCTTCCCCATCGTGATCCCTGCACGAACGGTGCCGACCACAGCTGTTGAAACTTAACCGGCTTATGAATTCAATTATTTCGGGGTGGTTCGGTCTCCGAACCTTCAGACGAAGCCCCCCGGACATACGTCGATCCCGGAGAAATTCCACGTCAATTAACGAACGAGCAGCTCATGAACCAGGCACTTACGACAGTTGACTGGATCGTTATCGGCGGATACTTCGCGGTTATCTGCGGCATCGTCTGGTGGTCTCTGCGCCAGGAGCAGGAAGATACAGAAGACTATTTTCTGGCCGGACGGAACGCAGGATGGTTTGTGATCGGTGCATCAATTTTCGCCTCGAACGTCGGTTCGGAACACCTCGTCGGACTGGCGGGAGCAGGGGCGGATACGGGCGTGGTTCTCGGTCACTACGAACTTCATTCCTGGATCATCCTGCTTCTCGGCTGGGTCTTCGTTCCGTTTTACCTGCGAAGCAGGGTCTTCACGATGCCTGAATTCCTGGAGAAACGGTTCAATTCGTCCGCACGCTGGTTTCTATCCGTCGTGATGCTCGTCGGATACGTTCTGACGAAAATTGCCGTAACCCTGTACGCGGGGGGAATCGTTATCGGAGCACTGACGGACCTGAACTTCTGGTGGGGGGCCCTGATTCTTGTCGCACTTACCGGTGCGTATACGATCGCCGGCGGACTACGGGCGGTGGTATACACGGACGCCCTGCAGTGTGTTGTCCTTATTCTGGGTTCGGTGGCCGTCACGGGGTTCGGGCTGGCCGAAATCGGCGGGTGGAACCAGCTTTATGAAATCGCTGGCAGCGAGCACTTCAACATGTGGAAACCCATCGATCATCCGAAATTCCCCTGGCCGGGCATGCTTTTTGGAGCACCTATCGTGGGCATCTGGTACTGGTGCACCGACCAGTATATCGTTCAGCGCACACTGGCCGCACGGGACGAAAAACAGGCAAGACGTGGAACGATCTTTGCCGGATACATCAAAATCCTCCCGTTCTTCATCTTCATCATTCCCGGCATGATCGCCCATGCCCTTGCGAAGTCCGGTCAGATCGGCTCGTTTCCCAACGATCAGGCGTTTCCGATCATGGTGAAACACCTTCTCCCCATCGGCCTACGGGGACTGCTGGCCGCCGGCCTGCTCTCGGCCCTGATGAGCTCCCTATCCTCCGTCTTCAACTCTTGCTCCACCCTCTTCACGGTGGACATCTATGAAAAAATCGTGCCGGAGGCCTCCGAAAAACACTATCTGTTCGTCGGACAGATGGCGACGGTTGTGGCGACCGTCCTCGGGCTGCTCTGGATTCCGATCATACGGGGTATGCCCAAAGCGTTATATCATTACCTACAGTCCGTGCAGGGCATGATCGGACCGCCGATCGCCGCCGTGTTCCTTCTCGGCGTGTTTACCTCCCGCGTCAATGCAACCGCGGCGGTTCGTACCCTCGTCTGGGGGTTTGTCCTGGGCATGCTCCGATTGATCGCAGAGGTGAACAAAACACAACTGGAAGCGATGGCCTCGCTTTATCCGGATCAGTTTATCGGAACACTTTACGGCGGATTACATTCCTTCGCAGCGATTAATTTCCTGTATTTCGCCATTCTTCTTTTCGTACTGTCCGTCGTGCTCCTGATCGTGATAAGCCTTGGCTCGGAGAAGCCGTCACGAAAAAAACTGGATGGTCTGACCTATGCCACGACCTCACGGGCGGACCGGAACGCATCCCGAGCAACCTGGAACTGGACGGATGTTGCACACTCCGTAATTATTCTGATTATACTGATCTGTATTTTCAGCTACTTTACCGGAGTTCATCCAGATTGGTATATCCAGTTACTTACCGGTTAGTCCGAGGATGATGTTCATCGAACAATCCGGACGGTAGGATTCCGCAGTCCTATTGGTCTTTACCGCCGGGTATATTGCTCCCGGGAATGGGAAAATCTCCCGCTAATCCTTTCTTCCGTGAACGAACAGAACTTCCCTGAGTCCGTGACGAAAGCCAGGCTCAGTGTATTCTCCCGGAAACGAACCGGATCACCTCCGTAAAATGACCGGTAGACCGTTCAGCACCGAGCGGTAAGTTAAGAACGTCCCACTCCGTACGGGCACTCTCAAGCGTGAATGGATAGCTGTTTGGACGGGGACGTCCGGGCGACCACCTCCACCTCCCGGTGTTCCGGATTATGCCTTCGCCGGTGTACCGAGATCCTCGAACTTATTCTTCAGCGTACGAGCCACCTGATCCTCGTGGCTTCCCTTAATGGATTTCCGATGAATGTAGTCCTGTGGTTCGCCGTCGACGAAGAGGTAAATGGACGGACTGCTCGGCTCTGCATCCGACGCTTGATTTCGGACGAATTCCGTCGCCTCATCGTCCTGACCGGCGAACACCGTCCCGAGGTGATCCGGAACGACCTCGTGTTCCAGTGCCTGTTCAAGGGCGGGCTGAGCAACCTTTCCAACACAACCGCAGACGGAATTAACAAAGATCATGGCGGTCCCGTCACGGTCGAGGAACGACCTGACATCCTCCAGTTCCCGTAAATCCTCCACGCCAAGGTTCTCGATCTTCTGTCGAATAGGTTTAATCATTGCAGGATCGTATTTCATGGGTTTGACCTATAAATTAAAAGATTGAAAGCAGACAAAAACACGGCAACAAACATTGTTCAACCGCTCAGTGTAACCGACGGCGACACCCTGAACAAATAAACCGGGAGACGCCGGGTACGTTCCAGTTCCTATCAACTGCTGATCGAAGAGGTTTGAGAACGGAGATTACCCCACGCTTCCCTCGAGTTTGACCTGCAGCAGGTTCTGGGCTTCCACGGCAAATTCCATGGGCAGCTCGTCGATCACCTCCTTGCAGAACCCGTGCACGATCATCGAGATGGCGTCCTCCTCACTGAGTCCCCGGGTGTTGCAGTAGAACAGCTGGTTCTCGCCGATCTTGGACGTGGACGCCTCGTGCTCCATCGTCGCGGACTTGTTGTTCACCTCGATGTACGGAAACGTGTGGGCCCCACACTCGTTCCCGATCAGCATCGAGTCACACACCGAGTAGTTGCGGGCGTTGTCCG
>CAYXQY010000176.1:0-7731 GCA_964466525.1 uncultured Planctomycetia bacterium
AGAAGCGGATCAATTCATGTCCTTATAGAAGGCGCCAGGACATTGGTTAAAACTCCCTCAATGTCCCGACCATGAAGTCCTCCGGAGAAAACCGGGCGTCCAGTTGAAATGAATCCTTCGAATTATCGGTGATTTCATCGGTTTCCGGAGATGTATATAATGCAAATCGCAGCGTCAGCCTGCTTCGACAATTGGTTCGCCCTGTTACTACATATAAATATGGTAAGAAATACATACCTGATCGGCGATCGATCCAGCCTGCTTTTCGGTTTCATGCTTTTTCTTGTTTTCCTGATGACTGTGTCTGCTCCGGCGGAGGAGCAGGAGCGACCGAATATATTGTTTATTTACGCCGACGATCACACTTCCCAGTCCATCAGTGCCTACGGGTCCCGGATCAACGAAACCCCGAACATCGATCGTCTCGCACGGGAGGGCATGCGGTTCGACAACAATTACGTAACCAATTCCATCTGCGCTCCCATGCGGGCCGTCATCCAGACCGGTCAATATTCCCACCTGAACGGTGTGATGGTCAACGGGAACCGGTTTGATCCCTCGCAGACGACGTTTCCGAAGCTGCTGCAGAAAGGAGGGTACCAGACCGCCGTTATCGGAAAATGGCACCTTGGGTCCGAACCGGAAGGATTCGATCACTTCCAGGTGCTGTACGGACAGGGGCCGTACTACAACCCGCCGCTACGAACCCCGAACGGTCGAAAAAAATACACCGGCTACACGCCGAACGTGATCACGGAACAGACCCTGGACTGGTTGAAGAACGATCGGAACGGGGAGGATCCGTTTATGCTGATGTACCAGTTCAAAGCCCCGCATCGAAACTGGCAGCCCGGTCCGAATTATTTGAACATGTACGATGACGAGAAGATTCCTGAGCCCCCCACGCTGTTCGACGACTACGAAGGTCGGGGCTCCGCGGCACAGGTGCAGGACATGACGATTGCCGAAACGCTGACCAAAAGGGACCTGAAACTAAACGGACCGCCCGGTCGGCTGACCGACGAGCAGGCGCGGAAATGGAAAGCGGCCTACGGTCCGAAAAATGAAGCGTACCATGAGGCGGACCTGGAAGGAAAGGAGAAGGTCCGATGGAAATACCAGCGGTATATTAAGGACTACCTGCGCTGCGTTGCTGCCATTGACGACAACGTGGGGCGGGTTCTTGATTACCTGGATCAAACCGGTCTGGCGGAAAACACGATTGTCGTGTACAGCGCCGACCAGGGATTTTACCTCGGGGAGCACGGCTGGTTCGACAAACGATGGATGTACGAGCAGTCGCTCCGTGCCCCTCTTCTTGTTCGCTGGCCCGGTGTCACCGAACCCGGCCGTGTGAACACCGATATCGTGTCTCCCCTGGACTTTCCCGAGACGTTCCTGGACGTGGCCGGAGTCGACGTTCCGGACGAGATGCAGGGACGTTCACTGGTGCCCCTGTTGAAAGGAAATACGCCCGACGACTGGCGTGAATATTTTTACTACCAATATTACGAATTTCCGGGCTGGCACTACGTGCGGAGACATTACGGCGTCACGGACGGCCGCTACAAACTGATCCATTACTATAACCTGAACGAGTGGGAGATGTTTGACCTGAAGTTCGACCCGTACGAGCTGAACAGCATCTACGGCAACCCCGTGTATCAAAACACGAAAGAACGGTTGAAAAAACACCTGAAGCGCCTTCGGAATGAACTGAAGGTCCCCGAACAGGACCCGGCGAAGACGTTCAGGGAGAATTTGCCACCGCGGAATCGATCCGTGCCGGAGCCGTACAGGGATCTGCCGATGCCCGAGCGACCCGGGCAGGAGAAATGACCTCACCATCCTGTTTTCCGGACCTGTAATAAAGCGTTTGGATGGAACGTTCCATGCGATCCATTTCCCCGCGGGGTGGGGAAATCCATGTTTTTGGCGACTCCTTTTACCTCCGGGTTTCGCTCGTTTCACTTCGCTTCGTCCGGGGCCACATTCTTTCGCCCCGTTCGGGGCTGGGACACCTGTAATCCCATGACGAATGGCTATCCTCATCGCGTGGATTCGTGTTTGTGGGGGATCTGTTGTTTCGTATATATCTTTTATCGTCCGTTCGAACTGGTTCATGGTTTCGATTCGGGATCGGATTCAGTCCCCCGATGGCCTTTTAGACCAACTTTTTCACTTAGCCAATCGAAGATCCCGTGCCCGGCGTATCCACCCAACAGGGAAAGCACAAGCGCTCCGGCTTCGGTCGTGGCCAGGTACGTGGATACGTTCAGCTGTCCGAGACCCAGAGCCGTGGCGAGCACCAGGAGGATTCCGGCACTGCCTCCCACGAAAAGGGCTCCCATGAGGTTCAATTCCTTTTCGTTCTTCCGCTGTCGAAAGAGGCGAACGCCACCGCCCGCAATTCCCCCGACCAGGCTGATGAGCAATAAGAAGACGGGCGAGACAAAGGTGATCGTCTCCGGTTTACTTTCGACCGACGCTCCGCGTGCGGTTAATGTCACCTCTCCATCTCCTCGTGAGGTTAGCTTTGTGCTGACAACGGACGAGCCCGATGGTTTTGTCAGACGGGTGTTTTCCAGTTCTCCTTTTCCTTCTTTTTCGATCGTAATTGGAAACGTTTCCTCTGTCAGCCGGGTACCGTCTCCGGCCTTACACGTGACATCGATTCGGGTGGATCCAAGACCAAAGCCGAAAATGGGGTTATCAACGGGATCAACGATCAATTTCACCGGCTCGATGTCGAACGAAGATTCAATTGTTCCGAATTGTAGATTTGTTGCTCTGATTTTCGGTTTAATTGAAGGTTTTGTACACCGTAAACGCACTTTTTCGACCGAATTATCCGGTGTCAATTCAACCTGTTCTGGGTGAATATTCACCCCCGTACCCATCGTAGAGAATAAAACGTCCACCGTTTCGTCAATCGATGTTTGTTTGTCTCCGGTTGCCTCCAGAATCACACGTACGTCAGTTGCGTAGGCGCTTTCGTTCTCCTGCCAGGTCAGCGGAAGGTGAACCGCTTCCATAAACATCCTCCAGGTCTCCATGGATATATTCTCCTGATTGTCTCCCGCATTCCCGACTTTTATGATATGGCCGGGAAAGTACGTTTTCTTCGTGGTGAGTTTCCTTTTCAGGATGTCATTGCTCTTAAGCACCGCCGTTTCCCCCGGGTTTAGCTGTAACTTTCCGTTTTTATACCTGGTTTTCAGCGGTTGAAAGTCGTTGGAGGAGGCGTTCGAGGAGTCGGAGGAAATCTGGTACTGCTCGAGCTTTTCCTTCTTGAGGGGAAGAGGAAGTTCAACACGGTTTTGGTTTAGAACCGGCTTGATGTTCTGGAAGTTGAACGTTGAAAGGTCGTTCATCAAATATTCTCGCGGAATCCGATCCGTGAAATCGTGATTTTCATCGACCCGATCCAGGTCGTCGGACTGACCGATCAGTGGTGAGGTGGCAAGAAACATCACAATGACTGCGAACGGAATTGCTTGTTTCATGGCTGAGTCTCCAAACTTAAGTTTTTGTCTCATCTGAACGAAATCTAAAAGGATGCTATTCTAATGAGATCAGGGTCCCGGCATTTTGTGCATTTTGAAAACAATTGACGATCAGGGACCGCTTGCCAGACACATCGATTCAGGAAATGTTCAGCGACGCCGGATTTCACCAGGCTCGTTCCGTGACGGTCATTTTCCGCCGGTGGGGCGTGCTGCTTGCTCGATTGTATGGGACCGTTGTGGTATTCGGTAGCGATTATTCCCATCGCTCGTCTATCCTTTTTAAATTTTACCTATTCATGTCGGGGTCTATATTTGAGCGTCGTATTCATTGTGCCAGGTATTTCGCTGTCCTTCGCTCCTCGAAAACCCGCTAACATAGGAATTTCTGCCGCGAGCTGCCTGCTGTGCACCCGACGAAATATCACTGAGTGCACGCTCCCATTTCAGATGGGCCCTAAAGTCTGGAAAGTTCGTGTTAAGGCAGGTCTCGGAAGTCACTTACAAAATTCCTGATATAATTTTCATATTTTGGTTTCATTGGCGTGCTGATTCGCGATGTCGCCCGAATAATCAGCGGCAACAGACGATTTACGCGATCGCGGTCGCTGGAAAGATTGAAGTACGCGTCCGTCAGGTACAGGGTCCGTCCCGGTCCTCCCGTCGCACCGGAGGAGCTCCAGCGCATGGAGCCGCCTGACGTCGGATCTTTTTGAATTTCCAGACGTTGTTCCGTCGCCTCGAACATCTGTTCCAGTCGATCATGAACTGCCGCAACGGTCGTCAGATCACGACCGGTGGGGATCAGATCACCGGGTGGATGATGGAGGTTAAACGTGGTTCGGAAAATATCGAATATGTGCCCGTATGATGAATTCACGGCGTTTAATGCCTTTCCTTCTAATTGAGCTTGGTGGAGCAAGCTGTGCAGGATACCCGTTTGTTGTTCCGTCCAGGTCAGCCATTTTTGGAGCCAGGCGACACCACGTTTGGCCTCGTTTTTCTCCGATGGGGTCATCCCGCTCATTGTGTCCGATGAACCAATTTCACTCACTGAAATTAAATTGTTCAAAAACAGAACAAGAAGGGTGTAACTGTCAGTGTTTTTTCGGGCAAGATCCCACTGAGATGATATAAACTTAATTAAACGACGATGACCATATGCGACATCCTCCGTGTCAAGAGAGGAGCCATGTCCGGCTTCGTGAAACAAAATTAAAGAACGGGTTTGATCTGCGGTCAAGTTATATTTCAGTTCCGATTTAATGTCATCGTCGAAAAAAGAGGGGCACACCGTCACCTGTGCCGATGTTCCATTTCCTTCATTATACGCATCTGCAACAGCGCATTTTGAATTGCATGGTGTCCCGATCTGATTATTCAATCTCACTGTATTGTCCAGATGCCTTTTCCAGGTCTGAAGATTATTTGTTATGACTCCCCGGTGACCTGTACCGCCAAAGAATGCTCTCAGCGCCTGATCCCCTTCCGCATCTCCGGATGTCAATTTTCCCAGAGCGGAATTTATCCACTGTATCGCCCGGTCCACCGAAGACTGATAGATTGTCTCTTCTTCTCCTTCCAGCGACTGCGTAGAGGGAACGTTCTCACAGTCTAACGTTTCGGAGTCCCCTCCGGCCGGAATGATCTCAACTATCCGACGGCTTTCATAATCAAGCACACCGCTGCTGGCATCCGGTCTGGTGTTTTTTTCAAGCACAAGTACGGAAAACGGGCCCGAATTGAATGCCCTTTCAACAGCTTCTACCCGCTGTTCCGCGAGTGCAGGGCCGTATGTCATCCGTTCGTCTTCACTGATAAATCCTGTCAGATGGACCCCCGTTAGGGAATTTTCTTTTTTGTACCTGACAATCTTCTGCTCATCCCGTGCATCCAGTGTTGACTCCCCCCGACCAAATGAAATCACGTTGGGTTCATCCGTAGTTTGTTCCTGTTCGATCTGATACTGATCCTCTGAGAAGGAACCTGACTGATGTTCCGGAACCACGTTTCGGGCGCGAACCCGATCGAGACATCGCAGGGTCTTTTGATCCAGCGCACCCGTGATGGGAAGGGATTCGTCCTTCTGAAACTGTTTGATCCCCTCCTGTGTGTCCGGACCAAAATCTCGATCCACGCCATCCCGGCGGCGACCGTGGGCTCCGAGGTCATATCCCAGGTCCACCAGTGCCTGCTGAACCAGCCCGATGAAAACTGGAGCGAATGTTCCTCTCCGCACGATCCGATTCCCCGAAAACACCTCCATCACTTCCTCCTGCCGGGGGAAAAACTGGGGTTGAAGATCTTTCCGCTGGAACAGGGAGGGATCACATGCCCGGAAGATCCGGTCCGTTGAATTTGATTGTTGCACCACATGCGTGAGTTCATGTGCCAGGAGTCGTTTTCCCGTTCGGGTCCCGGGTTGATACGCACCGGAACGAAACACGACATCTCTTCCGACCGTAAACGCCAAGGCATGGATTGAACGTGCCCTGCGATCCGCCTCGGGTCCTGTATGAACACGCACATCGGAGAAGTCCGCATTAAATCGAGGTTCCATGTAGGAACGAGCTGTAGTGCTGAGTTGCTTACCACTGCTTCCCGGTGGAATCGTCGCATTTGCCTGTGTTGTTTCCGTTTCCTGATGGCCTTCTGACGTTTCCTTGCTTTGAATTGTATCCTCACAATCTGTACAGTCCAATGAATTTCCGTCATGAGACCGTTTTTTACAACGGTCGTACATTGGTTGTTTCCCCGGGTTTGTTTTCAGTTGGCTAACCTCATCCGTTTCGTTGGGGGAACCCGGATCGGACCTGTTTACCACCTGTTCGGCGACCTGTTCCGCTTCCCGTTCGTATCTGTCGTCAGGTTCACTGATTTCAAGTTTTGGCTGAACCTGCGGACCTTCTAATTGTCTGGAGAGGGTCTGTGGAGGTTGAGAACCATGTCTCTTCAAACGTTGAATTTCGTTAGAGTTTTTGTTTGCGGACCATCCCGAGTCCTTTGCTCCCGGATCCTGATCCATTTTCTGAGGTTTTTTCTTTGTGTGTTTCATCGGTTTCCAGAGTGGATTGCTGGATATCTGTCGGCTTAGGAGGTTGATGAAAAACCCCCGCTTCGTCAGTAGAATGCAATTCTGATCTCCGTAGTGCGCGGATTCGCAGGCGATGCCGAAAGAGCATCGGCGAGAATACGCAATCGATCAGAGACTCCAATTGCATTCTATCTCCTTGATACGAAAGAGTTACGCCGAGTAGCTTTGTCAAATCCTCCTCGTCGATGCACTGTCGGCATCGACTGCGGCGGACTCCGCGCTCTTCGACGCAACTCGTTTCGCTGATGTTGTGGGGGTTTTTCAGCAGCCTCCTAGACGACCGCCCGCTTCATGACACTCTCCTCACAGTTCCGTCGTGGTGGGGAGACCACACAGATCGACAACAGCTTCGTTGTTCGGATCATCGTCATGGCCGATCCCGGCGATGTGGGCCATCTCGTGCAATAACGTGGCGGCGATGGTCCATCGTCCCATCTTATAACTTCCTTCCGTATACGCGATGTCGTACGTCCTGCCCCCAATTGAGATGTCGTAGGATGTATGGGATCCAAGAAGGCCATCCTCCCCTTCCTCAACCGGTTCCTTCCAGATCCGTACAACGTTCACGATGCGCTGAAGAAGGTTGTTTGAACGTTCCTGATTGAAGGCGTCGTGACACCGGGGATAATGATCCGGACTGGACGCGATCCGTTCAATGATGTTCATGGCTGCTTTTACCCTGTCTTCTTCGTCCGCCGGAACTTCCACGTAATCTTCGTCCACCGGGGGGGCGATCAGTAGCCCCTTTTCTCCTAACGACCAGCGCTGGAGGTGTTCGGCGTCGCTTCCGTGGATGTTGACATCGGCGGTCGGTTGATTTGGGCTGTCACTGTTCGATGTGCTCCGTGACGGGGATGCCGTGTGACCGCCGTTCTGCTGGACGACATGTGTTAGTTCGTGGGCGAGCAACCGCTTCCCCGATTGGGTTTGTGGACGAAATTCGCCCGACCGAAAGACGATATCACGGCCGAGCGTAAATGCTCGAGCATTGATCGAACGTGCGGCCTCATCTGCTTTTGAGCCCTCGTGAACCCGCACGTCACTGAAGTCTCTCCCCATCCGATTCTCGAAGAATGACCTCGTACGGTCCGACAGCGGCTTTCCGGTCTCAGCGGTCACCGCGGAAGCCTG
>CAYXQY010000177.1:0-7709 GCA_964466525.1 uncultured Planctomycetia bacterium
GGTTCTTGAAGATGGATTCGTAATGAAAAAATGTCAAAAATGCGAGCCGGGCGCCCGGACGTGTTCAACTCAATTCGTTCATTTCCTCTGGATACCCTTCAGTTATGAACGTACTATCTGAAATATAAATGTCAAAACTTCCAACATTTAAGAACAAATTGCCTCTATCGGCCGGTTCGATGGGCATTCATGGCATTTACAAAACGTGATTGAGAGACCCGATGGAAGAATCGAGGAAGTTACAAAATCGGTTAGCAAATAAAAAGAACCCCTGTAATTGACCTCTTTTGATAAATCTTACATACTCCTTTCGAGGGCCATTTGGGTTAGATAAGCAATGGTCATAATTCTGGCTTTTTAGAACCCCTTCAATGTTCGTTCTTTTTGTGCTTCTCTAAACCAGAATAACCGACACAAAAATTGAACAAAATATCATTGTTTCACGGACTGTTCGACGTTTTGTTCGATGCAACGAACCATCATTTCCCAAAATTGACAGGACCGGACCCGGGCCGAAACCGTTCCGGACGGTTGGCGTTTGATCGGCAAGAAACGGTTTCGTTCAGGTTCCTCCTGTTGTAAAGCGTGGGTCCATCCGTTCATTCGCGGCGGCCTGGTACGCCTTATACGCACGATGTTTGAAAATGATAAGTGTGCGAACACCACACTCACGTAGTTTTTCTTGAAACGATCGATCGTCAAACCCCCGGTCCTCGGAAAGCGATTGGAGCTCTTCGGAATTTCGTATGACAGGTTACGGACCGATTCCTGTCTCGTGTTCTCGTATGGTTGTCATGTGTACATCTTTGATCCATGGGCTTTTCGTGTCGATTCAACGTGGTTTTCAGGGTCGAAACGTCATGTTCGTGCGTTTTGTATGTTGACTGTGGGCTTGTCCACGATCGAACCCGGTCGCATACAGGGTCATGTGCCGCTGTTTATCAGCTTCCTGAAGGAAAGGGCGATAAGCCCCCGCAGTTTTTGAGCACCGACCCGGTCAAAAGCGTTCTGGATCGTGGTACAATGCGGTGTCTTCCGTATGCCAATTTCGTCCCGTACGCGGTCCATCAACTCGATGTTCCCGATGAACTCCCGAGACGTTTGAGCTCGCCAAATACGAAAGCAGTTGAGTGCTATCAGTTGTGGAAGGGTGAAATCCTTTCTGGAGTAGTTGCTGGAGAATTTCGGGAAAAATTAATTTGCGAGGTGGAAAATAACACGGACGAAGAGTAATTTTTCCTTTTCACTCATTGGCACCCTCCGAATCGGTGAATGAGCAAATGAACTTTCTCACATCACCATCGGCGAGCACTTTTTTCATTCTTCAGGGTTTCTACAAAGCCATTTTTTTTGTTAAAATTTGCATTATCTGTGATATACTAATGTCACGCTATGGACGCCGTGACCCGTTTTAGATTCTGTTCCCTCTCAATTTACAGACAGTCCGTTGAACGTAGAAGAGCTATCACTTGCCCGAGAACAGATTGAGGCATCGGTATCCGAAGATTTGGAAGCCGTTATCCGGAACCGCGACCCGAAGACGGTCGGTGACGTGCTTTCCACGAAGAAAGAACATATCGACGTTCCCGACGACCCGGAGAGAACAACCGTGGTCCGACGGGAGTTTTCCGAAATCAAACAAAACATGACCCTTCAGGCTCACCTGATGCAGCAGGACGGTGAGAGACTCCAGGAGCGTCTGAACAACCTCCCGGATCACGTTTTGAAGGAACCTCTGACCAATCTTCCCTTCGACGTGGACCCTGAACATTGGTGGACCCCGCTGGAGGATCTTCTTCGGCACAATGAACACTCTCCCGTTCAGTCGGTTTATTCTCTTGTCAAAAGACGGTTCCACACGCGGCATTGCATTGCGGAACTCAAGGAAAACGTAACTTGGTTGAAACACTCGACGTCCATATTTTCGTTCTGGAAGAAGAAGATACCGGAATTTTTGCCGAAGGCATTCCTTGACCTGACCCCGGATCGCCTGGAGGTCCTGAACAAGCGTTTTTGTCTGTTCCGGGAAACAAGAAACACCCTCGTGGATGCCGGTGCGTCTCTCGGTGTAACCCGCGAACGCGTACGACAGATACAGGAGGAGGCCCTGCAGGATATTGACCCGTTTTACCTGAACGGCGTGAATGTCCTGATCGATCGAATTCTTGAAGACAGAGGGGGTATCATTTCGTTCGATCAGGTGCTTGAGATGCACAGAAGCTCGAAGGAGGAACTCCGGGCGGATCATCACTGGGGCTTTTTTCGAATTAACGGGATATTGAAAATTCTGAAGAACATTGAGAAGTATGGCTTCCAACTCGAGGGAGATCTTCTTTATCATTCGGCGCTGACCCCGGACCGCGTTCAAGATATCAGCGGAATGCTGATCGATGTATTCGAAGAGATCGGGGATGACGTTGAGCTCGATAGAGTCTGTCTGGAAATCGATCGGAGACTTGACGGGATGGACCCTTCCAACTTTAACCGGATGAAACCGTTTTCGTTCGAATCGATGGTGGAAAAGTTGATGGAACTTGAACCGAAAATCGGTTCATCGCCTTTTGACACGTGGGGGTTAAAAAGATGGCCTCACATCTCACCGTCAACACATGCGGAATGGGGGATTTCGGCTCTTCGTCGGATCGGACAGCCTGTGCACTGGGAGGAAATTCATCGAAAAGCAGAGGAACTGTCCGGAAAAACCTTACACCGATCCGGGTTTAAGAATGCACTTCAATCCGGTGAGGGCATCACACTCTTCAAGAAAGGAAAAGCAATCTACGGGCTGGACGAAATGGCCGAAGATTACGAGGTAGAGGAATACACCTCCATACCGTCATACGTGTACAAAAAACTGCGCGAGGACGGGAAGCAATCAAAGGAACAATTAATCGAACACGTGCTCCGCCAGGGTGATTATTCGGAATCCTCGGTGAGATCATATGTATCGGTAGATCCTCGCGTAGTTGAAAGGGACTCAGGGACCGTTCTCCTACACCGGGATCACGAAAAAATGGGCGAATTCTCCCGTGGAAGGGGGAGGTGGGGAGGCCTGCCGGCCGAAAGGCAGGTTGAAATGGCGGAAGAGGTCCTCCGTGACGCGGAAAACCCCCTCAAATTAATTGTCGTGGCACGACGGATGAGTATACGCTACGAGGAAGGCCCGTTTCTCAAGTCTAACCTGAAACAGATACTGAGTAACCCGGACACCGTCGTGTTTATCGGGCAGAATTTCTGTGCCCTCACCGAAGATGGCTATCGGGAGATGACCCCGGTGGAAGCCCTGAAAAACGCGCTGCATGAAAAAGAAGGATTTTTCGAGTCCGTTGACGCGCTGAGGAAACAGGCGAAACGCTACAGGCGAATGACGGTCGAACAGATATACCGGGCCTTCCGGAATAACGAGGAGTTTGTTCGAACAAACGACTGGAAATACGGTCTCAAAAAATACGTTGATGAACTGGAGGGCGGGGCCGTATCGGAGTCACCACAGGAAGGAGAACGGCGAAAAGAAAGTGGCGACGCCTTACTCCCACTGGGATGAACCCCGGAGCCCGGGATCAAAATTCAGGATCGTGCTTACCGGGGATCCGGTGGGAAACGCCGGTTATCCCGAAAGGACGATCGGCTGAAGCCCTTTTTCCCGGCCGAAACGGATGGATTCGTAGGTTTTTTCACGCCAGTGCGTGCCTTCGATCAGACGTCCGTATTCATCAACGATTGTATCCCGTTCCGTTTCGTCCTCGACGTATCCCCAGCCACCGCTCAGAATGTGGTAATCCGGGAGGGGAAGGAACCTGGAAATGAGATACACGCCGGTTGGAACCGTTTCGATCATCCCCCGATCCACGAGATGGATCCTCCGCCCCTTCTCCTCCGGCCCGCGGACGACGGCGACGGCGTGATCGGAGCGGATCTCCTGGAGTTCGACGATGGACACCCACGCGTTTTTCATGGCGTTGAAGATGATGGATTCCCGGTTCGAATCCGGCCGGTTTCGGTTCCACCAGAGGTAATGCATCGGTTTCCCCTGTCGGCGGACGTCGTACACACACAAATCCTGCAGAAGATTTTTCTGGTTCGGGTCTTCCAGCAGGAGCTCTCCGTCGGACGTCAACAGGTTGAGCCGGTCGGCCACGTACAATAGATCATCTTCCGTGGCTTCTTCATCCAGGATGTTGTTCATGATCGGCCTCATCGTCTCTCGAACCTCACGATACTGTGCCATCACCCCTTTTTCACCCCCGATATTCAGGGTGCCGTCCGCCTGATCCTCGTTCAGGGTGAGGAGGGAAGAAGTATGTTCTCCCGCGGGGAGCGTTGCGTCCGTCTGCGCTTCGATCTGTCGGCGGACCGTTTGATATCGAACGTTGCTCAATGTGGAGATATACAGTTCAGCCATTCCGTTCTGTGTTCTGGACAGCTCGACCGTCCCGAACAGCTCCGGGAGTTCCTCGTCCAGGTCGGTTCGTGGACGGTAATGCCAGAAACCGGAATCGGAGGTGTCTTCCGTGTTGAAGAAACACGCCCCCTGATTCAACCCGGATTTTATGTTTTCGAACGGAACGTTAGCGATCGTCTCGTTGTTGATTTGAACCGGGGAGAACAGTCCGTCGGGATCTTTGACGAACAATCTCTGAAATCTCGCCGGCAGGCAACAGAATTCAAAAGACGATCCGCTCCGGCAGGGACAGTCACGGTCCGGGGCCCGTGAAAAAACGTGGTAAATCTCCCCACACGTCCCGGTTTGATACCGTCCCGGGTGACCTGTTTGGTCATGACACGAATAAAACCGGAGCGTTCCTCCATCACCTCGTTCAGACGTTCCTGATCGTTCCTGCATCGTTCCTCGAGGGCCCCGGGATCAACAAGAAGTTGATCGGAGGGTACCTCTGTGAGATCAGAGGGATTCGGCGTGGACTCCGTATCCATGAAAACCCCTAAAAAATATGGTTATACGTTGTAACTGGTCAAAAATCCGTGGCATACTGGGAACGAAAGCATTTTGCTTTCGTATTCAGACAAATAATATTTCCTTCTCCACGGATTTTTGACCGGATACCATACTTCAAAGAATAGATACTATAACAAGAAACCAACTCCTGTTCAGCGATTGACGTCCGCATTTCGGCTTCCTGTGCCCACGCTCGCATGCCTCACGGCTACAAGCCGGCGTACCCTGATCCGGACGTAATTGTTATGCACCCCAATGACCCCGGAGGCGTGCGAATATCCCCGGAAGAGATAACTGGAACAGGACATCTACCGGTCCCCGCGGTATGATCGCGAGATTGAAACCGGGTGAGAGGCCGGGGTGGCCGGTTTTGCTCGACGTACAACAAACCATGAACAAAAAAGATACTTTCCATGGATCTAACCGATCCAGTTCGATGATCTGAAAGCACGGATCTGAATGTGGTATGTCCCGATTCAGGGAGGGGGGAGTGATTGCGACGAAACTGAAAACGTTTGTTCCAGTTGCCATCAGCCTCCAGGAGCCAAGATTACTGGTTGTGGGTTTTACCGTTGCGGTTCCCTGTATTTTGAATCCGTGGTGTTTTAGATCCGTGATAGATCCGTGCGATCCGTGGACAGAAGCGTTTTGATATCTTTACTATTTCATTTCAGTTGATCCGGTAGATCCCATCCAAAGATGTTCTTGTCCCGCCGTCGTTCGTCCATAACGCATCACATAATACGCATCACGCAAAACGCACCTCAGCATCCATGCCCCCTTGCACTTCTGCTCCCATGCATCATTGCAATCGCGCAGCACTGCCCCCGGGTTCCAATGCTCCCACGCACCCATGCTTCCTTGCCCCCGTGCTCCCCTGCACAGAAACGCATCCCGCAACACGCATCCCGTATACCGCACAGAGTTAACAAGTTGTGAAAGGAGGAAAGATTGAAATATAGTGTATTTATAAATAGCTTTCTGATAAAAGTTGACCACAAACGGGCGATATGAACGAAGGATTTACTCATCGAAAAATTTCGATTCCGGAAGAGAAGGTACGGGATTACCTGCTTTCTCCGGATCATCCGTCCGGAAAATATAAAGCGCGCTGGTTTATTAGCAAAGGGTATACGCCCGAATTCCCGGCCGAGCTTGAAGAAACAATTGTCGAAATTGCCGAAGACGGTACCGTACAGAATGAAATCAAAACCGAATTCGGCGTAAAATACATTGTGATCGGCGAAGTCGAATCACCGACCGGCGTTGCAATATCGCTTGTTACCGTCTGGATTGAAGAGAACGAAAGCGAACGAATTCGATTTGTCACCGCCTATCCCGCATCCGAGCAGGGAGAAGAACAATGAACGAACTGGATTCAGTAGTATTAACAAAAGAGCTACCCGAACATGATTTGACCGTGGGGGACATCGGCACAGTCGTGCATACGTACGAAGAAAAAGGAGGGGCCGAGGTGGAATTTCTGAACGCTGCAGGGAAGACCATCGCCGTGGTGACGCTGAACCGAAATGACATCCGACCCATGGCCGACACCGAAATCCTCCACGCTCGGCCGCTATAAATCTCGCCCCCTTAATCCTGATCGTAATCCTGACTTTACCGACGGGCCTCAGAACCGTTTGCCCCCTCTTGCACACCAGCTCCCAGGCCCCCGTGCACGCATACTTCCCTGCAGCCCGTGCTCCCCTGCACAGATACGCATTCCACATTCCGCCCAACGTGTTCTACATCCCGCATAACGCATCCAGCTTGTTCCATCTTGATCTTGATCGTTATCTTCATCGTAATCCACGGCCCGCAGGGCCGTCCCACGCATCCCGCAACACGAAAAATTCCCTCACCGGGATGGGGATGTTCAAGTTTATTTCAGATTCGTTCGGACGATTCGTGTGCTTTTATCGTCCAGTGAATCGATGAAATCCCTGACCTCCGGAACAACTGTGATCTTATACGTCATCTATGGACGTGACGTCTTCGGCGTCCATCTCCCGGGCCCGCCGTGCTTTTTCCGCCAGTTCCTCCCGCCGATGGGCCTGTACGAGCTTTGCCAGAAGTTCGTCATACGTTTCCCCGTCCTCTTTCATGTCACCCAGTTGTTTCCAGGTTTCTTCGGAAACAGGAATACGTTTCGTTGCACTCATACCGAGATCGTATAAGAAGGACCGCGTTTCGAATCAAGAACGTCATTACAGCAATAATTTACAATGTTTACAACCTCCCCCGATCTATACGCATCTGGTATCACAGGGAAGGTCAGCCAGTGCCGGACACTCCCTTTGTGTTTCAGGGGGCAAACAGGCCTCTTCCTATTGCGCCCCGGACGATCCCTCTCCCCGCTAACGGGGGAAATCCAGGAATACGACACCTTTTCATGAAACCCCGGTATCCATTCCAGGAGCACGTTCAAGGATCGACAACGGCGGAGAGGGGAGTTGGTCTGGAGGATTCCCTCACTTCTCGCAACCCTCATATTCTCACGGTCGTTCAACCCGTTCACATATGCGTCTGCTCGTTCACGCTCTTCATTGATATTGAGATGGTCATAGCCTCCGATTACATCTGTACATCCACTCACAGATTTTTCTTCACACCTGCCTGATGTTTTGTCCTGATCTTCATCGTAATCCTGATCGTAATCGACGCTCGATGACCGTTCCGGACCCGCTCCCTCACGGTCGAGGCACCGTTACGATTCTTCGCACGATTTCCGAAACACGCATCACTCAACACGCAT
>CAYXQY010000178.1:0-7637 GCA_964466525.1 uncultured Planctomycetia bacterium
GCCATTGTGAATGGGGTCGAAATTTCCACCGATGACGCCTACGTTGAACTGTTTTCCGACGGCCATGAGTCGACATATGAAAGAAGTGAACGGATATCCGGATGCGCCCGGCAGGATATCGATCGATGAAGGTAAACGGAAATGATCTTTTTATCAGTGAGAACGGTCCGTTTCAAGAAGGTAGGATGCTGTTCGATACCGTGATTTTTGTTACAATGAGGTCATTCGTAGAAAAGTCAATCGAGCAAAATGTCTCAGAGGTTTTCGAACTGTGCCATTCCTTGCTCTGACCCTTCAGATTTCTCAATAAATATTGGTGGTTTCATGAAAGTATGCGGATAAAATGAACATCATCACAGCTCTACAGAGTGAGGCGGATCCGTTAATCGAGGCGTTCGACCTGTCCGGCACGGCGCCGGAAGCACCGTTTCAGATCTATCGCCGGGACGATATCTGGCTGATCATTTCCGGTCCGGGTCTTGCGTCCGCCTCCGCGGTGGTGGCATATCTTGAAGGACGATACGGTGAGTGCCATCGGGATCGTTTATGGTTGAATGTGGGCATCGCCGGACATCGGGATCGGTCGGTTGGGGATGCCGTCGTTGCGGGGAAAGTGGTTGATGCCGGAAGCGGGGACGCATGGTATCCACAGCCCGTGTTTCAGGTGGAGCCGGACCTGGGTAGCGTCATAACGGTGCGTGAGCCGGAACGCTCGTTCGATCGGTCCGCAGCTTACGACATGGAGGCGGCCGGATACTACACAGCCGCCATGCGCTTCACGACGGTGGAACGGGCCCATGTTTTGAAAGTCATTTCGGATGGACCGGAACGATCACATACGGACCTTGATCGAGAGCAGGTGCGGAACCTGATCGCTCAACACACGGATACGGTTCAGACGTTTTATTCGGCGAGTGAGGAGATGACGGAGCGGGATCCGTATATGGAGGAGGTTCGGAACGTGAAGGAGGATCTCATTGAACGCGCTCACTACACACGCACACAGGTACGACAGCTTCAGGAGTTGCTCGAACGTTGGAAGGCCGTGTATCCGGAACGGGACGTCCGGGAGGTGTGCGACGTTTCCTCGAAACAAGATGCGGACGGTATACTTACCATGCTTTCGGATCTTGTGGAATCAGCCCGTGTTTCCTTCGGTGAAGAACCATGATTTCTCGAATCTACGTGGAATCGTCCGTACGTTCACTTGAGCGCACACGGCGGATGCTCGATCAATTTTCGGATGCGGACGTGTTCGAGGTGGACGAATACCAGGAGGTGTTTAACCGGAAGTCCCAGGACTTTCGCCTGCAGAAAAAGGATCCGGCGCTCATTCTGGCCCGCAAGGAAAACAATTTTGTACTGGACACTCCGGCGTACTGTGAACTGGGAACGGACCACCGGTTTTATTATTTTTCCCACATGATGAACTGCATCTATGACTGCAGGTACTGCTTTCTGCAGGGGATGTACGATTCGGCTCACTACGTCGTGTTCGTAAATTTCGAGGATTTTTTTCATGCAATTGAAGAAACCGCCCGGACGAACCGGGAAAAGCCTCCTTATTTTTTCTCGGGCCACGTCAACGACAGCCTGGCACTGGATCAGGTGACCCGTTTCTCCGGTGAGATGATCCCGTTCTTTCGAGAGCTGGAGGAAAGCTACGTGGAACTTCGCACGAAAAGTGTACAGATCGGTTCCCTTCGTGAACTGACGCCGTTCGACCGCTGTATCGTGGCCTGGAGTATGACCCCTCCATCCATCTCCCGTGAGCTGGAACACGATACCCCGTCGGTTCAGACACGTCTCGACGCGATGCGGACACTGCAGGAGGAGGGTTGGCGGACGGGGTTGCGTATCGATCCGGTCATCTATACGGACTCGTATCCCGAGGTTTACGGGTCCTTCTTTGACCGGGTGTTTTCGTCGATACGGGTCGACCAATTGCACTCCGTGACGCTCGGTCCATTTCGTCTGCCGGAACACATGTTCAAGAAGATGCGAGCACTCTATCCCGAGGAGCAGCTGTTTTCAACGAAACTGGAGGAGCGAGACGGCGTGGTTTCGTACGAGAAGAAACTGGAGACGGACCTGCTTTCGTTCTGTCGCGACCGGTTGCTCGAAGAGATCCCGGAGACGATTTTTTATCCGTCGATATCGATTTAGATGGTCCATGAATGGTGCAGTTCGGTGGGGGTCAATCGATACGGAACCAACAAATAACAACCTCCACCGGTGGTTTTTTTGACGTTATGCTGAATGATGAATCCGCATCTTCCGATCGGGACGATTCGGTCGTGACGGGATCCTGCACGTTACTGACCGGTGTGGTGAGAGGTGTGCTCCTTGATACAGGGGCCGTACGTCGGGACGGGTTCGGTTACAGGAGGAGGTCGAGGATGAAGTGTAAAGGGCCGAGGATCGGTCTGCAGTGGTCTCGGAAGCCTGCACGTTTACGTACGACCTGACGCGGGTTCCATCGGGATCAGTCGCAGTTCCTCCACGTGGGAGGGTTCGAAGATCCGATACCCCCCTTCATCCATCTGCAGGGTTAAGCCGTTCTCCAGACTTACGTCCTTCACGGTTCCCGTGATGCGGCGTTCCTCCGACCTGATTTTGACCCGTTTGTTCAGAACGGCGGAGTGCCGGGACCATTCCTCGTCAATCTCCGTGTGTTCATGGCGGTATAACTGACGCAATTTCTGGTCAAACACCCGCAGGTATTCACGCAGAAGGTGATTTCGATCCTGTTCCTGCCCGGTTTCCGCCTGAATGGACGTGGCTTCATCCTGAATGTTTTCTGGAAAGTCATCTTGCGGAATGTTCACGTTAATTCCGCATCCGACGACGGCATGCGGGCGTCTGATCTCCCCCTTCTGTCTGGTCTCAACGAGGACCCCGGAAAACTTTCGAACCGTACCCTCCTCGGACGTGTGGTCGTACACAACGTCGTTCGGCCAGCGGATCCGCGGTTCCGTATCCGTTTCGGACCGAACGGCGTCGACCACGGCAAGAGCAGATACAATGGTGAGGTGTGGGTAAAGGTGCTGTCCCGGTAGTTTGGGTTTGAGCAGGGTGGAGACCCAGATGCCTCCTCCTTCCGGACTGTGCCATTTCCGACCGTGACGGCCTCGTCCTTCCGTCTGGTGATCCGCGACGATAACCTGACCGAGCGATCTTGACGTGTCTTTTTCTTCGGACAAACGCCACGCCTCTTCCATGGTCGAGTCCACTTCGTCGTAACAATGCACCGGGGTCTGAAGGTGTTTCAGGGAAAGTGAGGACGAAATTACTTCAGAATCCGGGTATGAGTCAGCCATGTTCAGTTCCTGTTGCGTAATTCGAGTGTAAAATGAATCGTTTACATTGAACCCATTTAAGGAAAACCGGCTGAGGACGCCAATTGATGTTAAGGTACCTCCCGTTCTAAAACCAGTCCCTGTTACCGGATCATCATCGAAAGATCCCGGGAGCGGGCGGAGTGCGTCATAGAGCCAACTGAAATTCGATCAACACCGGTACGCGCATATGCCCGTACACGGTCCAGGGTGATGCCCCCCGAAGCCTCAACCCGGATTCGAACCGTGTGATTTCGTTCAAATAATCGGATGTCCGAAACCGCCTGTTCTGTTTGTTCCGTGGACATGTTATCAAGGAGGACAAGGTCCGGTTTCACCTGAAGAACAGTAGATAATTCCTCAGGGGCGTCCACTTCCACCTGTACGTCGACGGAGGATTGGAGGGCATTCACCACTTCTCCCAGCGCTGTTTCGTTCTTCTCGAGTATGGCCAGGTGGTTTTCTTTGATAATGGCCATTTCCGATAGGTTCATCCGGTGATTCGTGGCGCCCCCCTGACGAACCGCGTATTTTTCGAGTGACCTCCAGCCCGGTGTTGTTTTCCGTGTGTCCACGATCTCGGTATCGAAGTCCCTGACTTCCGATGCGAACCGATGTGCGAGGGTGGCGACACCGGTTAGACGCTGTAAAAAATTCAATGCTGTACGTTCTCCGGACAGAAGTGCCCGAGCGGAGCCTTTTAATTCCGCCAGGGTTTCGGAGGGAGCGAACTGGTAACCGTCGTTCCTGGTGCTGATCTCGATCTCTCCGTCGAGTTGTTCGAAGAGGTAGGGGAGGAGGTGCGTCCCCGCCAGAACCCCGGATTCCCGTGAGATGATCTCCGCGGACGTCGTTGTGCCTTCCGGAACCGTCGCTCGAGTGGTTATGTCCTCGTCCGTACAATCTTCCCGCAGGGCCTGGTCGATCAGCAGGCGTGTGGCTTTGCTGAGTGTGTCGGAATGATTCGTGTCCACAGGTTACAGATGTGCCTTCATCGTTTGGCCGATCTCTGAGGGGTTTCTGGAGACGGCCACGCCGGCACTTTCCAGTGCGTCGATTTTCGATTGTGCGTCTCCCTTCCCCCCCATGACAATGGCTCCGGCATGGCCCATCCGTTTTCCTTTCGGAGCGGTCCGTCCGGCAATAAACGCAGCGAGGGGCATGGAAACATGCTCTTTGATGTACTCCGCTGTTCGTTCCTCCGCGGCCCCGCCAATTTCGCCGATGAGGACAACCCCATCCGTGTTCGGATCCGCCTCGAAACGCTCGAGTGCCTCGATGAAGTCGATGCCGATAATCGGATCTCCACCGATCCCAATACAGGTGGATTGGCCTATGCCGAGTCGTGTCAATTGATAAACGGCTTCGTATGTAAGCGTGCCACTCCGGGAAATAACGCCCACCCGTCCGGGATCATGAATGTACCCCGGCATGATGCCGATCTTACAGGCCCCCGGAGAGATGACGCCGGGACAGTTCGGCCCGACGAGGGTCGTGTCGTAATCCTTCAGAAACTCCTTCACCCGTGTCATCTGAAGGATCGGGATGCCTTCCGTGATGCAAACGATCAGGTCCATGCCTGCCTCGGCGGCTTCCATGATCGCGTCGGCGGCAAACGGAGGGGGGACGAAAATGACCGATGCGGTTGCTCCCGTTTCTTTCCTGGCTTCGGATACCGTGTCGAAAATGGGAACGTCCTTCACCGTCTGTCCACCTTTTCCGGGTGTAACCCCTCCCACCATGTTTGTCCCGTACTCAAGCATTTTCTCCGTATGAAAGCTTCCGGATCCCCCCGTGATACCCTGGCAAATGACCCTGGTTTCGTCGTCAATAAGTATGCTCATTCGTGTTTGTCACCACAATTCCGTCCACGTCGAAAACAGCAGGCGAAGTCTCGTTTTCCCGGTCGTAATCGGATGGAACAATTATACAGGATGCAGTTACACGGTCAAAGGATATACACCACAGTCAAACTGCTCGAGGTGACCTCGAAGAATACCCCCCTGTTTTTTGGAGGGAGATCATGAAAGGTATTTCGTGTACGAATCAACGGGGAAGCGTATAAGATGAGTCTGGAAGCCGGTGAAGGGCGGCATCATCAAATGTTTCAGAGGATACGCCTACCGACGTGTATTCTGTGCGGGGTACAGTTCCGGACGTTTGTGTCGGATAGATGGGGTTCAGCAACGCAAGGACGGTGATCAGTCGTCCGTTGCCTCCGAATCAGGGTAATTGATCTGTTTGGCAATGGGCATGTGTCGACCGATACCGAATGCACGGGACGTCACTTTAAGCACAGGAGCGGCCTGTTGCCGCTTGAATTCACTGCGGTCCACCATCTGCACCACTTCGTCGACAAGCTCGGGGTCGCTCCCGTTCAGGATATCCTCCGGATCCTTTTCGTGCTCGATGAATTCGTTCAGAATGCGGTCAAGCGTCTCGTACGGCGGCAGGGTATCCTGGTCCGTTTGATCCGATCGCAATTCGGCACTGGGGGCTTTTTTAATAATGTTCTCGGGGATGACGGGGGGTTCGGATTGTTCGTTAATAAATCGAGCGAGCTCGTAAACCAGTGTTTTTGGAACATCCCCAAGCGGGGCGAGTCCCCCTGCCATGTCTCCGTATAAGGTGCAGTATCCCACGGAGAATTCAGATTTGTTTCCGGTGGCGAGTAAAAGGTGGCCATCGTAGTTGGAAAGGGCCATTAACAGGGTGCCCCGTATACGCGCCTGCAGGTTCTCGGACGTTACCCCGAGGTCATCAGTGTCAAACACAGGGTTGAGCGTGTCGAGAAAGGATTCGAAAATATCTTCGATTCCGATCTCGCGGAACTCGATGCCGAGGTTGGACGCAAGTTCTTGGGCGTCCGACCGGCTCTCGGAACGGGTAAACCGTGTCGGCATGGAAACGCCAACGACGTTTTCAGGGCCCATGGATCGCGCGGCTATCGTCGCGGTGAGGCCCGAGTCAATTCCTCCGCTCAGGCCGATTAGAACCTTGTCGAACCCGGTCTTCCGGGTGTAATCCCGGAGTCCCAGTTCCACGGCGTCGAGCAGGTTCTGTTTCCGGTTCGGTTCGAACGACGAGTGGACATGTTCCTCGGATCGTTCCAGGGACACAAGCAGCAGGTCTTCCTCGAACGCGTTCGCCTGCCGGATCAGCGATCCGTTCGGATCGGCCAGTAGCGACTGCCCGTCAAAAATAATTTCGTCGTTCGCCCCGACGGTATTGCAGTAGACCACGCTGGCGTTCAGGTCATCCGCCAGGCCGGTGAAAATCTGCTGCCGGTTTCGGGTTTTTCCCATCCAGTACGGGCTGGCGGCGATGTTCACGACGAGGTCGGGAGACTGTTCCCGCAGCTCCTCCACGGGATCAAACGCGTATTCCACACCCTCCGGCAGGAACCTGGAGGGCCAGAGGTCCTCACAGATGGTGAGTCCAATTGTGTGTCCGTTCAGTTCAAAGAAACGAACCCGGTGCTCCGGATAGAAATATCGAGCTTCGTCAAATACGTCGTACGTTGGGAGGAGGCTTTTGTGACTGATACAGGAAATACGGCCGTTTCTCAGAACGAAAAGCGAATTGTGGAGTTTTCCACGATTCCCTTCGTCCCGGTAGGGCGAACCCAGGATCAGCGGGACGTCGTCCGTCTCTTTTGCGAGTGAATGTACGGCGGATTCACAGGCCTGTATCAGCCGATTTCGGTGCAGGAGGTCCTGAGGGGGATATCCGATCACGGATAACTCGGGACAGACCACCAGGGTCGCATCCCGGTCGACCGCTTCCCCGTATGCCTGTCGGATGGAAGCTGTGTTTCCGGAAATGTCACCGATGGTTGGATTGATCTGTGCAAGAGCTATTGTGGGGTTCATTCGTCAAGTTTCCGTTTAAAAGCGTCGTATTCGTCCCGGGTATCGATCCCGATCGGGGCCTCTTCAATCTCGGCGACCCCGACGTCCACGTCGTGTTCCAGCGCCCGCAGTTGCTCGAGGCCCTCGATACGTTCCAGCGTCCCCGCTTCCAGTGAGGACCACCTGCGGAGCATCGTTCGAGTGAACCCGTAGATGCCCACGTGAAGTTTCCATGGTGTGGATGAGGAGGAAGAATGGGTGGTAATTTTAGACAAATTGTCGTCCGGATCAACCTCGTTCACGGGAAATTCATCCCGATCCCACGGTATGGGGGCTCTCGAAAAGTAAAGGGCACGACCCGACTTGCTGACCACGACTTTTACGCAACTTGTGCGCCGGAGCACGTTCGGGTCTGAAATCGGGGTGCAGAGGGTTCCCATTTCCCAGT
>CAYXQY010000179.1:0-588 GCA_964466525.1 uncultured Planctomycetia bacterium
TTGTGTCTTTGTGTAAACTGCTTGTGATCCGGGATAAAGCAACCGAGCGGATCCGAGAAGATGGGATGATCATTTACGATCAGAAGAACGACCGGAAACGCAAACACCCGGCCGTTGCGATACGGCGGCGGCACATGAAAGAAATACGAGCAACCTGTAATTCTCTGGGTCTATCCGTCAACTCCCTCCAGCAACTACCGGACCTTGACGACGATGGGGACGATTCCAACAAGGGGATGAGAAAATACAGAAGCACGCCGGGGGACGACCCGGGAGAGGATTGAGGAGCTGACCGAAATTTTGAGGATGTTGGACGACTCGAACGTGAATTGAATTCGATTGAGACGACTCAACCCATGAAAGACGAGGAATTTGATGAGTTTCTAAATTCTCCGGAGTTGCAGGATGTTCTTACCGACCTGGACATTGAGCCCGAAGAGGTGACGCGGGACAATTTCCTGAAAAAACTGGACGAAAAAAGGCCACGGAAAGAATACGGATTCAAGAAAATAGAAGCGACCCGCCCGGCTGTTGAGGAAGAGGATGTACCCTTTTCCGTAGAGTGGGGCGCATTCGTTGATGGCCGTC
>CAYXQY010000179.1:598-2037 GCA_964466525.1 uncultured Planctomycetia bacterium
TATACCCGCGACCGATGAGATGGAGGCTTGTGATTACGTTCTCCGAGGATTTTTCAATTTTCACGGCGTGAAATGGAGTTATACGACACCGCCGCATGGGACCCGCAGAGGGCTTTTTTCGTGTCCCGTCCCGGTTCTGAGGAAGAGGAAGTTATAAGCTGGGAGCTTGTATGGGAGGATGTGTTTGGCGCTGACGGTAGGACGGAGGAGCCGCAGAATGTCAAAATGGAAAAGGTCCCTTTGTAACCATGAACCTGATTCTGAGGACGAAACCATGACAAACAAACTGGATGAATCACGTCATTTTTGAGCGTGCCGAACGGAACGGTGAACCGCTGAAATTGAGGTGTATCGGAACGCACCCGCGGACGGGGGAAAAGCTGTATGATTTGCAACGAGTTGAATCTGAATGACCGCAGATAACCCCAGGAACAACGGATACCACGGGCACGGTGAGAAATATTCCCGAAAGCGTGAGGAGGCGATCACGGCCCTTATGACCTGCTCAACTGTGGAAGGGGCGGCCGAACAGGTGGACGTTGACAAGTCTACGCTGTACCGCTGGCTGGACCGTAAGGACTTTCAACGGGAGTATAAACAGGCCAGAAGAAAAGCACTGAACCAGGCGATTGCACGGCTTCAAGAAGCGAGTACCGAGGCGGTGGACACGTTGCGGGAGGTCATGAATGATCCGGAGGTGCGGCCTGCTACACGTGTACAGGCTGCACAAAAGATGCTGAAATTAGCGATCGAGGCGGCCGAAATTGAGGATCTGCAGGATAGATTATCCGAGCTTGAAGATGTCCTATTATCTCGAGGTGACCGATGAAACGACCTACTGAACGAATGATGGATGAACTGCGGGAGAAAGGATACGAGAAACTGACCAACGGGGAGCGGTTTCAACTGGCCCTCCGGTTCATGGCCCGCGGGGACGAGGAGGAACACGAACGGTTGAAGGATACCGCCCCGCGGAAGACTTATGAGCAGATGTACGTTGACCTGCAGGATCGGTACAGGGAGGCCGAAACTATAGCGCAACAGGCGGCGTGGAACCTGCTGCGGACCGGGGCGGTGCTGAAGGTACTGGATAACCTGACGAGGCGGGACCCGGGCACGGAGACGTTTGAGAACGCCGACGGGAAAACGATGGAGGTAGAGACGGCCGGCGGCGTGATGGACTGGATAGAGATGGAGGAGCGGGAGGTGTTCGAGGAGGGCGTAAGGGGAGGAGTGGAGGAGGCCGCGGAGGGCGAAAGCGTGGACCTTAAGGCCCCCGAGATCCCGGATTATGTACGCACACCCTCGGAGACCCTCGAGCATGTGGCCGGATACATGCGGGAGCTGCACGCCGCCCGGATCCTGGAGGTGATCAAGGCGTTCGGGACCACCGCCCGGGACCGGCTGGACGCGGATATTGAGCTGATATTACGCGGCCT
>CAYXQY010000179.1:2076-7628 GCA_964466525.1 uncultured Planctomycetia bacterium
ACCATCCTTGCATATTTGTCTAATGGACGCGCAGGTCGGAACCGTCTTTTTTAGAGAGGAACCCCCTCCGGTAAATAATCAGATGCGCCGAAGCCGGCCCGAAAAACGAAAAAAAAGCACGTATTTACCGTTGAGGTGCCACGTTATGCCCGTTGATATGCCGACCACGGATCCGATTGAAAACGAGCTGTCGGGAGAGGAGGGGAAAAAGGTGGCCCTCGTTCGTTCCACGTGAATTTTTTGAATCCTTCATGCGCGCGTTATTACCCTGCCCGCGTGGGTTGAACCCCTCCGGACGGCCGGGACCCTTGCGGTAGGGTATATTCTGACGGGTTGAACGGGATGCACGGGACGCTTAAAAAAAGGCGCGCGGAACGCCTGTTCGGACGACGGGCCAACGTATGAGGGGGAAGGTGAGACCGTGCAGGATGTAATCATCCGGCTTCATGGAGACGAAGGGGCGGAGTTGCTGGAGAAGTATGAGTGAAGGTCCTACCAGTTAACGCCACCAGGCCGTAAGGGATCACTCGTCGGTATCTCCAGGATCAACAATAATTGCCCGTTTTTCTCCTTCCCCTTCCGGTGCAATGGTAAAGCTAACGGAGTCGCCAGGGTTAACTCTTCCGTCCAGGATGGAGGAGTGAAACACTTCGTTGTCTCCGAGTTTATCGTCCCCTCCCTGGATCCGCTTCATTTCGAGGGGGGAAAGTTCCTGCAACTTATCCGCTCCAAAGTGATCATGGATGGACATGACAGATACCCCTTTTTCTGATTCATTAAATACCACAGCGAACTTCAATTTATTATAAATACTGCTTTCCGTCAAATATAAACGGTGAATATCACCTGCTAACGAGCTCCTAACAAATCGGTCTTGCTGCATCCCCGTTTCGTGTAGCGGAGGATACACTATCAGCATGTCCACGAATCTCCACAGTCCGCCACCTCCGGACCGCTCACAACCCCCGCAAACCACACCTAACGAAAACCGTACTTTATAAACAACAAAATTTGTTATGTTGTATGTAGAGGAGGAACGGGGGGAGAACCTGACACGCTCACTCAATCCCGGAGGCACGACATGAACACACTCCAGAACACCGAACCGACCACGCCGGCCGAACGGAACGGACTGCACGACCTGGACCGCATCGACCCCGAACGGGTGGAGGCGCTGACCTCCTCCTGGCGAAGCGAGGACCTGGCCGAAAACTCGAAGGAGGGGTATAAATCCGACATCGAGGACCTGAACGAGTGGCTGAACGAGAACGGCCGGACCGTTTCAGGCGACGCCCTGGCCGACTACCTGGACGAACTGGCCGAACAGTTGGCCCCCTCGACGGTGAACCGAAAGCGGTACGCGATTCTTCAGGTACTGAAATCCTACGGGAACGGGTACGCGCCGGCGGTGGACGCGATCGAAAAGGAGATCAAGGAGAAAACCGGGAACTTCGAGACCAAAAAGGCCGTGGACGGGGACGCCATACCGGACGAGGATCAGGTTTACCTGCTGATTGATACCGCCCGCAACCTGAACAAGGACCGGCTGGCGCTTGTGATGGAGTTCTTATGGAAAACGGCCGTCCGGATCACGGAGATGATTGAGATCAAACCGGCCCGGGACGTCGAGGAGAACGGCCGGGTGAAAATATCCATCCGGGGGAAGGGGAGCAAACAGCGGACGGTGAAGATCGAGCGGGAGTTCTACGAGCGAATCCGGGAAACCTTCGATCACACCGAGGCCGACCATCTGTTCCACACATCCACCGGGAAGCCCTACGATCGGAGTAACCTGTACAGTCAAATGAAGCGACTGGCCCGTAAGGTGGAGATGGAACCGATCACGTACCCGCATGCGTTCCGACACGCCCGAGCCACCTGGATGCTTGACAACGGGTTCAGCTTGAAGGCCGTGAGCAACTATCTGGGACACTCCAGCACGGCGATTACTGCGGATCTGTACATTCACGACAGTGTTGATTACGACCGGATGTTTGAACTTGACCGGGTAGGCGGGGAATAATCCCGTACCCAATCCCAGCGATGGGGACATTCCTGGCACGAAGGATGGTTATTCGTCCGGCAAATAAAACGTGTTAAACCGGAGAAGAAACGATGAGTGATCCTGAACCGCTGGATCCAGAAGAGGGAAAACAGAGTCTTTCTTCTATAATCTATGTTTCCAAAAAAGATTTTTGGAGTAACGTCTGGGGCGAGTCGTAGAATACGGTGTCGGTCTCGGAATGTACCGATTTCGGGATGTTAGCGAAGTCCTCGGTGTTGTCCATGGGGGCAAGCACGTGGGAGGCGCCGTTTTCGGATAGGGTGGCGACGCTGTCTTCGAACTTTTCGCATCGCTGGATGGCTCCTCCGAGGGTGATGTCACCCAGCACGCCGAGACCTTGTTTGAGGTTCTTGTCATGGATTTTCGAAAGGATGGCGATGAACATGGCGGATCCGATGTCCGTTCCGATCTGATCGCCGATTAACGGCTGGAGTTGGACGGTGACATCGTAGTTGCTCAGGTCGTGATGTTGTGACAGGAACTGTTTCTGGTTGGATTTTAAATACTTGTACACGTTCTTGATGTCGTCCTTTGTGTCTTTCTTGCTGGTTCCGGAGATGGATAACTTACCGCTTCCTTCGGTGGTAGTACACTCGATCTTCAGCAGTGTGTTTTCTCCTCGGTTCGTGGAGACAGTATACACCAGGCCGGGCTTCAACGGTTGTTCTTCGATCATTGCTCCACTGCTTTCCTCCGGAACCCCTACGTATTTCTCCTCCCGTGTCTCCTGGTCGGTGTAGGAGAAGTTGGTGTCCCAGAACTCCATTCCGCCGAGACGCTTCAGTTGTTCCTTTACCCGTCGTCGCATCTCAAGGGCGAGTTCAAGGTATTTTCGCACATCCTGTTTCTCGAAATTGCCATCCGGATGGAACAGTTTCAGGAAACCGGATACGGTTTTCTTGACGGCTTTTTCGTCTCGCTCATTGAGGTGACGGCCCAGGTGAAAGTGTTTCTTGATTTCGTTCGTGTAATTATAATCCCGGAGGTGGCTCAGGAACTCGGCGAAGTAATCCATGCTCAGGCCAAAGTGGGTCGTGAAATGTTCGGATCGGTACTTCGGAATTTCCCAGCCCGGCAGGTAGTAATGGATCCGATCCAGGAAGGCGGTGTCCTGCAGGTCCTCCGGAAGGGGACTGAACAGGTGGGAGGTTTTGAGCGCCAGTTCAATGCGCTGGTTGAAGTTCCCGTTGAATACGAGGGATGCCTTTCCGGATTGTTCCCCGGATCCGCCCCGGGAAAACGAACCGGACTCCATGTAATCTTTGAGAATCTGAATTGCTTCGTCCTGTTTGAAGTTGATCCCGGCCACTTCGTCAAACGCCACCGTATCCCACATCCCGACCAGACCGATTTCGCCTGTATTCAGATTAACAAACAATCGGGCAACGGAGGCCTGTCCACCGGAAATCAGAATGGAGTACGGGGAAAACTCTTTGTACGTATAGCTTTTCCCCGTGCTTCGTGGGCCCAGCTCCACCATGTTGAAGTTGTTCTCGACCAGCGGGATCATACGTGAGATCAACAACATACGCGTCCGTTCATCCATGCCTTCCGCATCCGGTTCCAGACCCACGCTTCGCAATAGTACCTTGGCCCACTCGTCCCGTGTAAATTGATCTCGATAATCCGCCACCTGACTGGACTCAAAGCTGGATAGCTGGATCGGCTTCAGGTCGTCGATGTAAAACGGTACCCGTTTGCCTTTGATCTGGATCTCCGGATCATACCCGAGGTCAATAATGGACCAGAAGCCGCCCGTAAGCATCTTGTCGTGATAGCGGACCTTCGCCTCCGGAATATTGGCTTGATCGACGTTACTGTTGTTTAAACTCGCCCAGTAACAGTCGTTCTGCGTGTCCAGTTCGGCCTCGATCCGGTCGATCACCTTCATCGTACCCTTCTGTTTGACGTCCGACTTGACCTTCTCGCTCTGGTCCGGATCGACGTAATTCTTGCGCAGGATGTTCTTGACATTTTCGATGCCCTCGTCCAGTTCTTCCTTCTTGGTTGTGGAACAGTGGTTGGCCAGTAGATACTCCAGTACAAACGCCGGCACGTTCGCTCCGCTTTTCACCTCCCGGACCAGGTCCTTCTTGACCACGTATCCTTTGAAGTGTTCCAGCAGTTTGTTGTCGATGTCGTCCGTCTCGATCTGTGTCATTCCAATCCTCCGAGATCTCGAGCTGACTCAAATACAATACCTGTCGAGTCCAGGGTGGCCCGCGTGTCCGCATCCAGAAGAACGGCGTCCATATCCTCCATTTCGTCCACGGTGAATGAAATGGTTTCCTTCTCGTTCTGCGTGATCTGTACCGGATCGGACTGATCTACCCGTTCCCCATCCCGTTGAAGTTCCACGAGGACCGTTCGTGCGCCACTGACCATATCCGGTGCCGGGCCCGCTTGGAGCTTTATATCCACGTGCTGCACAGGCTGGGAGGAGAGTTCCTCCTTGTTCGTGATGCCCACCTCCAATCCTTCACCCGGTCGGTCCTCCGCCAGCTTCACCGTCAGGTGCGGTGTGATAAGTTCCTGCGGTAACACGCCGCCGTGGGCAAAGCCGTACTCGTTTGGAGAGCGGATCGGTTTCAGGCCTTTCGGGAAGTAGAAGTGGCGATATTCTCGATAGTCTCCTTTGAGGTGAATCGTATTGGGCGGTGGGTCCTGTATCGGTACCTTGCTTGCCAGAAACCGTTCCTTGCGCAGAATGTCCTCCGCCACCTTATTTGGATTGATCTTGTCCGCCTCATCCACCTGACCGTACAGCACAAACCCATGATCGGATACGACGTGCACGGACTCGTACCCTTCGTTTAAGAGGTTCTGAATGGTCTCCTGCAGTCGTTCCTGTGCCGTCGGCAGGTAGTTCAACCCCGAGTGGGATAACTTCTCCATCAGGTCATCGGTGTCGTTCAGGTACAGCACCAGACGCTCCGGTTGCTCATCCTGTCGGGAGATCTCCTTGCGATTCATGATGGAGACCTCTTCGTTTAGCTGTTCCCGCAGATGGTCTTCGCGTTCGGATCGCTGGTTCGATACACGTCCCTCCGAATCAAACAGCAGCGACTTATTGTTATCCGTCGTGGAAGGGTATCCACTTCGAACCGGGGTCAGAGAAGTATCGTATTTCGTTTGCGGAAATTCTTTTTCCATCTCCTTCGCCAGGCCATACGAGAGGGCATCTCCGACAATTACTGCACGGGGTCCGTCCCCTGCCTGTAGTATGGATTCAATCAATCCCGCTTGATGTGGTTCGGATTCGTCGCTGATCAGATCAAACCACCTGTTCCAGTATGGGGTCAGCAAAGACGTGTAACGTTCTTCAATACGTCGCGTAACGTCTTCGGCCTGGTCAAACGTTGTGTACAGCGTCCGAATCGCCGCATCCAGCTCCGCAAGTTCGTCTGGATAGACCGTGTTGATAAACGCGTCCAGCGAATCAATCTCGTGTGCTTCCGTTGATACATTCGGTTCAAGCAACGTCAGG
>CAYXQY010000180.1:0-7596 GCA_964466525.1 uncultured Planctomycetia bacterium
GCTCCTCCGACGCGAACAGGTTCACGGACATGTTTTCGTGCACGTCCATCTTCTCGATGGCCTCTTTCCCGCCGAGAAACGTATGCTTCCCGTCCGGACCGTCCCCCGGGGCGTTCGTCTTGACCTGTTTGTTTTCGGGCAGGTTCTCGTCGGTAACGGTGTAGTCATCGTTGCCCTGTGCAGCTGACCAGACCTTCCGGTCTCGGTTTTCCACCATTTGATCGAGAATGGTGAGTTCGTGCTGTAGAACTTCACGGTTGCTGGTGTTGTTCGGTTCGTACGACAGGTCCGAGCGGGTGCCGTAGATGTCGTTTTTGTCATTGACCCGGTATCGATCAAACCATGTTCTGTTTTTCTCGTTGACCGCCGCCCGCAGCTGCTCCAGATCTATTTCCGAGGTGGATGAACGTGCACCGAACAGTCCGCGATCCAGGAGCTTCGACAAATTCTTATACCCGTACTCCGTCAGGTGCACGCCGTTGAACGTCCAGTTGGTATCGTCCGACGCGTACGCCCGGCGGGTGGACGAGAACAGGTCCACGAACGGAATGTTGTGCTCCTTCGCGACCGATCGCATCGCTTCCGTGTATTGTTTGAGGTGTTTGTTCTTCTCGGAGCCGTCCGGTAGTTCCGGATCGTTCAGATCTTCAAACGCGTTCGGTGAGACCAGGGCCATCCGGGGCGTGGACGAACCATTGTACTCCTGACTTCTGACGTGTTCGACAAACGCATTCAACTGCTCGCGAAAGGCCTCCACGCGCTCGGGTCCACGGACGGATTCGTTAAACCCATACATGGCGATGATCACGTCCGTGTCCAGCCGGTTCAACCACTCGTTCCGGCCGGGGAAATTGACCGCGCGCAGGTTTTTCGCCTCGTTGACGACGTCGCCGGCATATCCGAGGTTCCGCACCACCAGCTCCCTGTGGGGAAAACGAGCGTGCAGCAGGGTCTCGAAATATCCGAAGTGGTTCATCCGCTCGGCGATCCCGCTCCCCACAATGGTTACGTGATCCCCCTTCTCCACGGCCAGTTCCGGTTCGGCATCAAGCGGGAGGGAAAACAGGACCAGCATCAGTACCGCACCAGGCCATCTCATCTTTCGTCTGTAGTAGCTCATAAAATCGGTAACAAATTCTTCAAGGAGCAGGTTGATCCCATCGCTGCGGTCAGGGCATCACTGTATCGTATGACACCTACAGTCAATTCCCCCGGCAAACGAGAAGAAGAAATAACTGGTAATGACACCCTACTTGTTCCGAATAAAAGGTTTCTACTTTACTTGCCGGCAGGGATGCCGGCGCTCTTAAACTCGTCACAAATATGTGTAATTACAATAACTGCATCTTCCTGAAAATTGCTCCTGGTTTCAATAAGAAACGTCCGCTTTCTGCTCCAGCTGCTGTGCAGGGGGTTGATAACAATTCATCATAGAGCAGTCGATCTCTCAAATTGTTCCCTGACATTTTCACTCCAATCACTGTTGACCTTTGACGACGAGCGTACCCCGCATCGACTGCCAGTGGCCGGGAAACGTACACAGAAAGGGATACGCTCCCGGTGTATCCGGAACCTTGAATACAACAATTGAACTCTGATTCGGCGTAATTACGTCGGTATGAGCGATCACTGCGGGCAGGTCCGGAACGTACTGTTTCCGGGCGGCGTTCGGGTTATTCAGCATCTTCATACTGGCTTTCCCAACCTGTTCGTACGTTCCCGTTTCCACGACAACGAGGTTGTGCGGCATGGTCTTCCCGACATTGACCAGCTTGATGGCAAGCCGTTCACCGGCCCGGGCCGTGATCTTTTTTCGATCATACTGCAGACCGGGGCCGGCTTTGATGAGCACCGTCCGATCCGTCTCGGCCCGTTTCCGGTCGGATGCGGTCCCGGACGACGCGTCCTGTTTTTTGTTCCGTATTCGCGGCTGCAGTTGATCGGGTTTGTCCTGAACCGGTTCCGCAAGAGACCACTCCTCGTTACGGTACCGTGAACCGAGTGTTCGTACCGTGGGAAACAGACTTGTGCGAAACCGTTGGGTTCCCCCGTTCGCATGCCCGGCCGAGCCGAGATGCATACGGACGTGCACCATTGAGGTGGGACGCAGATTGGGGATTTCCAGAAAAATTCGTTTTCCCCCGTCGAGCAGATGGGCGGAACGCACGTGTAGTACGTCATGCCCGAGTTTGCCCGGTTTACGTACGGAAAATTCCGGTGAACCATACCGGGAGGCGTACTCGTAATTCCACATCTGAACAAGGTAGTTTTTCGTTTGCTCCACAATGTCTTTCTTCAGCGGAACCGAAAAATCAATTCGGATGCCATTACGAAACACCCGAAATCCGGTCGGCTTCTGCAACGGTTTGCCGGTATATCGCACCCGATGCAAACATCCATCGTCAAGCGCATAGTTTCCCCATCCATCCGTTCCGACCACGTAAAGTGCATTACTCCGGGACCGAAAACTTCCTCGCACCACCCCGGAACGAAAAGCCCCCTCCAGTGGAACCGACGCACCCTGGGGCCTGCGGCCACCGGATTCGTCAAGCAAGCCAAGATACATGGACCCATATCCGTACGACAGGCCAAGTAGCTTCCCACCCAACGGCCCCCATTTGTCCTCTGGGATACCCACGTAACCCCCCGTCGAATTGTCGACGCCCCGTGGAACATAGGCGGTTGGAATCGTGATATGACTGTTCTTCCGAGGTCCTCCTAAGCCATAGTAATCCCCGTACCGGAGGAACGAGAACATGGAGGCAGGCGTCCACGTCCCTTCCTGACCCCCAACCACAGTTCGTCCGTCCGGAAGATGCTCAATGGCCATGGGATTCCGGAGTCCGGATATCAGTTGCTCGGTTCGGTTCTGCTCCTCCAGATACCTGTGTACCGTTGACCAGAGACCGAAGATAAAATTGCCCTGTTCATCCACCTCCAGGCCATACGCCGTGCTGTGACCGCGATCCCGGGTCGGGATGAATTCGTCCGGCTGACGTTGAACGTCGTGAGTGACCACCTCACGGTAGTCCGCTTCAAGGTCCTTGTTCCGATCGTGCAATGCAACAACGTACGGTGTGGCCATTACGTGGATGGTTCCGTCAACGACCTCCAGTCCGAACGGTTGAAACAATCCCGACGCGAACCGTTCCCACGTCACCTCACGGAGAGATTCGTCCAGTCCGGACACAATCCACACGTCACCGAGCAACGTACAGACGGCCGCCTTGCCATCGGGAAGAAAATCGATTCCCGTCAGCATCATGACGGCATTGTACGGGTTGTCGAACGGAACAGGTATGGTATCAACCGCCAGTGGTCCGTCCGATGTACCCATGCTTCCCTGAACGGTGATCCGTTCCGTCCACTTCTCGGGACTGTTCCGGGTGAGTTTCAGCGGATCCGTAATTGTCTTACGGTCATCTGTAATCAATTCCTTAGCGTGATTCCGCCTGTCCCCGGGTCCCACCCAGATGTAGAGTCTGATCACCCGTGGTTCCTCTAATTGATCGATTCGAAGTACCGTTCGACCCTTCTCTTCCGAACGAATCCGTGCATCCGAAGTCGATTTCCCGCTGTCAACCACCGATATCAGGCGACCATGTTTCTCCGATTCGATCGACCCGGATGACAGAAGCGTTAATTCCAGGCCCTTTGCTGGAAAATCATCCGTGGGTTCAAGTCGAAGGGTGCGTGTCAGAACGTGCGTTGACTCATCATCAATTGTCCAGGGAGCATCCAGTACTTTCACCCCATTGAGTTCATAATGAAAAATCGTACGCCGTCCGTGCCGGTACGCTCCGTGATAGCGCCGTCGGCCGGCCGGTATCGGTTGCGTCGTTCCGTCTTTTTTCACCTGACGCCAGTGCGGTTTAGCCGTGTCGTCAGCATGGGTCCAGAGTGGCTGGCCCTTGAGTTTTACCGGGTGTGTCGTGCCCCAGCGATGTCCGTCAATGCGTAACGTTGCATCCGTCCAGGCACCGGTCAGGCCAAACGCCGTGGGGCTAAACACGGCGGACAACCGACGCTTTTTTCCCAGCGAAAGGACGTGAAATCGTGTTGCCTTATTGTATATTTTATGATCTCCGCCGAGATCCCGGAGCTGAAGCCCTCCGAATTCCGTCTGATTCACCCGTCCATCGGAGTGATTATTTTGATTGTGTTTTCCCCAGTGTCCGTGATTGCCCGCGTCCAGACCGGGGTAAGCGGGAAGGACCGGACGCGCCTGTTCCAGCTTCTGCGGGTGTCGCATGTAATAGTCCGCCTGCCGTGCGTAGAAGTCGTACAGACGCGCCTCGTTGATCGTTTTGTCTGAAAACGGATGATTCTCTCTCGATTTCGAGGGATCGGCATAGGGATGGGTTTCCGGTTTCGCGACGTTCAACGACTCGTCGGACAGATCAGCTGGACCACCGGCGACTTCGGGGATCAAAAAAAAGAAAAAGTACAGGCCGAAGATCGTATACAAACAGTGAAGGATACGGCGATCAACAGACCACATTGTTGTTCACCTAACGTCTCAGACGGGAGTCAACTTGTTTTTATATGTGACCCGATGGGAAATGGAAACCATGGTTTTTCGTTCGGACGGTGCCGGTTCGGGGTCATTTGTATCAGAGCGCCGGGTCGAGGTCAAAATATTGAACCAGCAGCCA
Organism: uncultured Planctomycetia bacterium; assembly: GCA_964466525.1. Classification (GTDB taxonomy): domain Bacteria; phylum Planctomycetota; class MHYJ01; order CAYXQY01; family CAYXQY01; genus CAYXQY01. The sequence goes on from CAYXQY010000180.1 coordinate 4,656, forward strand.
CACCGTCGATTGTTGTTGACCTGCTTCAACGTCCCGGATCCTTCGTAACGAGTTTGCACTGGTTCCTACACGTCGGCGAGGAAGGACGCGGTCCATTTGAAGAATTACCTGTCTTTCGTGAAGCCAAGTGAACTGAACGCCTCCCGCAACTTCTTCCGGGCCGCTTTCGCCTCGGGGCTCCCTTCGTCGGGTTGAATCGGAGACGTCTCGTTTTCGTCATTCGCCATGTGATAAAGCGTGCCGTCGCCGTACAGTTTCCACGCCCGGTTACGGACCCAGCGCCGATCACGCCATTGCGTATAGATCCACGGTCGATGCGTTTGATCGCTGCCGAGCAACTGAGGAGCAAACGAGACGCCGTCGATGGTTCGGTTCGCCGGGAGATCGGCCCCGGCCAGGTGTGCCAGGGTGGGTAGAACATCAGAGAAGTCAATCAATGCGTCACTTACCCGTCCGGCCGGCACATGACCGGGCCATGAAGCAATCAAAGGGACATGTGTTCCGGCATTCGTGAGGTTTCCCTTTCCCCCTTTCACGGTACGGCCATTTACCTGAAGTTTTACCTTCTTGGAGGTGCCGTTGTCGGATGTAAAGAGGATGAGTGTGCGCCTGCGTAAGTCCAGACGTTCGAGTGTCCGAACAATCTGTCCCACAAGCATGTCTATACGCCGAACCATCTCGTTGAAACCCTGGTATTCGCCATCCGGTCCTTTCGGTTCCGCATGGCCCTGTCCCGGTTTCTTGGCAAAGTGGGGAAGAACCATCGGATAATAGGCAAGAAACCGCTGATGGGGTCCCTGGTTGCGACGTATATGTTCTATTAAAAAATCAGTGTAAACGTTTGGTCCATAACGATGCGAAATCTTATCATCACGAAGTCGTCCGTCCTGCCAGACCAGCGGATCGAAGTAACGCGGTCCCTGATGCCATGCCCAGAACGCGTACCGGTTAAACCCTTCTTTTCGAGGCTGAAGGGGGTCGGTGCCGAGATTCTCCCCGGACATCTGCCATTTACCCGCCGCGGCGGTCGCGTATCCCGCGTCTCGCAGGACATTACCAAAGGTCACCTCCGAAGGGGGTAGATAACCCCAGCTATGGTCGTAGCGAAACGTGTAACGCCCCGTCAGTATCGTGGCACGGGACGGGCTACACCGGGGTGTCGAATAGGCATGGGTAAAGCGGGTACCGCTATTCGCCAGGGCGTCAAGATTTGGCGTGTCGATGGATTCTCCACCGTACGAACCAAGTGCTTCTTCACCAAGGTCATCGGCCATGATCAACACGATATTTGGACGGGGAACATCCGATATCTCCCTGTTTTCATCCTCAGCCACTAACCCGTGACCCAGCGTCACAAAAAACAGGGCCACCAGTATCAGGGGCCAGTGCGTCCGGACGGATGGCAACTGCTTATGAACAACAGTAAATGAAAGGCGGCAAGATGTGCCCGGTAACCAGCGTTGCACGAATTGGGTCGGGAACTTCCAGGCTACTGCAGGGATCAATTTCTTCATGGTAGCACTGATTGAAGCTTAATAAAATTCGGGCGATTTGAGGTTCTTTCACGGAGGCGGGGGCGAAAACCTGAACCTCCTGACAACGCTTTATTGTGACCCGTGGATGTCCCCATCCCATTGGACCTCACATTTACCCATGAATTGAATGATTGATATTCTGCGTGAAGTCGCTCCCTTACGGTCGCGGTTCTTTCCTTTTCTATCGACGCTTGCAGGAGGGGAACCGCGACCGTGAGGGAGCGACAGGCCTTTTTCTCCGATGATGTTCCGTTCAAGAGGATCATATACGATTTCTCATTCCGTTTCCTGTTTATCGGGTACATCAGAAAGAGTCCAAACAATTTATGGGTAAAGCTGAGTCCCATTGGACTGAGGTCAACGACGTTCAAACCTCTGTCGCAATGCACCTTGCAACGGACTCATATCGAGATGGGAACGAAACATCTTCCCGGAGGGTGCATCACTCTCTGGTTCGGAAAACAGGTAAAGACTGATTCCGGTTGCACTTTAAAGTATAATTCATAGAGTCAGACCGTTCCATCTCCACTCGATCATCTGGATTATTGTAAGAACTTCATTCTTATGGGCTCCTGGATCGAAAAATCAAACCGATTTTTGCTGGTGTGGAGCTGTCTGCTTCCTCTGGCAATGATGACGACCGTGCTGGCCGGTCCTGAGGAGAGACCGAATCGCCCAAACCTTATTTTCCTGCTTACCGACGATCAGCGCATCAATACCTTTGGTACCACCGGCCCCGATTGGCTCCAGACCCCCCACATCGACGAACTGATCGAAGAAGGGGTGCACTTTGGCAACGCCTATATCGCTGAGCCGACCTGCTCGCCGAGCCGTACGTCCTTCTTTACCGGCATGTACGAGCGGGTGCACGGCGTCGGGTTCAGCTCGTCCTACAGACTGAATGAAGAGCAATGGGCGGAAAGCTATCCGGCCCTGCTACGCAAAAACGGCTATTTTACCGGCTTCATCGGAAAGTTCGGTGTGGAGTACTATACCTTCCGGGGCAACGCGTCCGAGAAGTTCGATTACTGGCGGGGCCACGATGGATGGGCAAGTTTCTTCCCGAACGGGGCGTACGCCGATTCTCAAAAAGACATCATCACACCGATCATGGGCGAGAGCATGGAACGCTTCCTGGATGAAGCCCCCGGGGATCAGCCGTTTTGCCTTTCGGTCAGCTTTTCGGTGCCACACGGTTCGCAAACAGGCAGCATGTGGAAATGGAACGAACCGGCCAGCAACAACCCGAAGCTTAAAGATCACCCCATTTACAGTGATCTCTACCGTGATCGGGGCATCTCAATTCCCGACGACACCGGGACCGATCCCTATCGCTATGTCCCCCGGTTTATTATGAACCAGAAAAAGGGACGAGCAAACAGAACCTACTCCTATAACTACCGCAA
>CAYXQY010000181.1:0-7527 GCA_964466525.1 uncultured Planctomycetia bacterium
TGCTGGAACCCGCCCTGCAGAAGCTGCAGGAAGCCGGTCAGTCCGCTGCTCCGGTAATGGAGAACGGAGAACTGGTCGGCATTGTGACCGAGGAGTGGACCGGTCGATACCTTCGTTTTCGAGTTTCCGATAAGGCCGGGTCGGTTTCCTCCGGTTGAATGGTTTGCCCCTCAATTGTCTCTTCTGACGTTCGTATCGTTTCCGTTCCGTGAAACGTCTTTCAGCCCATCGGGAGACCCTTCTGTTTCTGGTGCTCGTCCTTTTCTGGGGCTCCGCTTATAGCATGATGAAGGTGGGGTTCTCTTATTTCCCGCCACTCCTGTATCCGGCACTGATGTTTGAGACGGCGGGGGTCGTGATGTTGTCCGTGCTTTTCGTGACGGGAGACGGAATGGTGCCCGGTTCCGGGAGAGAATGGGTCACGATTCTGGTCGGAAGTGTATTGATGATTGCCGGTTATCACGCGTGTTTGTTTCTCGGCCAGCAGTACACGAAAACCGTTTATGCCGCCGTCGTGGTGAGTTCCAGTCCGATTGTGACCGCTTTCATCGCCGGGGTCTTTCTGCCGGAACGATCGTTTTCGACCGTCGAGATGGTCGGGTTGCTGATCAGTTTTGCCGGGGTGAGCGTGCTGCTGTTTGGCAGGTCTCCGGATGACCCGGTTGTGCTGAGCGGAATCATTGGTATTGGACCCGTTTTGATCTTTACCGGCGTCGTTCTTTTTGACGGAGGAGTGGTCGGCATGAAACGGATGGCGGAACACCGGCTCAGCCGTCGATTTCTGACCTGGAGCATGCTCGGAGGCGGGCTGCTTCTGCACGGGGTGTCGGCGTTTGTTGCCGGCGAGCGCATGGCGGAGGTTACGTGGAACGTTCCGTCAGTCATGATATTCAGCTATTTTACGATTGGGCCTACACTTCTGGGATACCTGATATACGCCGACTTAATTCATCGAATGGACGTGGTCCGGTTGAACGTAGTTTCCTATTTTACGCCCATCTGTGCGGCCGTTATTGGGTTCCTCTGGCTCGGTGAACGTCCCCGCTGGAGCACCGTGGCCGGGTTTGGACTCGTGGTGGCCGGGTTCTGGATCAGTCAATACGCAGAACAGATCCCGAAACCCGGCGGAACGCGGAAATGAGAATTGCAGCCGAGTGGTTCGGGGTCACCGTCCCCGGGGGAGGTATGATTTCGGTCGCGAGGTTGTCCCCGGAAAACCGTTCTTAAACCGGCCGGTCGGGCGGGTGATACCAGGGGTTGCCCCGGGATGCGTTCCGTTCGAGGTCGGCGGTGATTTGTGCGCCAAACAGGACAATGCCGGCGGCAATTTCGAGACTTACGAAAAGTACGATGATTGTCGCAATGGACCCGTAAAGCACGTTAATCATAGACAGGTTGTTGAAATAATACAGCAACCCGCGCCTCGTGACATCCCACAGGACGGCGGCCACCGTGCCTCCAATCAGGGCCCGGAACGTGGAGACCGAGCGGACCGGAAGAATTTTGTAAAAGGAAGCGAAGATCAGGGCAAGGCCGATCAGGGTTGCCAGACTGAAGAGGAGTTCGGATCCGTGGTACGTTTGCCAGAAGGAGTTCGTCATCGTGTACCCTCCTCGTTGGAGTTCCTTCATGATCACGGACAGAAGGGTGATGGTAAACAGCGACAGACCAAGCACGATGATATACAGATACGGCATGAGTACGGAGATCCAGAATCGACGTTCGGGCTGATCCCGGTCGTGGAAGATCGCTTTTATGGCGTCCCGCAGCACGCCGAACCCCATTCCGCTAAAAAACACCAGTGTGACAAGGCCCAGTCCACTGAAGAGCTGTCGGGAATCGAGGAACGATCTGGCGATCTGCAGTACACTGTCGGCCTGTCCGGGAAGAAGGTGGTTGACCTGCTGACGGATCATTTCCATCAGTTGCTCCTCCGGGAAGAAAAACGAAAGACCCACGACGAGCAGGGCGACAAGCGGAATGAAGGAAAGCAGTGTTTTGTAGCTGACCGCCGCGGAGAGAAGGAGACCGTCGTTTTTGAGAAACCGGCGGCAGAGATGGTACATAAATAGGACGAATCGGGTCATCCATGTTTTGACCATCGTCCACATAATCAGGATTCTTTTTAAGGTAATAGGAAGTGGTAAAAGATTCGTGGGGAAGGACGCATTATTTCTAAATACGAATGCATGGATACTTTCGTTTCGAATACGCCACGGATTTTAGACCATTTCGATTGTTAACCGAGCCCCGAACGTGAGAGAGGGGTCAGAGGAAAAAGATTGGTTTCCGTCCTCCGGTTTTGCCCCTCTGTGACCTTCGGGGCTCTGTTCTTCTCGTCGTATGGATGCGGGGCTCTGTTCTTTTCGTCATACGGGTGCGGAGCTTATTACATGTTCGGCGTCTGGCAGAAACGGAATCATACCGGTAATTTCCAGGTTGGTTCCGCAGAAGTCGAAGGTTTCGATAGCTGTTCGCAGAGACATGGATCCTTTCGTGCCCAGTATATCACGGATTTTTGACCTCTTACAGACAATTGCTATTTTTTTGCCGAATCGTGGTGAGGAATGAGCGTGTCCCGACCATTTTTAAACGGTACAGGTATGTCTATGTCAAGTAATAATTGTAACGAATGTTCCTGTGAAGATAGAGGGGGGAGGTCGTTTTTTCTCTGACATAGTCAGAAAGGTGAGTTTTCGAGACGTTCGCCTCCGGGTGGAGGAACGTTCCGTCCCTGTAATTACTCACCTATTTGTTCCGAAAGAAGGTTTCTACTTTATTTTCCGGCAGGGATGCCGGCGCTCCCGGGTTCTTCACAAATAGGTGAGTAACTACCCGTCCCTTACAGGGGCATGGGACTTCAGCTGAGGGACAGGAGGGTACTGGATTCGGATGAAAGTGCTATGTGTGCGGGTTGTGACATCGTCTTTTCGGGACCGTTTTGCACTCTCAGGTGTTTCGTATTGAAGGCGGGCATCGAATATAATGTTCGATTGGATGCGAGATACGCCAACATTTCTGAATTTTAACTGGTCCGTATGATGGAACGAGACCCCTGCTGTTCGATGAATACAACCCGATATACGCTTCGGGTACCGGAGCTGAACGACCCGGAGGTCCGGGAACATACAGGGCGCATTGTATCGGAAATGGAAGGAGTGGAGGATCTTACACTTCATGCGGCGGAGGGAACCATCGTCGTTCAGCTCTCGGAGGCAGCCGATCTTGCGCCGGTGGATATCGTTAATCGACTCCAGGACGTGGGAATCAGCGTCGAGGAGGTGGACGAACGCCCCGCGGAACGTACGGTCTCGTCCGTCTGGACCGGCTCAAGAGCTGTGAAGACATGGATCAGCGGGCTGCTTCTCCTTCCGGGACTTGTTTTTTCGTTCGGGTTTCCCGCTGCAGATATGCAGCTTCTGCAGGTCGGACGCCTCTCCGTGTTCCTGTCGGATTTACTATTTGTCGGCGCGATTGTGACCGGTGGACAGGTGATTTTACGCAATGGATTCCGGTCCCTGACCAATCTGTCGCTCGACATGGACCTTCTGATGAGCTCCGCGATCCTCGGAGCCGTCGGGGTCGGGCTGTTTGTGGAAGGGGCTACACTTGCCTTTCTGTTTAACATCGCGGAGTTGCTGGAGGAGTTTTCGGTGGAGAGCGCCCGGGGGTCCATCCGGGAGCTTATGGATCTGTCGCCGGACCGGGCCCGGGTGATCCGTGAAGGAACCGAGGAAGAGGTACCGGTGGATCGGTTGCAGGTTGGTGATACGGTGGCGATTCGACCCGGGGAACGAATTCCGATGGACGGCCGCGTGTCGCACGGGGAAAGCGCGGTGAACGAGGCGCCCATTACCGGTGAGAGTATTCCCGTCGACAAGCAACCGGGGGACACGGTTTACGCGGGAACGATCAATGAACAGGGATATCTGGAAATGACCGTGACCGGTCGTTCATCGGACAACACGCTTCAGAAGATTATTGAGCTGGTGGAAGATGCACAGAAAAAGCAAACCCGTCAGGAGCAGTTTGTCCGGCGGTTCTCCCGGTACTACACACCGGTTGTCGTGGTCTGTGCAGTTCTCTGGCTTGTGATCGGTCCAGCGCTTCTGGAGTTGTCCTGGATGGAATCCGTCAAACAGAGCATCACGCTGGTCGTGCTTGCCTGTCCGTGTGCATTTGTTATTTCCACCCCCGTTGCCGTGGTGTCCGCCTTGACGGCTGCAGCACGAAACGGTGTGCTCGTAAAGGGAGGCACCTACCTGGAAACCATGGGAACAATTCGAGCACTGGCGCTGGACAAGACCGGAACACTGACGAAGGGAACACTGCGTATAACGGACGTAATTCCTCTGAACGGAAACACGAAACAGGAGGTTCTGAAGTGTGCCCGAGGCGTTGAGCAGAAGAGCGAGCATCCGATCGGAGAAGCGATTGTGGATCACGCGGAGTCGAAGGGCGTGTCCGGAAAATCCTCCCGTGATTTCGAGAGCATTACCGGGAAAGGAGTTCGTGCGGAGCTTGAGGGGACCATTCATTTCGCCGGAAAACCCGGATTATTTCAAGATTTTGAATTTGATATGCGTCACGTGCATCATTCCGCGAATCAGGAACGGATACTGGAAGAGGCCCGCAAAGCGTGTGAAAAAGAGAACTGTTTGAACCTGGTTGAACACACGATTCCACGCCTTCAGAACCAGGGGAAAACGGTGGTGCTGGTTAGTACGGAGGAGGAACTGGAGGGAATTATTGCGATTGCTGACGAGCTGAAACCGGAGGCGAAGGAGACGGTGCGTGCGCTGAAGGAACTGGGCCTGGAGAAGATTATTCTGATTTCCGGAGATCACCAGAATACGGCGACCGCGATCGGGGGCGAGGTGGGGGTTGACGAAGCGTACGGGGAGTTGCTTCCCGGGGACAAGGTGGAAAAGATCACTGAACTCAAGGAGAGGTACGATCTTGTTGCCATGGTGGGGGACGGTGTAAATGACGCGCCCGCGCTGGCAACAGCGGACGTGGGGGTGTCCATGGGGGCGGAAGGGACGGACGTCGCAATCGAATCCGCTGACATCGCCCTGATGGGGGATCAGCTCGATAAAATTCCCTACCTGTACAGGTTGGCTCTGCGTTCCGGTCGAGTCATTCGTCAGAACATCTGGTCGAGTCTCGGGGTGAAAGCATTACTCGTTTGCGGGGTGCCGTTTGGATGGGTGACCCCGGCACTTGCAATTCTCGCTGGAGACGCGGGCATGACCGGTGCGATTACGGTCAATGCCATGCGTCTTCGTCATGATACACCATGAAATAATGAGGACGTACCCATGAAAAGCTGGTTGGTCGCTTTCCACATCATCGGCGTCATCCTCTGGATGGGGGGATTGTTCATGAACACCCGCCATTCCGGAATGCTTGCCGACCAGGACAACCTTGATCAACTACCGGAAGACCTGATAAATTTTGAGTTTTCCTCCTACTACTTTGCTGTTTTTCCCGGTTTTCTGATCGCTGCGGGAACCGGTATGTATATGTTGCTAACCAACGCGAGCATGTACCTGAGCCCGGATAGCGGATGGGGGGTCACGTTTCACCTTAAGTTGACCCTGGTTGCCGCCCTGATTATTATCGACCAGTTTTACCACTACCGGATGCGGGTGCTTCACCGGGAGAAGTCCGGGAGCAAGAAATTGTTCATGATGCTGCACGGCATCAGTGGACTCCTGTTTATCGGCATCGTTTTGACCGTGATCGTGATGGGGGTCCGCCATGTATAAGCCCGTCTTCTGATCGAAGGAAAACGTTTTCAAGGGTGATGGGTCACGGATGTTCACGGACTGGACGTGTGGAATTCGAAAGAAGTCGTAAACTGTGTAAGCGAGAATTTTCATTTCAAATGAATCGGAGGTGTCAAATGAAAAAACTCATACCTGGAATGCTCGGTTTGATGGCAGTTTTCGCTGTTTTCCAGTTCGCTTCAGCGCAGTCCAAACGCAGCTGGACGACGGTGGAAACGGAGAACAAACCCACGGCCCGAATCGAAAACGCCTTCACGACGCTCGACGGAAAATTGTACCTGCTCGGAGGGCGGAGAAAGGATTCCATCGAATCCTATGATCCGGAGACCGGACGATGGGAGAAGGAATCGGATCTTCCCCTTGAGATGCATCATTTCCAGGCCCGGACGTACGACGGAAAAATTTACGTGATCGGTGCACTGAATGGAGGATTTCCGAAGGAAGATCCCATTTCGAAGATCTACACCTTCGATCCGGAGACGAAAGAATGGTCCGTTGAAGGAGAGATCCCCGAAGGGCGCCGCCGGGGAGCGGCCGGGCTGGCCCTTCACGATGGCAAGTTTTATCTCATCGGTGGAAACACGAACGGCCATTACGATGGGTACGTGCCGTGGCTGGACCGTTATGATCCGGATACCGGCGAATGGACCGAACTCCCGGATGCCCCGCATAGCCGTGATCACCTGCAGGCGGGCGTTGTCAATGGAAAGATCGTCGTGGCCGGCGGCCGGCAAACGTCGGCAAAAACAAACGAGGTTTTCTCACGAACAGTGCCCGCGACCGACGTATATGACATTTCCGAGCAGTCCTGGACCACCGCTGAAGAGCAGATTCCGACGGAGCGGGCCGGTACCGCTTCCATCGTTGTCAACGGAAAATACCTCGTGATCGGCGGTGAGAGTGGAAATCAGGACGAAGGGCACGCGGAGGTGGAAGCATTTGATCCGTCGACCATGCAGTGGTCGTCCTGGCCTCCATTGCACAATGGACGTCACGGCACACAGGTCACCCGTTACGGCGGATACCTTTACATCGCCGCGGGTAGCGGTGGAAGAGGGGGCGGACCTGCTCTCACGTCGCTTGAACGGTTTCCTCTGAAATAAGCGGGCACCGATCCGGTGGGGAAACCTTCAGGTCGTCCGGTCCATTCCTGAATGTATATCAAGATGATGTTACCGTATCCTATTTCCCGTGCGGCCGGATCGTTCTTGTCGCATCACAATCCGGGATCCGGAAGTCTTTGCGCATGGTACGTCGTGGAGAGATGGACTCATATAGGTTCCTCATCAGGAGATGGAGGAGACATGAAGTGTATGGGGGTGTGACGGATAGGCAAGAACCCGGAGAAGTAGCATGCTGCCATCAAGAGGCAGGAGCTGCTGGAATGTAGTGTTGAACCGTTCCTGTTAAAGAGAGTGTAGCGGATGTGAGGTTCCGGATTGATCGGGGAACGACGACAGATTCAATTTTGAGGTTGGACAGGACCCATGTTTCAACTGTTATTTCAGCGTAACTTCGGTTCCCTGAACGTCGCTCAATTCGTCACGGTCTTCAACGACAATGCGCTGAAGCAGTGCTTCCTTCTTATTACGGTCAAGCAGGCCATGGAAGGGTCGGGGGTCGGATACGAAGAACAGGCCCTGGCGACGATCCTTTTTTCGATTCCGTTCTTACTGTTTTCGGGGTTTGCCGGTCGGTTCTGTGACTGGATCAGCAAGCGAACCGTGGTGGTGGG
>CAYXQY010000182.1:0-884 GCA_964466525.1 uncultured Planctomycetia bacterium
CGAGAGGGGAGGATGCCCCAGTGTACTGGGCGCATCCCTTCCCTACTCTACTCTAACTAAGCATCTCATTTCATTGGTGTTCAATGGTTCTCAAAAACGGTTTTTCATTCGTTGGAATTTCGAAACGTCCTCGTATTCTGTTCCTCCTCGTGGCAGCGGTGATTGGATTGCTTTTGTGCGGGGGTCTTTCCGCACGGGGGCAGAAGCCCAACATTATATATATAATGGCTGATGACATCGGTTATGGTGATTTAGGGTGTTACGGTCAGGATCGTATTGCAACACCGAACATCGACCGGATGGCCGACGAGGGCATTCGGTTTACAGACCATTACGCAGGACACACGGTTTGCAAGCCGTCTCGACTTGTGCTTCGAACCGGGTTACACTCGGGACATACCCCACTGCGGGGAAATAGCGCTGATTTCGCCTTACCGGAAGGAACCCGGATCACCGCCAGGCTACTCAAGCAGGCTGGATACGTTGTTGCCGGAGTGGGAAAGTGGGCCATGGGAGGGCCTGACGGCAGTGGAGCCCCCTTCAAGCATGGATTTGACCTCTGGTACGGTTATCTCAATCAGGTGGCCGCTCACAACTACTGGCCCGAGTTTCTGTGGCGAAACGAGCAGAAAGTGTTCCTTGATAACGAAGTCGACTACGCCGACTCCGGATACGCGGAAGGCCTCAGTGGCAATTCGACAAAAAAGGTCGATTACTCCCACGATTTAATGGTTGACGAGGCCCTGGGCTTCATTCGAGATCACACTGAAGATCGGTTTTTCCTTCAGCTTCACCTTACCATTCCGCATGCCAATAATCAGGGCAAACCACATGGTATGGAAGTACCCGATTTTGGTCGATATAAAGACAGAGACTGGCCCGAT
>CAYXQY010000182.1:894-7471 GCA_964466525.1 uncultured Planctomycetia bacterium
ATCCTGAAAAAGGGTTCGCCGCAATGATCACTCGTCTGGACCGGGACGTCGGTCGTATCATGAAACGATTGGAGGCCCTGGGTCTCGAGGACGAAACGATCATCTTCTTTACGTCCGACAACGGTCCACACAGGGAAGGCGGGCATGACCATAAGTTCTTCGATTCCAATGGTCCACTGCGTGGGATGAAACGTGATCTGTACGAAGGAGGCATTCGGGTTCCGATGATTGTTCGTTGGCCCGGGAAAATCGAGGGGGGTCGGGTGACCAGCCATCCCAGTGCTTTCTGGGACTTTATGCCCACGGCCTGTGAATTAGCGAACATTGAACCGCCTGAGGATATCGACGGGATATCCTACCTTCCGACATTGATGGGAACGTCCCGGAAACAAAAACGTCATGAAAGAATGGTTTGGGCCTCCTCCTGGAATAATGAGAGGGCCTTACGAGCAGGGAAATGGAAACTTGTCAGGCCGAAAAATCGCTCTTTTGAGCTATACAATCTTAAGACCGACCCTGGCGAACAGACGAACCTTGCCGATAAGCGGCCGGAGCTTGTCGAAAAGCTAAAAGGGAAGCTGAAAGACGCCATGAATTCCAGAACGCTACCGAGGATGCCGTGATGCGGTGGGGTCCATTCGGGGTCAAATTCGGACGTACGTCGAACCTCATTCTGGAGGTTCAAGCTCCGTAGAGGTTGGAAAGAAAGGAGATGGTCAGGTGCTTGCGCATGAAACGAGACGTTCTGTCAAAGGGTTCGTTGGGATGGGTTATGCTCGCATTGCTGTTCGTCCCATGCGTCATCTCAACGGTTCGGGCACAAAACCCCGATCCCAGGACCCGGTTGCAAACCAACGCGGAGGATACTGATCGGGCGTTGAAGGTGCTGTTCCTCGGGGATGAAGGGCAACACCGGCCCCTGGATCGTGCACGGGTACTGGTGCCCGCACTGCTGGAACGTGGTATCGAGGTCGTGTACACCGAACACCTCGGCGACCTGAAGGAGGACGTACTCCGGCGCTACGACGCCCTGCTCGTGTACGAAAACAGGAAGACCCTTAAGCCCGGCCAGGAGAAGGCATTGCTGAACTACATTGACCGGGGAGGGGGTCTCGTTGCGCTGCACTCGGCCTCGAAATCTTTTCCGGGTTCGGAAGCGTGGGTCAATCTTCTTGGAGCGCAGCACAGGTCCCATGAAGCGGGCAGTGTAGAAACGCGCATTACAAACCCCGACCATCCGCTGATGCGGGGGTACGAAGGGTTCACGAGCCACGATCAACGGTACGTTCACCGGAAACACAACCGGTCGAACCGCACCGTGCTCGCTAAGCTGGATGACGAGCCGTACACGTGGGTTCGGACCCGGGGCGACGGGCGCGTGTTTTACACAGCACGGGGTCATGACCGAAGGACGTGGACGAAACAGGGGTTTTTGAACCTGGTCGAACGGGCGATACGCTGGACGTCCGGTTCGAATAAGATCCAGGAGGCCATGGACGCGTCCCCGACGCTTGACTCGCTCGAGTTCGCCGAGCAGGACATTCCGTACAATCGACCGGGAGAGTGGAACCGGATGCAGCGACCGCTGGGGCCCGAACCGTCCCGCAAACGCATCATTGAACCGGGGGGGTTCCAGGTGGAGTTGTTCGCCACCGAACCCGATGTGGTCAACCCGATTGACATGTCGTGGGATGCGCGGGGACGGCTGTGGATCGTGGAAACCGTTGATTATCCCAACAATTTCACCCCGAAGGGGAAAGGAAATGATCGGATTAAAATTTGCGAGGACACGGACGGCGATGGACGGGCGGACGAGTTCACGATATTCGCCGACGGCCTCAACATGCCCACGAGCATGGTCTTTGCCGGGGGCGGGGTCATCGTCCATGAGCCGCCGAGAACACTGTTTTTGAAGGACACGAACGGGGACGATAAGGCGGATGAGCGCCGTGTGCTGTTTGAAGGCTGGTCGACGAGGGACACGCACGCCGGCCCAAGCAACCTGACGTATGGCCTGGACAACTGGATCTGGGGAACCGTGGGCTATGCACGGTTTCAAGGGGACGTGGGGGGGAAGTCCCATAAGTTCAGGGCCGGAGTCTACCGTTTCCGACCGGATGGGTCTTCAATTGAATTCGTGCGCAGTGCGGGAGGTAATGTCTGGGGGCTGGACATCAACGAGGAAGGGCATGTGTTTGGCACGATGGCCACCAGTGCCGATCCGGGTTTCTACGTGGGCGTGCCGAACCGTTACGAAAACCGGGTGCGTGGCTGGAGTCGAAAGCGGGTGCCGGGTATTGATGAATGGCCCGGTCGCGAAGCGCGTGCATTAACGATGACGGACCGCGTACGCCAGTGGGGGGAGCGGATTACCGATTATGACTGGTTCACCGCCGCGTCAGGCTACGGGCTCTACACCGCCCGAACCTATCCCCGCCGGTACTGGAACCGTGCCGGTTTCATCGCGGAGACCACCGGCCACCTGCTTTCGACCTTTCTAATCGAGGAGCAGGGTGGAGGTTATAAAGCGTTGAACGGATACAACCTCGCCGCCAGCAACGACGCCTGGTTCACGCCGATCCAGGCGAAGGTCGGGCCCGACGGAAACGTATGGTTTCTCGACTGGTACAACTACATCGTCCAGCACAACCCGGCGCCGAAAGGTTATAAATCGGGGAAAGGGAACGCGTACGTCACGGAACTCCGCGATCGATCACACGGGCGAATCTATCGCGTGACGTATGACGGCGAAACCACCGCCGAAACCGGGAATTCGGGAGGAGCGAGTGAGATGAACCTGCTGAATGCCACGCCGTCGGAACTGGTGGATGCGCTGACGCATTCAAACATGCTGTGGAGAAAACACGCCCAGCGTCTGCTGGTTGAGCGTGGCAGGCGGGATGTCGAGGATCAGCTGATCACACTTGTGAACGACCGGTCCGTCGGTGCCACGGACCTCAACGTCGGCGCAATTCATGCGCTCTGGACGCTGCATGGACTTGTTGCATTCGAGCAGTCCGGGGCGGCGCTGAAGGCGGCATATGGAGCACTCGAGCATCCCGCGGGCGGGGTGCGCGAAAACGCGGTAAGGGTGCTGCCCCACAATAACGCGTCACGAAAACGCATCCTCAAAACGGGTCTACTGCACGACGATGATGCCAAAGTGCGCCTGGCGGCACTTCTTGCGCTGGCGGACATGCCCGCGTCCCGATCCGCCGGTGCATCGGTGTTTGCTCTGCTTGCCGAGCCACGTAATTATCGGGATCGGTGGATCCGCGATGCCGCCACGGCGGCGGGGGCACGACATCATGCCGGTTTTCTTGAGAGTGCCGGGGCGGTCGGGTCGACAAACAAGAAGGTAAAACAGGTCGTGGAAATCGTCCGCCGTCACGCGAAGAAGGGGGAGGGGAAACCGGACGAGACCGAGTCCCGGGAACCGCAAGTGATCCCGTACCTTGAGGGAGGAAACGCGAAACGGGGCAGACGGATCTTTTTCAACAACAAAATAGCAAACTGCACGCGTTGCCATACCATTAACGGCGAGGGCGGCACGCTCGGCCCGGATCTCTCCGACATCGGTCAGCGTAAAAGCCGGCGCTATATTGTGAAGTCACTCCTCAAGCCCAATGCCATGATGGCCGCCTCCTATGATGAAAACCTATCTCCGATGCCCCGGGCCCGTGCAATACTCGACGATCAACAGATCAGGGATGTTGCTGCCTTCCTGGAATCGCTGCCGATAGCAGGCAGGGAGGACTGATTTAAGCACGTAATGAGACTCACTCTAAAAAGGGAGCTTACTTAGCGTTTGATTTATAACCGCGACCACCGGAAGATTCGTGTCTCCACAAAAAACGGTAGTGTAATCATTTGGATTCACTGATGAACCCGAAAAAATCATTATGTTCATGAGACATAACACACGTTCAATACATCTGACCGTATGTATTCTTCTTATCCTCCTCACACTCGTTACGAGGAAGGAAGTAACTTCTCAATCGGAAGCTCCAGAGCAGCTAAATATCCTGTTCATCTCCATCGATGACCTCAACGACTGGGTCGGCTTTCTTGGTGGAACAGAGAATGTGCATACCCCGAACATCGATCGCCTGGCCGGGTCATCGATGGTGTTTACCAATGCTCATACCGCTTCGCCGGCCTGCGCTCCTTCCCGTACGGCACTGATGACCGGTGTACACCCGGCCCGGTCGGGGATCATGAAGAACACCTGGTTCGACGGCAACCACTGGCGCAATCGAGACGCCCTTCGGGAGGTCGAAACCCTCTCCCAGTTTTTTGGGAACCGGGGCTACAAAACCCTTGGTGGAGGCAAAATATGGCACACACTGGCGCCTCCGTGGCGAACACTGAGTCAGATTGAGCCGGAAAGCTGGGATTATTATTACCCGAGCAAACACATCAACATTCCGTATCAGGTGCGCGCTCCCGAGGAGGTCATTTACCCGGATCATTTCGAAGGGGATCGACCGCATTCCTGGTTTACATGGGGACCCGTTGATGTTGGTGAAACCAAAATGGCGGATTATCATGTTGTCGAATGGGCCCGTTATGAACTGGCACAGAAGCACGAGAAACCCCTGTTTATGGCAGTGGGACTTTTCCGACCTCATATGCCGTGGGAAGTCCCCCGGAAGTATTTCGACATGTATCCCCTGGACGAGGTGACGTTGCCGGAACACCGGAAACAGGATCTGAAAGATACGCTGGACCACGGCCGGCGGCACTGGCATAAATTTGTTCTGCGCAACGAACAGTGGAAACAGGTCGTGCAGGCGTACAAAGCTTCCATTACGTTTGCCGATGCACAGGTGGGACGGCTTCTGGACGCTCTTGAGGAGTCGCCTCATGCCGAAAAAACGATTGTCGTTCTCTGGTCGGACCACGGGATGCATATTGGGGAGAAGCAGAACTGGGAGAAATTTACACTCTGGGAGGAGTCAACCCGTGTTCCACTTCTTTTTAAGGTGCCCGGTGTGACCCAGTCCGGGAGTCGGAGTAATCAGCCGGTCAGCCTCCTGGATATCTATCCCACACTGGCCGACGCGGCGGGCTTTCAGCCGCCGGAGCATCTTGACGGGGAAAGCCTGATTCCCCTGATGAACAATCCCGGCATGAAGAGTGATCCGGTGACGACAAGCTTCCGGTTTCACCTCAAAGTGGATGGTAAGACACTGGTCGGTCATGCCGTCCGTAGCCAGAGGTACCGCTACATCTATTATCCCGGGCTCGGACTCGAGGAGCTCTATGATCACAAAACCGACCCAAATGAATTTGAAAACGTCGCCTACCGGGAAGGAAACCAGGACATCATCGAACAGCACCGGCAGAAGCTGCTGGAGTTGATGCCGGACCTGGAATGGACCGGCGAGGTGCCCGATGGATATGAGTTAACTAAGAACGGAATTCGGAACACAAATTTCGTCCCGATGATCAAGCTGCTGGATGAAGAATAGCATAATTCCGATGCTCGAAAACAGAGGGAAAAACTGAATTGACACCGGTGATTCGAGGACCGTCACCCATGCGTATTCGATCCGGATTCACTGTCGGGGGGAACGATCCTGCGGTCGTTGATTGGTCAGTCGTCTCCGTACATGTGCTTTTCAAGGGTCGAATTGGGCCTCCAGCCGAACGGTTTTCCAGGAACTGGTAGAGCATTGGTGACGAGCAGTTGCTCCATAAGTACGTTGAACCGGCCGTAAAGCAGTATTTAATTGCCAGCCACCTTTAAACATCCATGCTACCACTCCCCATTTATACGGAAGAAAATTGGACATCTGAACCTTGATCGCCCGGTGAATCGTAAACGGATCGGAGTGAGATGGAACAAATCGCTTCCCGCGTGGCGTTAAACCCCCAATTCATCGCATGTATTTCTTACCTTCTGGAGGTTCAGATGACCGAAGACCATCGTTTTCGACGGGAAATTCTCCCGCACCTCGACCATTTGCACGACATCGCCCGATCGATCGTTCGGGACCGATCCCGCACCGGCGACCTGGTGCTGAAGACGCTGAAGCGGGCTCGTACCCGGTACAGGAAAGAAGGGTTCGGAACGGATGTTCGTCCGTGGCTGACCGAAATCATGAAACGGCTTCGTTGGAATGAATTTCAGCCGGGTGGAACGACGGCCGCTTCGGACCAGCAGGATGGTGAAGGGGCCCTCAACGATCGCCGCACGTCGAGCGGTTCGGAGGAGCACCGGGAGAAACGGGAACGATCCAAAACGTATTCCTTTGAAAAAGTACGAACGGCGCTGCTTCGAATTCCCGGACGATATCGCCGGTTGCTGGTTCTGTCTCTGTCGGAGGAGCTGGACGAGGAGCAGGTTGCCGATACCCTTGATCTGCCTCTCGGGACGGTACGTCTTCGGTACGCAAAGGCAAGGGAGCTATTGAAGGCCGAACTTGTGGAGATGGACGACGAACACAGGGGCGGTGGTGAACCGTCGAACCGTTCGTAAAGCAAGTATCCGGTCCTTACGATTTGTTCGACGTAGAGCCGTCGGATGAATCGAAGGCGCGATCGGGTGCGGCGGGTCGATCGGCCGCTCCGG
>CAYXQY010000183.1:0-7403 GCA_964466525.1 uncultured Planctomycetia bacterium
TCCATGTTCTTTCCGTATTCCGTGATGTTCTGGCCGAGGAGCGTGACTTCACGAACCCCATCGTCCGCAAGTTGCTGAACCTCCTCCCGTATTTCGTCCGGATGACGGCTGACGTCCTTTCCTCGGGTGGCCGGCACCACACAGAACGTGCACCGACACCCACACCCCTTCATTGCCAGCACATACGCCTGAAACGCACTCTCGCGAAGTTGCCGATGGCGAGGGGGGTTATCCATGTCCACTTCGTCCGTCCGCTCCAGGGCGACCTTCTGTCCCCGATTCTCACGGACGTCCTCAATCAGTTCCGGCAGGTCCGGATAGTGATCCGTCCCGCATACCAGATCGATGTGGGGCATCCTGTCGAGCAGGGACTCCCCACGGCGCTGTGCCATGCAGCCGACCACACCTATGACGACTTCCGGCCGTTTTTCCTTCAGGAATTTCAGGTGCCCCAGATGCGACATCGCCTTCTGTTCGGCGTGTTCTCGCACGCTGCAGGTGTTATATAGAATGACGTCGGCTTCTTCCTTCTCCTCCGTGGTTCCGTAGCCTTCTTCCATCAGATTTCCCTGAATGAGCTCGGAATCCAGGAAATTCATCTGACAGCCGAACGTTTCCACAAAAATATCCCCTTTTTCTTCCGTTCTCGTGCCAGTTTCTTTTGTTGCGGTGGGACTCATCGGTATACGAAATCAACGAATCAAAAAAATAGAGCCTTCTTACGTATCCGGACCCCGCATTTGAAACTGTGGTTCCGGAGCATCCGCCCATTACCTGTGAAATAATCTTCGAAAAGGCGGTATTCGGTATCTTTGTAGCAGGTATTTTAGGCTGAGACCGATT
This sequence comes from uncultured Planctomycetia bacterium, assembly GCA_964466525.1. Lineage (GTDB taxonomy): Bacteria > Planctomycetota > MHYJ01 > CAYXQY01 > CAYXQY01 > CAYXQY01. The sequence continues at coordinate 844 of CAYXQY010000183.1, forward strand.
TGAAATAAAGGATACGGAAACCGTCCACGCACGGAGCACTTGACAGGAAGCGCGAAATATCTAAAATGTCAGGTCCTTCATCAGTGCCCCCATCGTCTAGTGGCTCAGGATACCGGGTTCTCAGTCCGGTGACCGGGGTTCGAATCCCCGTGGGGGTATTTGCTCCGTCCTATACGCACGATTGACGGAACCGATCTTTGCCCATTTCCGCAAATTTTTCCTCGAGCGGGGCCGTTAGTAGTGGGCCTCCTCAAATAGAGAGGTCGTTAGATCTCGAGCTGTTCCACGCCGCTGCGGACGGTTTCTGCGGATTCGTGCAGTGCTTCGCGTTTTTCCTCGGGAAGGTCAAGCTCGACGATTTCCTTGATACCGCCCTGTCCCAGTTTCACCGGGACCCCCACACAGATATCGTTCAGGCCGTACTCTCCATTCAGGTAGGCGCAGGCGGGCATGAGACGGTTCTGGTCCAGCAAAATGCTTTTCGCCATCGCGGCAATCGCCGTGGACGGCGCGTAAAACGCGGAGCCGTCCCCGAGCAGATCCACGATCTCCCCTCCGGCATTTCGTGTACGTTCGATGAGCTCCGCAAGACGGTCCTCCGGAATCAGTTCGGTAACGGGAATTCCGTTAACGGAGGAGTATTCCGGCAGCGGAACCATCTCGTCCCCGTGACCTCCCAGCACCATGGCCCGGACATCCTTGACCGAAACATCCAGTTCATCGGATATAAAGTAACTGAACCGGATCGAGTCGAGCACACCGGCCATGCCCAGCACTCGATGGTCCGGAAACCCACTCCGTTCGAGGGCCAGTTGCACCATGATGTCGAGCGGGTTGCTCACCACGAGCAGTGTGGCGTCCGGAGAAGCTTCACTTACGTCATTCACAACGTCCGTCATGATGTTTGCGTTTTTCTCGAGCAGGTCCTTTCGGGACATCCCCGGCTTGCGTGGGACCCCCGCCGTGATGACAACCAGGTCACAATCGACAAGTTCACTGTTGTCGTTCACTCCGGTCAACTGACTGTCAAACCCTTCGATGGGCGAGGACTCTGACATGTCCAGCATCTTTCCCTGAGGCATGCCTTCCACGATATCCGAAAGTACGACGTCCCCGATATCCAGCTCGGCGATACGACGCGCGGCGGTCGCACCGACGTTTCCAGCTCCTACAACACCAATCTTGCTTTTACCCATGGTCCTGACGTAATCAAACAGGGTTAAAAAAAGGAAGTAATTATTCACCTATTTGTTCTGAATAGAAGGCTACTACTATATTTTCCCGGCAGGGATGCCGGTGCTCCCGGTTTCTTCACAAATAGGTGAGTAATTACAAAAGAAATATTCTACACGTAATGAGCCTCCGGATTATATCGCCCGGGGTTCATCACAGTCAAATCTTCCGGCGGGTATAATCATTCGCATCGCCCCTGTCCGTATCACGAATGCAACGTCAGGAGAGCGAGGTAAATAGGTTGTTCAGGGATTCAGCCAGGGTTGGATGAGAAAAAATACCGTCCCGTAATGCCTGATATTCAAGGTCGCCCATCATGGCAATCTGCAACATCGAGGCAATTTCTCCGCCCGATGTGCCGAGTATGGATGCACCGAGTATCCGGTCGGACGCCGGATCAACAAGCACCTTCATCTTCCCCCGGGTTTCTCCGGACTCAATGGCCCGGGCGACCCGTTCCATGGGCAAACTGGCCACTCGGTACTCCTTCTCCTCCCGTTGTGCCCTCTTTTCGTTCAGTCCGATTCGGCCGAGCTCCGGATCGGTGAATATGGTGTACGGAACCATGCGATGTTGAATCGTTCGTTCCGCTTCGTCGAGAAGATTGGCCCGCACCACCCGGTAATCGTCGTAAGAAATATGCGTAAAAGCCGGTCCTCCTTTCACGTCCCCCAGGGCATATATCCCTTCCGCCGCGGTCTCCAGTCGGTCGTTCACCTGAATCTCACCCCCATCTCCCGTTTCAACGTCGGTCTGTTCCAGGCCGAGATCCGCCGTGTTGGGCACCCGTCCGGCGGCCAGTAGCAGATGACTGCCGGAAAGAGATTGGTTTCCACCGTTCGTGCTCACGGTGACCGATAGTCCCTCATCCGTCTGTTGGACCTGTTCCGCTTCCGTGTTCAGCCGAACCTCAACCCCATCCTGCTCAAGTATGTGCCTGAGCTCCTCCGCGATGTCCGGATCCTCGTGAGGCGCAATCTGCGATCCACGCTGGAGGATGGTTACTTCACTATCAAACCTTCGGAACATCTGTCCAAATTCGAGACCGATGTACCCCCCGCCGACGACGATCAGATGTTCCGGTACCTCCTGTAATTCCATGACCGATCGATTCGTTAGATACGGAATGGATTCCAGCCCATCAATATCCGGGATTCGAGCCACCTGACCGGTGTTGATAAAAATCTGAGGGGACCTTAATTCCCGTTCTTCGTCTCCTTCGACAAAAACCGTCCTGTTATCCCGAAACTGAGCGTGGCCACGGATCAAATCAATGTTATCGTTCCGCTCCAGCGCACGTTCCGCCCCATCCCGAAACTGGCTTACGATGGACTCTTTTCGTTCGACGATCATTTGCATATCGGATTGAACCGATCCGGTTCGAACCCCGAATTTTTCCGATTGACGGGCCAGGAACGCCACACGGGCACTGGCTACCATGGCTTTTGTCGGGGTGCATCCATAATTTATACACGATCCTCCCACGTTCCCCTTTTCAACAACGCCCACGTCCCACCCCGCCTCCGCAAGATCAAAGGCAAGCGGTTTTCCGGATTGCCCGGTTCCAACAATCAGTGCATCATACGTATTGGTCATCGCATCCTCCTTTTGTCAGAACCTGAGAAATTCTCTGTCACTCACAGAAAACAATCTTACTGAAGCGGGGGTGCCCCTCTGATGGTGATAAGTAGAAATTTATGATAAGCGAGATCAGGGTCAACATGTAACTTCGCACTCACCAGGAGACACGGACCCGCCTCTGTCCAATGGACCAATTGACAGCCAGCAAAAGAAACCGTATCATTCATACGCAGGACCTACCACTTATCATTGTGCCGGGTAAGCTTCCTGTTATCGTGAATGTAACGGCCTGTTTCAGATTAGATTTCGTCATCCCGCCATCGGAGACGACACCGAGCAAAAAGTAGACGAAACGGAACTCGCCCGATCCGTGGTGCGCACGAGCAAGGCGATGCAGTTTTATCCATCGGATCATCCTCGCGTCACGGAAAACGTTTCCGAGTTTACGGATCTGGTTCACGCCTTTCTCGACGACCACCCCAGGTTTGTCGTCGCGGTGGACGGAGATCATCTACTTATTGATGACTCGCCGATTGACGATAACGAAGTGTCCGTTCAGCTTATTGAAGTGCTGGAAAAACGAAAAATCGGCAGCGTGGTCTTCGAACGAGGGGTTTCCGAAAAAGAGATCAGTTCGTTTCTGGAACTGCTGACCACCTCCCCGGATACCTTGCTGGACGGGGAGGAAATTCAGGATTCGTACCTGGACCCACTGCAGAAGATTGAAGTTGACGAACTGGAAGTTCAGTACAGCACGGCGTCCGGACCCTCCTCCCCGATCGATACAGACAACCAGGCGGATACGAATTCGGAGGAAGAAACCACCTCCGAATCGGATTCTTCCGGTGATGACGATGGCGAGGATTCCCCGTTTTCCTCCATCGAAACGAAATCCGAGGCACTGAAGAACCTTCTCACGTCCAATCCGAATCCGGAAATGATCTACGATTGGGTCTCGGAATTGATGTCCGAGCTGGATCTGACCGACCAACCGGACCAGGCCGAAGCCAGCATAGACGCTCTCCTTTCCCTGATTAACAAATCCGTTAATGAAGCGGAGGAAGCGGGAGAGGACCTCCCTGAAGAACCCATCCGGCAATTCCTGGTGCAATTCACAATGAAACTGGGGCTGATGAACGGGATGGATTTCTCAAAAATTAAGAAGCACCTGAACAGCTCCTTGGAGCAGCTTGATCCGTCGGCGGCGAAGCTGCTGACGGAAGGCACGGATCCGGGCGAAAGCGCGGACGATCTGATGGAACAGACGCAGCCTCAGGCCCGGGGACTGGTCCTGGCCCGTGAAATTCATAAAGGGACAACCTCCATGGATCAGATCAGTCGGATGATGGAATCCATCGCCCCGGACGGTGACGATGTCGTGGAAGTGACCGCCTTCGCCGTGGAGGAAATAAGCCAGTTCACCAACATGTCCGGGAAGGAATCCAGTGCCGGTGAACTCGCCTCCCTGTTCAACGGCCTCCTGGCAAACTCCCCCTATCAGAACCCCAGTCATCAAATATTAGTCGCCGACAACGACGAGAAATACGATCAGTACCTGCTGTATCTTTCAAACCTGAATTACTTCTTCGATCTTCACGAAGACGGATACGAGGCCTGGCGCTCAATCAACGCTGACAAAGACATTGACCTGATCATACTCGAAATCAAAATTCCCGGCAAAACGGGTCTGGAACTCATCGAGGACCTCGCGACACTGGAATCGCCTCCACCGGTTATCGTCTGTACGAAATACCCGCAATTCCGGGACGCGTATGAAATCGTCACGTATCCCAGCGTCGAATTTCTGGAAAAACCGGTAGAGGAAGAACGGTTTATTGAAGCGGTTCAGAATTTGTTTCCCGAATCAGCTCAGGACGATAAAGAAAAAGCTCCCCTGTATTCCGAAGAGGAAATGGAACGGGCACACGGCATTCAGAACAAACTGATGAATCAACCCCTGCCGGATATCGAAGGATATGAAATCAGTCGATACCACCAGTCGGCCCCGCGAATTGAAGGGGACTTCCTGGATGTGATTCCGATCAACGAAACCCGGTTTCTTTTCACCCTTGCCGAGGTGTCCGGAACGGGGGTTACCGCCTCGCTGGTGATGGTCATCCTGCGAAGCACCCTTTATGTCCTGCAGAACCAGATCACGGAACCTCGTGAGATGCTTGTTCAGCTGAATCGATTCATCACGAATGAGCTCAACCGCTCCATGTACGCGAACATCCTCCTGGGCCGACTGGACCTCTCCGATCAAACGGTTCAACTCGCGTCCGCCGGGAACTCAAGTATCACCTTCTGGAACCAAAAGTCAAAAAACCTTTCCCGGATCAACATGAACGGCATCTCCGCGGGGTTGACAGGGAATCGCCGCTTCAACGAGTACCTTGAAACCCGAAACGTGGCGATGAACCCGGGCGATGCCATTGTTCTCCATTCCGAAGGTGTGAACAACATCCGGAATAAAAAGGGAAAGAAGTTCGGTGAAAGCCGTGTGCAGAACCTCATCCAGCGGTCGGCGTCTGAATCAGCGGATAACGTCACGTCGGAATTCGCGGAGGAAATCACGTCTTTCCGGGGAAACGATCCGGTCGAAGAAGATTGCTCGGTACTGACGATTAAATCCTCCTGATTCCACCGGGATTCTTCACGTTTTCTCCCTATGAGGCTGCTGATTTCTTACACGTCTCATCATGTCCCGATCCCGAACATCAGTACCAGACCGAAACCTCCGACTTTTTACACGGTACCCCACTCCGGGAACCACCAAGACACGTCTGATTCCCGAGCTTGGCGAACAGGGAGCAGCGGAACTTCAGCGGACCATGACCGAACATCTCCTTCGAAAAATGCTTGATCTGGATCCCGAACAAGTTCAGTTAACGGTTTCCTGGACAGGGGCAAACAGGGAAAAGGTCAAATCATGGCTGGACACGGGGGAACACCCGATCCGGTTTTCCCGTCAGAACGGGGCCTCCCTCGGCGATCGACTTCTGCACGAGTTTCAAACCTCATTCGCTCACGGCCATCAGGACACGGTCGTGATGGGAACCGATTGTCCGGATATCACCGTCGATCAGATCAGAAATAGTTTTCGCGTTCTACAGAAGCAGGATCTGGTGCTCGGGCCTGCCCGGGACGGCGGATATTACCTGATCGGACTTTCAACGGTTTACCACTCCCTGTTTTCGGGAATTGACTGGGGGACGGATCGTGTTCTCGAACAGACCGTGGACCGGGCGGAATCCCTGGACCTCGACGCCGAACTGCTTGAGGTGCGGCGGGACATCGATCGGCCGGAGGATTTATTCTCCATTCGAAAATCATCCCTCCTCGATTGACGGCGTTCGTTTCCTATCCGTTCCCGTATCCATTTTCACCGTTTTTCTTCCAGATCTCCAAAACCTCTTCAGCATTCGAAACTTATGTGTTTGGGTGAAAAACCGTCAAGTGGTCATTCCAAACGCGTGTTTCATAGTATCTGAAAATTGCGTTCTTAAGTAAATTTACCTACAATTTTGTTGAAAGGCGTGGTTCAAATGTCGACTTATCAGGTTAACAGGCGCTCCCTGACGGTCGCGGTTCCCATTCTTCTAAATAGACCCCATCCGAAAAGGGCGCGTACTCAGCGTCCGATTTTTGGTGCATAACAAGGCATTTCGAGGAGGCAATGCCGTAAAAAAGTGCATTGTCGACGAGAAATAACACCGTTATGCGCCAAAAACCGGACGTTTTCTTCG
>CAYXQY010000184.1:0-7390 GCA_964466525.1 uncultured Planctomycetia bacterium
CCTGATTAACCGTCCAGGCTTTTCCTAACTTACCGTTTTCAAATCCTTCGCTTAAACCACCAATTGAATAGGATTCCCTGGCAGTATCATTGCCTCGATTCACATCCAACTCAGTCCAGGCAGAAATTGTATTTAATCCCTTGCATGCCACGTTCACCTTACCAAGATTAATGTCGATAGTACTCTTGGATTTAAGTGGTTTCTTTAATATGTGTTGAAAACTTTTCACTTCTCCAAAGGCATTGTTAACCTTTATCGGAATGACTGTACCGGAAGCTACTTGAGATTTAAAGAAATTCTTAACACGCACCTGTAAATTTTCATAACCATACCTTTTTCTTCCCGCAGCAGGTGACAATATTTTGGTAACCCCGACATCGTTCGGATTGGCATCAATTACCTCTACCACATCAAAACCAAAACCTTCCGAAAAATTACTAATAGAATCCTCTTGGCTAAACTGAATAATGATCTTACCATTTTTAGGCTGGCTAATCCCATTGACTTTCATTAAAGAGTCTATGTCTAAATCAAAATACTTCCATTTACAAAATTTACCCATTAAGGATTGCAAATCGACCACCTTGGTGAAACTTTTCCCGCCGTCAGAAGAGATAAAGACGCCATCCGGTTGTCTTTGATCACCACTAGAAGCATTACAATCGTAATTGATCCACCAAAACTTTAAACGCGGCACATTGTAATCAGCCTTATTGACATAAAGGTTGATCTTATCAGGAGTCCAACAACAATCGCCTTCCAGTGTCAAGTACTTACTGCCCTGAATTGCGCTAGGACCACCCGAAGTAATACTGGAAGCCTGCCTCGCTTTTTTAACCCATTCGCTACCAAGCGATCCACTTTCAAAATCTTCGGTGTAAGGGTGGCTTACATACGTTTGGGCATACCCTTCAATCGATAGCCCAAAACAAAAAACAAATGCCAGTAATGTCCAAAACCGCCCAATAATGAATTTGGTCGCGGTTTTGAAATTATTTTCGTTTCTGAAATAAGTGTAAATTTTTTTCATATTAGCATTCTTTAAATTTTAACATCTACTTAACTCACAAGATGAGCAAAGCTAAAAAAATTAACTGTTTTTTCAACATCTTTAAAATTCTATTACAAGGAAAGCTTTTTGGTAAAGCCTTCCTTGTAATAGAATATTTGATTCCTTATTTATTCACTACAAACCGTTTCACTTTCACCCCTTCTGAGCCGCTGAACTTCACAAAATAAACTCCGCTGCTCCTCTCACTCATATCCACCTCGTAATCACCACCGCTTAAACGGCCTTCCTGCAACACTTCTATTGTCTTACCATGACCGTTCAATATCGCTAAACGCCCTTCCTGACTTTCACCAACATTAAGCGATATATGAAGGGCTCCCTGAGTCGGGTTCGGGTACAACGACAGGCTTAAACCACCTTCGCTTAACCCTTCTCTGCCTACATTCGTGCCTATATTCACATAACGTGTCACCGTTGCTCTATTGCCAGCCGAATCCTCTGCTATATAACGTATCTCGTAAAAGCCTTCCGGATAAGTCGGCAGGTAATCACTGAAATAACTCGCACTATCATCCGTCCTCTTCACTGCCAAACCATGGTTCTCTTCTATCATCGCTCCACTGTCTATGGCTTCATATTTCGTGGTGTCAAAACGTGTGATCGTCTTAATACGAGGTCCCTTTAAGCTTATGCGGGGACTAACCCGGTCCACTACATTTACATAAAAACGCAGGGTATCCGTATTGCCATTGCCGTCCGAGAAGCGTAGCTCAGCATCATACAAGCCCAGGTAACCCGCCTTATCATCATTATCCTCTACACGGTTGTAATAAGCACCACCCTTCTCTCGCTTTACAGCATTGCCGCTGTTATCCATAATCGTCAACTGCGCTTGCGCATCTAAACGGGTGCCTACATCTACCTCTACCGTGTCTCCGCTGCTTATGTTTCCGCTATAGCTCGGCGCAAGCTTATCTTCTACTATCACTTTACGGCTTAATACCGTCTTGTTACCCGATCCGTCCGTTATTTCATAATCCAACATGAAGGTATCTGTTACCCGCGTATCTACCTGACCTTTGACTGTTACATTCAGCGAGGAGCCTGACCAGTAATTGTCATACATCGTATCCAAACCCGGGTCCATGAAAGCACTGTCCAATCTTATACGTATCGGACCGGCTGAAGGCAACTGCCCTGTCGGGTCTACCGTGTCTATTACATTAACATAACGCGTCAGCGTATTCGTGTTTCCGGCATTGTCTGTCGCACGGTAATGCACTTCCATTAAGCCTACTTGCGCCGTGTCAAGTCCACTATCATCATAACTTACTCCCGCTAAGCCTGAGCAGTTATCACTCGGAGTGGTATAGCCCGAATCCGTATAACTGCTGTATACATGCGTGCTTACCGTATCCTTACCCTTTAAACTGAATTGAGGCGCTACCTGATCTCGTTCTACCTTTACGTAACGATACGTGCGCCCTACATTGCCAGCACTGTCAACAACTTCATACGTGAACGTGTCTATACCAGCACGCGAAGAATCGATGAATCCCTTCCGCGTTACATTCATGATACGACCATCTACGTTATCAACCGCATAAGTGCCCGTGTCTATCTGACCTATACTGCCACACGCAGCAAGGCTTATCGTATCATTACCCTGAAGCTTTATAACAGGGGCCGTTATATCTTCCGTGACCCTTAATCGGTAATCTTCAAATTCGCCAAACCTATTCGGACCACAAGGATCGTTCGATAATCCCGCAGCGTTCGTGCCTATACGCATGCGAAGCGAGCCGGTCGCTGCCGTATCAGGTATCGTGAATTCCGTCTTCAATTGCTGAAAACTGCCCGTACTATCAACCATTAATTCGCCCGGCTCACTGAACGAATTGTTATCATCCAAATCTATCCATACCTTTACATTCATCGGATTGAATGTGGTATTTCGGCCTATCTTCAAAGTATTTACCTCACCTTGCTCTATATGGGTCGACTGTTGCGGAAAGTAATTGCTGTATCCCCGGGTGCCTATATCACTGCTGTTCATGATGTCTCCCACTGAAACATGACTTATGCCTATGTCAGATAGCATGTTAACTACCGAGGGAACGCACTTGGCATCTATGTAACACTTCTTCTTTAGCTGAACCGTGTCAAAATTATTGCCTACGTTTAAGGTGACATCTATACAACCCGTCTGATTGAATATCACTTCAGGCGAGAAACTATTCGAATCCGTGCCGTTTACATAACTTACCGCATCTGTCGAAAATTCCCACTTGTAGTAATTGACACAGTTCTGAGAAGTGTCAAAAAACTTTACTACCGTATTACCTGCCAGCGGGGTGCGCTCATCTGCGTAATAACCCGGAGTCGGAGCCTGCTTGGGCGAACGTATGTATATCGATTTCGTCAGCGTATCATAGCCACCGCAGTTATTGACTATCAAACTAACATCCTGACTGCCCATCGAATCAAAAGCATATACTACCGAACTATCCCCTTCCTGAATGTCATCATCATCAAAATTCCAACGGTAGGATAACCCTTTACCCTGTGAATTACTTACCGCACGGAAGGGACTGCCTACACAACTCGTATCCGGTAAATTAAACTTCGCTGTCGGAGCATTAAACTGACCTTGTTCACTTCGCCATCCTAACTCAAATCCACTGCCGCTGCCTGAACCATCACTCTCAAATTCCAGGTAAACTGAACCGCTCTGCGCTACTAAGCGCTTCTTGAAAGCACTCGCACTAAGATTACCGCTTAGCCCTTGCTGACCGTAAGCGCTTATATCCCACATGGGCTGACCGTTCGAGCTCTTACCATCATATATACGAAGGTAATCTCCGCTACCAAGATCAAATTCCGAAAAGTTCAACCGAATGCTATCCGCACAGGGATTGATCAAATAACTGCAATTCTGATTGTCGGAATAATTATTATCTGAACCGCCGTCATCATACAAAACACCGTAAAACTCGTCAGAAGAGGTCGTATTGCACATAAATCGCTGCGAACGTACTATAATGTAATCCTCCTTACATACCGTATCAGTGCCCTGGCTGTTTGAAGCTTCTAAGCATACATCATAAGTGCCCGTAAATATAAACTGAAGCCGGTACCTGGAACTAAAACTATCCGTACCGTCTAAGGCCTGATAATTGGTGATCGGTATGGGAGGACCACCACCTCCACCGATAATGGTCTTCCTCGGTAAAACAGACCAGTCATAACGGGTAGGACCATAATCGGATTCGTCTATTAACGTCAGCGCTTCATTAGAATCTATTACGTTACGGGTCGCAAGAAAATCGGCTTTAGGCTTACGGGTAGGTTGAATGACTTCCACAGTCTTTGTCGCTGTGTCTACTCCAAAACAACCGGAGGTGATTAACCTTACTTGCTGACTACCCGTGTCCGTGAATTCATAATCCAATACCCCTTCTCCTTCCAATACCAGCGAATCATCACCGTCACTGTCCTTTACATACCACTGGTGATAATTATCACTGTTTAGTTGCTTACTCGAATAAGTGGCCGGGGAATTGACATAAGCCGTGTCATCACCAACAAATCCCACCGTTTTCGGGGGTTGGGTTCGCTTAGCCTTTTGACCTGTTACAACCCGGATATCATCAAATAATATGTGATCCGCATCACCCAGGCAATTACTTGCTTGAGTACCACGAAATCGCAGCTCTTCAATATTCGTGCTTCGAATTAATGGACGGGATCCATTTCGCGTCCAACCTTCATCCAGATTCTCCATATCGTAACTGTAAGTACCATTCTGCCAGTCAAAGGTGAGCGTATACCTTATCCAGTCGTTGTAATCACGATTACCATCGAATATTTCAAAACAATTGGTCGTCTGACCATCTTTATTAACCTCCCACTGAGGATTATCTCCTCCTATCTCCAGAACCGATTGGCCATTGTTGTCTACCATTTGGACCACAAAACCATTGTTATTGCTTGACTCATACCAGTAAAATTCCAGGGTGTCTACTTTTTTACCACCCCTTAAACCGCTGGGGGCATAATCCGCATCAATATTCGCATTGCCTTTCCATATGCCTGCGGAATAACTGCCTGTATGAGCAGCACGCGTCTGAATGGTGAAATCCTGATTAACCGTCCAGGCTTTTCCTAACTTACCGTTTTCAAATCCTTCGCTTAGCCCACCTGTTGAATAAGATTCCCTGGCAGTATCATTGCCCGGATTTCGATCAAATTCAGTCCAGGCGGTAATCTCATTTAATCCCTTGCACGCCAGGTTTACTTTCTCGTCAAGGGTAATAACCCTCGAACACTTTAAATCACTTTTTAGGAAATAATTAATGGTTTTTGTGCCTCCCAATGTACTTTTAAGTTTAATGGGAATACTTGTACCGGCAGGGATGACTTTCGAACCGCCAAGAAAATTCTTAAGCATTAACTTGACCTTTTCATGGCCGTAGCGTTTTTGCCCGGGAGCAGGGGCTTCGATTGAGGCTATCCCTATATCCGTACCATCCGTGTATACCTTGATATTATCAATGATCCATGAATCTAGGTTAGCACCAGAACCGTTACTAACCAACCTTAGTTTAAAGTTACCGCTTAAGCCGGAAGACAAATAGAAAGAATCTCTTACAAATACATCTTCATAAGTGCCATTGCTACCTTCCACACTATTAATGCGAACCCATTGCGAACCATCCCAATATTCTGTATAAATAAAATCCCCTCCATCGGCTTCATCAATGCATGTGTTACCAAAGTCATCGTCATCTCCCACATCATAAGCAAAACTGACCCAATCATTATTACTTAAATCAAAACTTTTAGTGGTTAGAACCGCATTACCCCCAGCGGCAAAAGCCTGATTACTGCCCGTTAGCATTTGTGCGCAACCAGTCACCAGACGGTAATTTCCGGTTGCCGTCCAACTAGACGGGAACCCACTTTGAAAATCTTCATCAGCTATCTTATCAACAGCACCACCTGAAGGGCCTTCAATAGCTACATCATCAATATAATATTCATAGTTCCCTTCTTGGGATTGAATGACTAAATATTTGTTGTTTCCGATCTTGGCATTGTAAGATGGAAGATTAACCGTGTATTTACGGTAAGTTTCGTCATCTGTAATCTCATCTTCCCCGGGACTGGAGCCCACATATTCAATGGTTTTTAACACCTTATAAGTAGAAAAAGAACCAGAAGGGCTTGGTGGGGCATCGGTTACGGCCACTTCGAGATCATCATTCCCTCTGTTTTCTAAGCTAGCCCAAAAAGTAAGGGTCCAGCAATCTTTTTTGATATTGGCAATCTCCGGAGTTACCAAAGAGGCGCCATCATTTAAAATAGCCGCATTGGGTGAAGACCTGACACCATCATCATCGCCTATTTCCACATCGTCACGACTATTGCTCCCGTATACCTGGGACCAACAAGAATTAAAATCTGAAAAAGAATTGCCTCCATCCCAATTTTCACTGAAAGGGGCGTTTTTGGTGCACTGACCATCTAATAGATTCGGGCTAAACAGGGCTAAGCAAAAAGGTAAAACAATGCTTAAACCCATTCCCTTAATTATCCCGGTTTTGAAATAAGTGTAAATGTCTCTCATAGTTTTTTCTTTGTTTCTACAATTGATTGAATTACCATTTGGTTTAAATTATTCCCCCTAAAACCCTAAACAAATTAAATAATTTATTGAAAAAAAACCAAGCATCATTCTTTGTTTTTTAAAAGGGAAGATTTTACTTTTTATTCTTTCCCACACTTATTCTAAAAATCGTTGCATTGAATTTTACTTCAAAGATATTCAAAGCATTCTAACTTTAACAAACACATTTTTGGTTTTCTTTAGCATTAAGTTTTAAGCCAAAGCCAATTATTGCAATTATCCCATTTTTTAAGCCTTCTGCCAGAACAAAACCAAAACATGATAATAGGCATTTTCACCTATATCATCCCACTGCCTAATTAACTTTGTTATGGTTAAAAATTTTAATCCAAAAACCTTCTTGACGTTCACCTTCTTTCTTTATTTCCCAAAATTATAAAATGAAATATTAATTAAAAGAAACATGAATATGTTTGGATTCAAAGTTTATTAAAACAGGAATTCTCGCTATGATAACCCTTTCAGGCAATACTTTACTTTTTATTTTTCCCTATTTTAGGGTCACTTAGGTCAATATTTACTTGATAAGTTAATGCCAGTTATCCCTTGAAAAAGGTTCACTGAATAGCAAGCAAGCCTATTCTACATATTCCTTGAAAAAAATCCCATTAATGTCGTAATATAAGCTTCCGTGTTACGTAATTGGAAGCATCCCTGAATTTCACCACGTATATCCCCGGTTCCCATTT
>CAYXQY010000185.1:0-7301 GCA_964466525.1 uncultured Planctomycetia bacterium
CGAGAGGGGAGGATGCCCCAGTGTACTGGGCGCATCCCTTCCCTACTCTACTCTACTTACTGCTTCCACAGAGAATGGCTTCCGTCCGCTTCAGTTCCTCGGGGGATAACGTGGAATAGGTTGCGTGATCCAGCCGTTTTCGTAAGGTCTCCGCACTGATTTCTCGTGCGAGAAATGCGTTTGCACATGCTGCAACGTTCGAATCCAGAAAGGACTTCATGTCCGAGTGAGGTTTTATTAACTTCTTAATCAGGTCGGGTCGTTGTTGCAGGTAGTACTTTTGATGGTACTGTTCGGCACGTGTGAAGGATCGGATCGGAAGGAGTTTTGTCTCAACCTGTTCGTCGAGCTGCTGTTTCACGGATTCGAGAGATTGGCCGGCAAGTTCATGCTGCCGCTGGTTCTGGTAGAAAATCGCGTTCCAGTACTGTCGTTTCCAGGCCTGGGTGGCTGGGTCATGATGGTTCCAGAACACCTTCAGCAGTTGCTGATACGACGTTTTCTCAGGATCGTAATCGACCTGAATGACTTCCGTATGGTCACCGAGCGATTCGTACGTCGGATGTTCCTTCGTTCCACCTGCGTAGCCTACACGCGTTCGTATGGCGCCTTCAAGACCCCCGAACTGGGCGTCGGACGTCCAGAATCAGCCGAGACCGAAGGTGGCGGTACGGTACTTCGCTTCGGATTCAACGCTATCGGTGTCGCGTTCGTCGTCCGGAACCTCCGAACTGTTATTACCGGAAAACGAGGTGGTCGTCATGATGAGAAAACCAGCAAAAAGAAGAGAAATCAATTGTTTGGAGGACGTACACATATTCAGCCTTGTATTTTTTTAAGTCCATCCACACTAAGAACAGTTATTTTAAATGACTCACATGAACAAAAACAGCCGTCCAAATAACTCCAGCCAGCGGCCGTGCAGAATCAGGAGGTTCTTACAACGGTGGGGGCATCCTCAAGAAAGGAGTTCCACACCTGGTACTTCCGTTTGTTCGCTCGCTCCTTGACCACCGGGTTATGCGACGGAACCGACGGCTGTTGAAGAAGACTCATGTCCGTTTCTTCCAGAAGTCGTCCACCCTTTCGAACGTTACATTCCTTACAGGCCGTAACCACGTTTGTCCACGTGGATTTGCCGTCCAGAGCTCGCGGGACGACATGATCAATGCTCAAATCGGATTCCGGCTTGTTTTCACCACAGTACTGGCACGTGTGATTATCACGAACAAACACGTTCTTACGGTTAAAATGAACGTCGACGTTCTGGTAATCCCGGTAATCGTACAGACGGATGACACGGGGCACCGCAATTCGCATGGAGGGTGTATGAATGTATTCGACGATGTTCAGTGATTCGATCCCTCCGTTATTGCTTTGCTCGATCCAGGATTCATAACTGAACGTCAGGTAGGATTCTTCCTGGACGGTGATGACTTCCGCTTTGTCCTTGTGTAGTAATACCACCGCTTTTTTCGCGTACACGACCCGAATCGGCATATACAACTCGTTCAGGACAAGCACGCGATTTTTTAGCGGATTTTGCCGTTTCTCTCTTTCCATTTTTATTTTTGAACGCTATTTTATTGAAAGAATGTTCTGTTTTCAATTTATGGCCCGGCTTCCTTCAATTTCTGGTTGTTGGTTTGGAAATTCTCTCTTGGAGGAGGGTTTCAACTATTCGTATGGTTAATTATATGAATACGAATGTGTAAACTGCCAACTACCGAATATTCCCACACAGATTAGGGGGGGGTATGATTGAAATGACTTGAAACATGTCGTTCCTTTTTTTAGCATGAATATCAGTTTCGTTGAGGATTCTGGAGATGAATGCAGATGAAACGGTCTGGGATTCTCATTCGATTCTCTGCAATTTTTTCGTTACTGTATGGACTTAGGACAATGGAGTATGGAACTGTAAAGTGGTTTAGTAATCAAAAGGGGTACGGATTTATTGAACGTGAGGACGGTGGACAAGATGCGTTTGTCCACTATTCCGATATCGAAGAAGAGGGGTGGAAATCTCTTGAGGAGGATCAGAAGGTGCAGTTTGAACTTGAGGAAACGGATGAGGGGCCGCGTGCCAAAGAGATCGAAAAAATCGAGGAGTTTCCGGAAACGGCCGCTTCAGAACAGCCAGAAGATTCCTCCGAAGAGGAAGAGGACGAATCCCTGGAACCCCCCGAGGCATTTCAGAGCTCGGGTCCGGCGGTGGATTCGGACGAGGAACAGGAAACCACCGACCTTGACGACACGGAGGATGAAACAATGGGAGTGGAGAAGGGGTCTACACCCGTGACTCCCTCTTCGGTGCTTGATGAAGAAGAGGAAGAAACAGAGCAAAATATAGAAGAGGAAGATTCCGAAGAACAGCGCGACTCTTCTCCGGACTGGTAAGCACGTCATTTCCGGACGACTTCGATATAGGTATACCTTTCGACAGGTATACCTTACCTGCACGTATCAGGATATTACATTGATGTACCGGGTTCCGTCTTCTGTATAGACCTGATTCACAGGGTTTCACCTATATACTCTTTTCTGCTCAGTTCAATGAATTATTACGGACCGTTCCATTATACTGCTTCATGTATGTAAACAATTTTTGGATGGGGTGGAAGCGTCCTGAACGAGCGGGGAGATGAAACGGCTCCCGGAGCTGTAACCAAAAGAAAAAATATCTGGGGTGTATGAAGGGAAGGTAACCGGCATACCCTGCTGGCGAGCGCGGTAAACAGGAATAGATGGCCTTCACCGTAGATGGTTATTCGTCGGAGGGGGGTTGTGCAATGACCACACGGGCGGGTTGAAGCACCTGATCATGCAGTTTGAAGCCGTCCTGGAGTATCTCCTTTACGGTTTTCTGGTTCACGTCTCCGTCCTCCACTACACTTGCGGCTTCATGCCGGTTTGGATTAAACGGAACCCCGCCCTCGTTAATAATTTCAAGGTCATGTTCCTGCAGGGCCTGAATCAACTTCTCGTAGATCATGCGCAACCCCTGAACCAGATCCTCCTCTTTCTCGTCCGGTTCATCGGGCAGGGCATGTTTGAAGTCGTTCAGTACCGGTATAATTGAATTCATCACGTCACGTGCGGCGTATTTTTTCTCCTCGGACCGTTGACGGCGCATTCGTTTCTGGTAATTATCGTAATCGGCTGTTACCTGTCGGAGCTTTTCGAGGTACTCATCCCGTTCCGTTACTTTTTCCTGAAGCTCCTTGTATTTGCTGAGAGGGATTTCAACAAAGGTCGGGTTCTCTTCGTTCTCCGGTCCCGCCGGCATCGATTCATCCGTTCCTTCGTGCTGGATTTCCTCCGGTTCGGACTCCTTCTCCGACGAATTTTGCTCCCCTGATTGTTCCTGATTGTTCATCTGTTTATTCTGTAATGACAAGGTTCAAATAAAAGATCGTACATAAAGCGTTTATATTGTAGATCAGGAAAAAAACGTTTTTAATTTTTCCCACAGTCCACCATTTCGCTGGGGGGAAACCTCGATATTTTCCGTCTTCGCCCACTCCTTGAGGAGTTCTTCCTGTTTTGTGGTTGGATTCTTCGGTACGTTGATGTTGACCTGTACTAACTGATCCCCCCGTCGACCGGTACGAACATCCGGAATGCCTTCATTTTCGAGGCGAAGCATGGTGCCCGGTTGTGTGCCGGCCGGTACTTTTACCTGTGTCTCCTCTCCCTCGAGGGTCGGAACGGTAATTTCGTCACCGAGAGCGGCCTGCGAAAACGACAGAGGAATTTCGCAGATCACATCATTTCCACGACGCTTGAAAAACTCATGGTCTTCAACCGATATATCCACGTACAGGTCTCCTCGCCGGGATACGCCCGGTTCCAGGTCTCCTTCACCCTGTACGCGGAGCCGGGTCTGGTCCTCAACTCCCTGCGGAATTTGGACGGTCACCTGTTTTTCTGCTTTCTTCAGGCCGGATCCGCCACAGGCACGACAGGGATTATCCAGAATTTCTCCTTCGCCCCGGCATCTTGGACAGGTCCGCTGCACACTGAAGAATCCCTGACTTTGAGAGATAACGCCCTGTCCTCCACAGGACGGACAGGTTTCCATTGAACTTCCATCCGCCGTTCGCTGTCCATTGCATTCCGGACAGGTTTCTTTCCGACGAACGGTGATTTCTTTTTCGGTTCCAAAAGCGGCTTCGCTAAAGGAGATGGTTTCATCCACGCGGAGAGCGGGTCCGGATGCTCGTTTCCGTCTCGATTGTCCCCCGGAGCTAAAGAATTCCTCGAAGATGCTTCCCTGTCCGAACACTTCGCTGAACGATTCGAAGATGTCCTCAGCACTCCGGTCGCCTCCAGGCGTATGACCCGTTCTTCGTTCAAGCCCTTCCTTCCCGTAGCGGTCGTAAATTTTACGTTTCTCCGGGTCACTCAGCACATCGTAAGCTTCCGATATTTTTTTGAATTTTTCTTCCGCATTTTCCTTGTCGGGATTGCGGTCCGGATGATACTCCATCGCCAGGTCACGGTAGGCCTTTTTGATCTCCTCTTCGGAGGCGTTTTTTGAAACCCCGAGTACATCGTAATAGCTCTGCGGCATCACGTTATACGATTAATCAATGGATTATGCAAGACAAATCTTACCCGTATACTACTCGTCCGGCCCACCGGGTAACCTCGGCACATTCTGATATACCTCGTTCTCCGTGCCGTACGGAGTACGGAGGAGCACCGTCTGGATCATTTTCGGCAATGCAGGAAGTGTCGTGGGTTCAGGACAGACTATCCTCGACGGCTTCCTCTTTCTCGTCAAGATCCGTCAGGTAGGAATTCGCTGTTAGCAACGTACCCGAAAGGCTGGCAGCGTTTTCAAGCGCTGTTTCGAGAACCGGGGCGGCATCAAGAATGCCGGCCGAAACGAGGTCTTCAAGTTCTCCGTTGCTCGCGTTCAGGCCGTAGTTCGAGTCACTTTCAGCCACTTCTTCCACAGCGACCGACCCGGCCACACCTGCGTTTTCGGAAATTTGCCGGAGCGGCGTTTCGAGGGCATTCTTCAGTACGGTTTTCCCCAGTGCTCGATCACCCTCAAGGTCCAGGTCATCGACGGCCGACCGGGCGTTGATAAACGCCGTTCCACCGCCGGGAACCACGCCTTCCTGGAGCGCGCGCTGACAGGAGGCCACGGAAGATTCAATGATATCCTGTTTTTCCGCAATTTCGGACTCGGACGTCCCACCGGCGTAAATCCGTGCTACGCCCCCTTTCATCTTGGCCAGGCGGGATTCGAGTTTCTCCCGATCGTAGTCGGAATCCGTGTTTTCGATTTTGGTCTGGATCTGCCGGATCCGTTTTTTCTGTGCTTCCTCGTCACCCTTCCCACCGGTCAGGACGGTTTCATCCTCGTCCACTCGTACATTGTCCACCTGACCGAGGTGTTCGAGCGAAGCGCTTTCGAGATCAAGACCTTTTTCCTCCGAGATAACCTGGCCACCGGTCAGGATCGCAATATCTTCCAGAATAGCCGTCCGGCGATTTCCGAAGGCCGGAGCCTCGACGGCACAGGATTTCAGCGTACCACGAAGACGATTCAGCACCAGGGCGGACAGGGCGTCTCCCTCGACGTCTTCGGCGATGATAAGAAGCGGTTTTCCTTGCTGGGCCACCTGTTCGAGCAGGTTGATAAGCGGCTGCACCTGATCCAGCTCCCCTTCGTAAATCAGAACATACGCGTCGTCCAGCTCCGCAATCTTCTTTTCCCGATCCGTACAGAAGTACGGGCTGAGGTATCCTTCGTCAAAATTCAGTCCATCCACGAATTCGTTGTACGTGCGAACGGCCGTTCCTTCTTCGACGGACACGATGCCTTCGGCACCCACCTCCCGCACGGCTGCCGCGACGATTTCGCCGATTTCCTCGTCGCCGTCCGCGGCGACGGTCGCGACCTGTTCGAGCTCATTTGAATTTATGTCGATTTCCGTTCGCTGTTCTCGGATGGATTCGATAACCGCCTCCGCACATTGACGTATTCCTTTCCGGAGTTCCATCGGGTTTGCGTCGGCCACCACATGCTTGATGCCTTCCTTATAAATTGCTTCAGCCAATAGGACACCCGTTGCCACTCCGTCCCCAATCTCGTCGTCGATGTTCTCAGCTACTTCGTTCAGGAGTTTTGCTCCCATGTTTTCGAACGGGTTTTCCAGTTCGACCTCGTCGGAAATAGCGGAAGAATCCCCGCTTGACGTGGGAACATCGTCAAACTCCTGTTCGTAAATGATATTTTTTCCGGTGGGTCCGAGCGTGATTCGGACACAATTAGCCAGGGTGTTCATCCCTTTCTTTATTCGACTTTCTCCGTCTCGTTCAAAAAGTACCTGTTTTGCCATTGGTTTATCTCTGTAATGTTGTTTGGAAAATTTGTTAGAACAAGTGATCAATAATTGTCGTCTGGAGCGGGGACGAACAACCCGCGATTCGCAATGCAGGCTATGTTGCTACATCAGAACGTTGAGCGTGACTGCAAGAACTTGCGAATCGCGGGATGGATTCATCCTCGGTTGGGGTCAGATTTCGAGTTTTGCCTGTATTTCGTCTTCCTTCACGATTTTGTACTCCTCACCGTCGAACTCCACGTCGGTCCCGGCGTAGTTTCCAAAGATCACCGTATCACCTTCTTCAACGGACAGAGATTTTCGGTCACCGCTATCCAGTAGTTTCCCGGGTCCTACGGCAACGACTTCCCCGCGCTGAGGTTTTTCCTTTGCGGTGTCCGGCAACACAATACCGCCTTCCGTTTTGTCTTCTGCTTCCTGTATTTTCAGAACAACACGATCGTCAAGTGGTTGGATGTTCATGTTTGTACTCCCTGTGAAATGTGTTCTCGTTAAACGAAGTAAACGAAGAAACGAAGCTTCCTTCAAACGTTACATATAACCCGCCTGTTCCGCGCGCTCCTTTTCACTGACTTCTTCTTCCTCATCTTCTTCCGGTTCCGGAAGTTCGCTGATGAGGCATTCGGTCGTAAACAATAGCCCGGCAACGCTGCAGGCGTTTTCCACGGCGAATCGAACCACCTGTGCCGGATCGAGTATTGTGTTTTTATCCATGTCGATGTACTCGCCCGTCTGCACGTCCAGTCCCGTATTTTCGTCTTCCTGTTCGATTCGACGAAGGGCGAGGTCCGGATCGTATCCAGCGTTCTCGGCAATTCGTTTCAGGGGTTCGGTCAAGGCGTCTTGCACAATATCCACCGCGAATTTCTGGTCGCCGGAAAACCCTGTTGCCTTGACAATTTTTTGGAAGCACGCAAAAGCGCCACGCCACCTCCC
>CAYXQY010000186.1:0-2717 GCA_964466525.1 uncultured Planctomycetia bacterium
TTCCCCATCAAAAACTGGCGGCGGTCCATGGGGTGTACAAACAATATGCCGGAAAAACCATCTTCGGCTGGCGCTGGGTTCCGAATCGCTCCCGCAACTTTCTCGTCCCGGTTCTGCCCCTGGACCGAACGGCAGCCGAGCGGAACCACGTGGAGCATGTTGTGAATTTCGATCGGTTCGAGACCCCGAAATTGACCGAACGGTTCGTAAATAGATTCTACCCGGATCAGAAAGGAAACGCATTCTCCGTTCTTGTCGGGAACACCGGGGTGATTACCAACAGCAATGATTTACAGGTCCACTCCCGTCCTCAGAACTTTTCCCTTTCACTAACACGGGGTCCGGTCGAACGGATCTCCGGAACGGTAAAATTTCACCAGTACCTTCTTCTGAAACAGTACGAAGACCGGCTTTTCCTTCACGCGAACAACTACAGGGAGCGAAAAAGCACCTTTACACTTCACGGTGCTGAGTCACCAGACGTCCGGGTCAGGCCGACGCAGGCTCTTGTCCGGAAGTCCACGCCAAACTCCGGACGCGCTGTGAAACTAACCGTCTCTCACGAGCACCCCCGGAGCGTGGCCCGAATATACGTGAAACCGAACTGATCAATTCGGGTTGTACTCCTTATTCTCCGGATTGAGCACCCTGCAGTCCCGCTTCCTCCGTCCGCCGCAGGGTAGTGAAACCAGGCGTACAAGAGGTCATGAACCACGACCTGGAAAGAGTTCGAGTACACCTGCACGACACCTGCACACCCATGAGGCCCGATTTCCAGGGACCAAGGCTCCTTCAAAATCTTTCATCGCAGGGTCCTCTCCAGCAAACCAGTCGGCTCACCGGCCTCGCTTTCCTGCGGCACCTCCTCGCCATCGGATACCTCCAGAAGACAACAGGCATCCTCCACCTGCACCTGCAACTGTTGCCGGAGCTCGTTTTCGTCGTGCCAGTCGATATCGGCCTTCTTCTTCTCCCGGTCGTCTTCTGCTTTCTATTCTCCAACCCCTTTTTCGGCAAGTCCTTCCCATATCTCTTCCAACCCTTCCACCACCTTCGCCATTGACGAATCAACTCGCATGTCTCCTTTACCTGAGCGGCCCCAGGAACATGTGAGGGATCGATCGCGTGCAGATGATCCGGTCCAGCGGCCAGCTCGTTT
Organism: uncultured Planctomycetia bacterium; assembly: GCA_964466525.1. GTDB lineage: Bacteria > Planctomycetota > MHYJ01 > CAYXQY01 > CAYXQY01 > CAYXQY01. The sequence continues at coordinate 1,160 of CAYXQY010000186.1, forward strand.
AACTTCTCAAATGCAATTCCTTCCATGCTGTGGGCAAGAAAACGGGCCCGGAAATGCGACAACACTGTTTGGTGAAACCCTTCCCAGTTCACCTTCACCCCCGATGCAGGCTTCCATCCATTGTCAAACCTCACCCGACGAGCCGCTTCGCGGTCGGATACATCATCATGCCTGTGCAACAGCAAAACTCTCGCCAGAATCACCGGCGGTACCGACGGACGACCGTTGTCCTTACAATAGATCGGTTCAAAGTCCTCCTCCGAGATAATTGCCGAGCCAATGATTTGACTGAGTACCTGATTTTTTGTAAATATCAAATTGACGGGTTTCATTCGACTGTTCTGGAAATTTCTGACAATTCCGGAGGTGAACCATGTACCGGAACATCCACCACCTGGCCGGCTTCCTGCTTTTCCTGTTCGTTCCGCTGCTCCAGAACTGCAACACCCCACCGGACGTCCCACGGGCTGATTCGAGCGATCAAACACCGATGGTTTACCCGGTGAAGAGGGTCAATGATATGCAAATTCAATCCGTATCCGCGAACCGGGACAACCTCGGAAGCGTAACGTACGAGTACTCGGACAATGACGTTTCCGCCTCGGAACTGACCTCCTTTCACAACCACGTGCACAATCTGAACGGCATGAAAGAGCCGCTCGACGACGAGTCCGTGCAGAGCACGAATCCCAACAAATTGAAAGGGGAAAAACAGAATCAGAAACAGAATAATCAGCAGAACCTGCAGTAAACCCTGACGCCCCCGAACGACGGGGTATGGCCACCGCCCGTTTCGAACGCGTCCGGGTGGCCGTCTTCCAGGTAACAAGGTTGTTCACAGAACGTGATAAGGAGGCCTACCATGAGAAAACGAAACCACACCCTGCTCATTTCTTCCCTATTCATCGGCCTTTTTCTGCTCATTGGCATCTCATTGATGGACGGTTCCCCGGCCGCCGCGCAGGAGGAGAACGGTGACCGGAACCAATCCCGACTCTTCGGCGTCGAAGCCGGAGACCTCCAGATCAACCCCTCCATTCGCCAGGAAGTCCGGTACGATTCCAACATCTTTCGCAAGGACAGTGGGGAGGAGGAGGACATCATCTCCGACACCGCGCCGGGAATCTCCCTGAACTACCAGCGACGGGACGTCCGGCTCGACGGTTCGTTCGAAACCGTTCTGCACCGGAACGTGGACGAGGACCAGGTCGACGACGACGTCGACCTGAGCGGCTCAATCGGGGGGCGTTTCGACCTCTCGGAGCAGTTTTACGCCTCCGCCAGGTCCTCCTACGACGAGACCAATTCCCCGCTCGAACATCCGTTCGCCGACATTTTGACCGTTGTCAACCGGGAATACACCGGAACGGTCGGGTACGATGCCGGGAAGTTCAACGCGGAAGTCACCTACACACACCAGGATTACGAGGTGGACGAGGTGTTCGACGGGTTGGATTACTTCCCGCCGAACCGGAGTTACCGCGTGGAGGCGGTCGTCTCCGTTCCGGACGACCCCGACCCCGTCGAACTCACGGCCGAGAACGGCCCACCGGAACGG
>CAYXQY010000186.1:2727-7285 GCA_964466525.1 uncultured Planctomycetia bacterium
TGGACGAGGTGTTCGACGGGTTGGATTACCGACAGTGGACCGTCTCCTCGCTGGTCTCCTACCAGTACACCGATTCGATTCAGCTTCGCCTCCGGGGCGTGTCCGGTAGGCAGAGTTTCGACGACGGCCCGAGGAATGTGATCTCCGAGTCCACCGGAGGTGTCCTTTGGACGCCGCGGAACGACGTCGGCCTGGTGGTGGACGCGGGGTACCGCGAGGACCGGTTCGACAGTGGTAGCGATTACGAGAGTCCCGTCGTCCGCCTGACCGGCTCCTGGATTCCGCTCGAAACGACGACCGTCAACGTCGAGTACAGTCACGAATCGGCGGAATCGGCCCTCACCAACTTCATCGTCCAGGACCGCGTCGGGGTCAACGCCGTGTACGAACCGGTGGAGGACTGGTCCTTCTCCCCGAGGCTGTCCTACACCCGCAAAGAGGAAGCCGACGACGCGGTGCCGCAGGATGAAAAAGACCTGATCAACGGCGGTGTGTCGGCCACGTGGAGCGGATTAACCAGCTTCATTGACCTGACGCTCAGCTATGAGTACCGGGAGAAGATCACCGACGACGGCGTGAGCGAATACCAGGCGGACATCGTGACCCTCTCGGGAATTGCTCGATTTTAAGGAGGGAAAAACCGTTCATCGTGGAACCGGAAACGTGATTTCCCCGGTCGTTTCGCAGGTGGAGTGGGTCCGTTGTGGTACATGCAGCGAAGCGGCCCGTGCATCCGGGTCCGGGGGGTATGTTTCAAGATTCGGTGTCGCACCGGAAGGGACGGAATTTCTTTCCGTCCCTCTTCTTCATATTCGATAGAAAGGCTCCTGCTCCCGTACGGGAAAGACCATGGGCTCTGTTCACTATAGTGAAAGGTTAGCCTTCCCCTTTTTCCCGGTATTTCTCGAACAGTTCGTCAATCCGTTTGCGAATCCGTTCCTCCGGAGCGTTCGGGTTCTCCAGTTTCAGGTACGAGCGCAGATCCTCCTTCATTGCGTCGGGCCGGTTCCGTTCCCGGTTCGCCACGGCGCGGTACTTGTACGCCCGTGCTAACGATTCGTTGATCTGAAGGGCACGGTCCAGTTTTTGGACGGCCTTTTCCCAGTTGCTCCGTCGCATCTGCACGATCGCAAGACCGAGGTGGGCCTGTGCATTTTCCTCGATTTCGAGGGATCGCCGGAAATCAGCTTTTGCTTTTCCATACGACTGCCGGGCGACGTGAGCGAGGCCCCGGGTGTTCAGCGCTCCGGACAGGTCCGGGTTCTGCCTGATCGCGCGCGACGTGTCCTCAATTGCTTTTTCGTAATTTCCCGCCCGGTAATAAATCTCTCCCCGCCGCGCGAACAGGTCCACCGGAGGCGTGTTCCCTTCAACCTCCCGGATGTTATCGATTAGATTCGTCATGTGAGCAACGGCATGGTCGGGTTCGTTCCGCTGCATGTGCAGGGAGGCCAGCGCCAGCTGTGCCTCACGGTGTCCGGGGTCCAGTTCGATGGTCTTCTGAAAGTACTGAAACGCTTCATCGATGTCTCCCTCCCGCCGTGCGGTCATTCCGGCGCGGTACTGCGGCCCCGGTTTCTCGGGGACGCTCGAGCAGGCAAGGACAAACAGGACGATGACCGGATAGGGTCGTTTCAGTATATGAGCAATCAACGTATTTGCTTCCCGAAATATGATTTATAAGTGACGTTCGTGACGTTGAGCCGGGATAGAAACCAGTTGTCCTTCCGGTCTACCGGGCGTTTTCGGGGCTGCTTGAGACGTCCTCCGGGGAAAGACCGGTCGCCTTCGATTGCTGCGCCAGTTTACTGGTGATTTCCCCGATCGCTTCCTGAACGTCATTCAGGTATCCTTCGCCCCCCTCCGAAGGGTAATAGGCGTCGAGGGCCCCTTTCAGTTTCGCGGTGTCCCCCCGGACGTTCTCCAGCTCAACGGTGCGTCGGACGATCCGTTCGTACGGTTTCAGGTCCAGGCCGGCAATTTTTGCCGCGTCCAGGGCCCGCAGGAAATATTTCGAGACCTTTCCGGCGGTATCTACCGGTTTCCCCTGGTTGTTAAGTTCTCCGTAGGCGTTGCCGATCTGCTCCAGAGCCGACTGACGGGCTTCATGTTCGGTCATGGGACGTGTAAGTTCCGGCGTCTCGTCGGCCAGGAGCGTTTCGGTGGTTATTTCGCGACCGGCCTTCTGAATGTTGAACACCACGTGCTTGATGGCGGCTTCCGTCTGGTAGGCTTCCAGGGCATAGTACAGGGCCTGCGACTGTTTGTTGCGGATCTCCTGTATGAGGTCAGGGCGCTGGTCTTTGGGCGTGGAATCGAACTTTTGTTTTAGCTTTTCAATCTCCTTCAGTTTTTGTTCGTACAGGTGGCGCCGGGCGGATATTTCTACCTGCTCGTTTCCGCGTTCCAGGCCGAGCATATTCCGCATTCTTTCGGTACGGGATGAAATAGTACGTTCATTTTTCTCATACATTTGTTCCGCCCAGTCCAGGATCTTGCGTCCCATGTCATGCTGATCTTCAGGCAGGTTCTCCAGGTATTTGTCCCGGTATGACTGCCACTGTTCCTGATCCAGATGTCTGCGTACCGCCAGCTGTGCGAAGCCTTCCTGAGCGGGGACGTCCGACCGGTCGCCCGGGAACTGCTCGAAGATTGGTTCGGTATATACGTTTGTGTCAAATCGCGGGAGGGTTTCGCTTCCCCCCAGGCCACTGAGGTGTCCCTCCCCTTTCCTGAATTTGGCGTTGAAACGGCGGACGGCCTCCGCCGCGTGCTCGCCGTAAAATGTCAGGTCGTAGTCACTCGTCAGTTTCTGCGATCCAGGAGCGTCCCATGTAACTTTCGACGAATGCTTGAGGTTCAGCTCCGTTGTCACCTCCCAGGCGATCTGTTTGGCATGAACTGCGCGAATATTCGAGATGGCCCGCATCTGATGCTCGGTCACACGACCTTCTTTGAACGCTTTTACGACCTTTGCCCATTCGCCGTTGAACGTGTTCATAAACAGCTCCAGATGCCCCTTCGGCTTCCACGCCTCCCTTTTGCCTTTCGTTTTTTCCTTAAACCGCTCGACGACGTTCTTAATTGACTGCTTGCCGGCTCCCGCCGTCTCCTTAATGAAATCCAGAATTGCCCGGTCGGCACGCACCCGCCGGTAGGTTTCTGCCATGCTCCTGGCGCGGTTGCGCCCGGAACCGGGAGCCTCCAGTGTCAGCCCTGCGTTCTCACTTCCGGGGATGCCGGCCGCGTTCATCATTGCGTTCAGGAGCAACGAACGGTACCTGTCTTCCCGGGAGGGAAGCTCTCCGGTCATGATGGATTCGAAGGCCAGTTCCAGACCGGTCTCCATTCCCAGCATCACGGGGCCCCGGGCCACTTTGCCGGCTTGCCGGCCGATCTCGGAACCAGCGTTCCGGATCCCGGCCATGAACCTCGACCATCCTTTTGCGGACACGTGACGGAGTTCCGCAAGGGGCATGTTCCGGATCTGGTTGGGGTTGTAGTTCAGCCCGCGCGTTGATTCTGAAGCTCGACCACGTCCACGAATGAACCGGCCGGTCAATCCCAGTGCTCCGAGCATGGCGGTGTTCATCGCAAATTCTTCTCCGATGGCTCCGGCGGTCCAGTATTCCTCGTTCATCGCCAGGGAGGGGTTCGTCAGCACGGATCCGGCCCTGCTGAACGCCGTGAACAGACTCGCCTCGGTGAGGAACCTTCCGGTGCCGTGTGCGAGGAGGTACGCGGTGCTCCTCCGGGACGCAAGACCCCACAGCGCCCTCGCCCCGATTTGAGCGCCTCTGGCGGGAACAACGGCCGAGGCCATTGTTTCCACGAAGGTGCGACCGTTGACGTATTTGTCAATCAGGGTCCGTTCGCTCGCCTCGTCCAGAACGGTGCCGGCCTCGTGCGAGATGTTTTCGGGAATGGCGTATTCCCCGTCCTCGACGAACCCCTTCTCATCAAGAAGCTCATATTGTTCGGGATGTTTTTCCTCGAGTGTCCCGGGGGCCAGGCCGGAGGCGCGGATAAGAGCTTCATTCAGCTCTTGAACTTTTTCTGAGTGTTCGCGAAAACGCCGGGTGACCGACTCGGTGCTCCATCGGCTCTCGAGCGGGTTCCAATCCCCCATGGAAAGATAGTAAAATTGTAAGGCGCCCATATCCATAAAGGAGGTATTCGTGTATTCCGAATAGGACTCCCTCCCCATCCGCAGGTCCTTTCTCTGAACGCTGACCAGGAGGCGAAAGAACGTCTGCGGATCTCCCTCCTCGGCCGCATGTGCGATTCTTCGGAGCAGGGACGGGGCGGCATGGCGGGCTTCGGCTTCAAGCTGTTCCGCCTTTTCCCTGAAGGAATCCCCCAGGCCGACGTACTCGCCGAAGGGACCTTTGTTGAGGTATTCACCGGCATCCTCCCAGTAATTGGCTTCCTTTTCCAGTTCATCGAGGTAGGCGGAAGCTCGCTCGCTGGGAACCTTTCGGGGATCCTCAAGGAAGAGACGACGGCGGCGCCTGCGCAGAATTTCCAGTTTGTTTCGCCAGAAGATCTCCTCCCAGGA
>CAYXQY010000187.1:0-7267 GCA_964466525.1 uncultured Planctomycetia bacterium
TTCTACCTTCGCCAGGAAGGATGAAAAGCAACCCCGGGTTTGTACCCCCTTTTCTCTCCAGTTTCCGTCGAATTAATAACCGAGTCACGAGATGAAACGCTTCTCAAACCTCTCACGCTTTTCACGTGTCTCCCCATCTAATCACTTAATCACCCCCTCACCTGATCACGTTTTAGAAAAGATCGCCTTCCCACCACCAACCATCGAACGCCTGCAGTTAAACGCAAAACACATCCCGCCCCACAGACCACACACACAACCAACGCGATTGACGCCACCAACGTGATTAACAACACAGACGCCAAAAACGAAACAAACGCAAATAACGCGTCACGCAACCCGCACAACACCAAAGACGAAAATAACAAAATTCCTTGTCTTCACAGAGGATGAGCGATAGAATACAAATTTGACAAACATGGCAATTACCTACTTCAGCTGCACAACTTCAGCGTTTTTCCACGATGGTGGACACAGCAGAGAAAAAATGGATCGTCTCCGATGAAAAACATCTGGGAGGGGAACCGAGGATTCGGGGCACCCGAATATCTATGAGCCTGCTGAAAAATCCCACTTAAAACCCCCGATATTTTACGATTCTTCAGTACCCTCAATTTCTCTTCGGACGGTTTCCCGTCATTTCTCTATATTCCAGATATATACGTTCACGTAACCGCATTCCTATCCCCCTGATGATCAAATTTTGACGAAATTTCCCTCATTTTCTCTTATATCGGGGTTCATTCGGGGGATATTACCTATTTTCTTTCGTGAGCATCGGATGGAGAGGAATTCGGCTTCAAATGTTCTGGTTGAATTCCATTATACCATTCGCCCCGTTGGTCAAAATACCTTAATTAATATATTTTGATGGATTGGGTGGGGATTTTTAGCAGGCTCTTGGGGCTCGTTCACCTCTGGACCATTCCGGTACCGAATCCTTGAGGTTCCGTATCACCGGCCGATGCCCCGGGTTGTCTACGCCGATCATTCGGACCGTATCTTCCATGTCGTTTCGAAACTGTACCCGTACCGCGTCCCCGTCTTAAGCCTTCAGCACCTTGACGTTGTAACGTTCCCGTAGTGTCCACTTGTCCTTATCCTGGCCACCTGCAAACAGCTCGAACGCGAACAGCACGGAAGAAATGAAGACCGTCAAAGGATAACCGGAGCTTTTCATCGGTCATCCCCCCATCAATTCCATCGACAAGTTCATCGTTATCGGTTATTTCAGCACCACTATCCCCATTAAACAAATGGACTGCCTGTGTCGATCCTTTCTTTTTACCCGTGATACCACCATGCTCCTATACGTCCGTACAGAAATATTAGTAAGGAAAAAAGAAACCCAAAGCCGCCAACGACAAGAAGCATGGTTACCACGGTCTCATTACCCGGCACGATTGCTGAAAACAAAACACACTCAGACGCAATACATCCAAATGCTCCAATTAACTGTATCCCCTTCCATTTTTTTGCAGTTAGCTCAACAGTTTGCACTTCCTCGGGGTTATTATTTGAGGTTTGCTTACTGGTGTCAGCCTCAATCGGACAACCACAATCCGGACAGAACTGTGCCCGTCGAGAAATTCTTGATCCGCAATCAGGACAGGCCATTAAATTTTCATGATCGTAAACCGAATCATTGACAGGGGCATCATTTGCGGCCTGTTCTTCAGGTTCCTCAAACTCGATCTGTTCGGATTTGCTCATCGCCAACCCCTTCATTAAACGGTTCAAGTTGGAATGCGACTACCAGACCCTAACCATCTGGAATTTTTCCCTCGAAAGCAAATGATGATATGATTCCATCCCCATTTTATGAGTTCAACAATTCTCGATGATCAGTATGGGCAAGTGCCCATAAATTTCAGCTTTTTTTTGAAGTAGTGTCCCGCGTGCCGCTGCTGGACCCGGTAAAGTAAAAACCCACAGACCGCCTTCGAGGGCATCAGCAGTTGCTTCCGGTGCTTGCCATGAACGGCGGCACCGTGATTTTTCTTCCTGGAAGAATTGTCAGTTCGCCGGAATGAGTTTGTATATGCTCCCATTTTTCATGTTCCCCCGTTCTGGCCCGAAACTGCAGATATAGAGTTCCCCCTGGTGATCAAGGCCGAAGGCGGTGGGATGGGGAACGGTATCCAGTTTCTCTACTGCGGTTACTTCCTCGGCCTCCCAATCATACGCCAATCCCCAGATGTCGTTCTGGGTGAAATCACCATATACGTACATCCCTTGCAGGGTCGGAATCTTCTGTCCCCGGTAAATATAACCACCAATTGGAATGTGGGGAATCTCACTGCGTGACGCATTGTCCCTTCGAAGAATCGGCTCATGCAGCGGGTTTGTTGGCGGGGTTATAGCGGTGTCTCTCTGTTTGCCCAATCGTTTTACCGGATAGCCGTGATTTTCACCTTTTCGAACGATGTTTATTTCGTTATCGGAATCGCCCAACCAGATCGTTCCACTTCCGGAATCAATTGAAAAGCGCCAGGGATTGCGAAACCCGAACGCAACGATTTCATCGCGAATGTCAGGGTTCTTCGTAAACGGATTCCCTTCCGGAATGCCATACGCCCTGTCCGGACCGGTTCGATCCACATCGATCCGTATGATGGTCCCCAGGAGGTTCGACGTATCCTGCGCGTTCCCCTCCTTTGTCCCCCCCTGTCCAATGGACGAAAACAGGTACCCATTCGGCCCGAACATCAAGCAACCCCCGTTGTGCAGTCCACCAGGCTGATTAATTGTTAGCAGTTGTTTCTCGGAGTCGGCATCGATCCGATCTCTGCCGGGTCGATACCGAAACGACGAAATTATACTGTGCAGCTGCCCGCGTATTTTTGACGTGTAATTCAGAAAAACGTTTCTATTTTTGCTAAATCTCGGATGAAAAGCGATGCCCAGGAGTCCGCCTTCTCCACGTTCGCCCCCGGACACCCGCTGTTTCAGATCAATCAGGAGATGTTTCTCGCCGGGCGTAACGGTTTCCTTGTTTGGAAACCGATATACACTTCCCGGCTGTTCCACAACAACAACATGGTTTCCGTCTGCCCCGAACCGGCTAAAATCCACCGGACGGTTGAAGGAAAGATCGGGATATGCGGGCCGGGCGCTTACATCGTCTTTTAACGACTGGGCCGCAGAAAATGAAGCCCCCCCCATTAAAAAAATCAGTACCAGTATTACTATATTTCCACGGATCATTTACAGGTTTCCCAACTGTTCATGCGGCTCATAGGTTTTATGACTTATCTGGCTCCGTTCCTATAAATAGCCTATATACGGGGGAAACAAAGCTTGATCGGAATTGCAAAAGGAAATATTCGATTTTACTTCACGCCGTGGACATCTTCGAAGTGATCATTATCAGCTACATACATGTGATTTTCAGCCGTTTCGTGCTGGAGTGTCGGTTGAAAACAGGGATACATCGTTTTCCTGGCAGAGATATCAAACACCTCCCTCAGATCAATCGAAGTGCTCCCATTTTCTATCGGGAACGTGTTATGTATGACGAAGACAAGGAACCGAACGAGTACTGCGAATGTTTCTATCGAGGAGATCGGAGTCAATTCCAGCTTCGGATGGATCGGGAAGATGTAGAGATGCCCTGTAGCAGTTTCCTCATTCAGTTCTATCTATTTATGATCAGTACGTTGATCAATTCTCGGAGGAAAAGTCCGATAACCTCACTTATCCCACTTTGAACGGCTCCATTTAAGCGAGCCTTCAGATATTCCTAATCGAATGAAACTTAGGGGGGATAGCTGAATATATGGGTTTTAGAATTCTTTCGTTGTACTAACAGCGAACCGTGTCCGGTATTACTCCTTCTTTTCCTTTTCCCCTTCTTCCACGCTATAGTCTGCTTCACTTTCCGACGGAGCTCCCGCTGCCTCTGTGATACGAAATTTAAAAGTGTAGATCCCAGGGGGTTTGGGAGGCACGGAATACGCCCATACGGCTATCCACAGGCCGTCGTCCGGTCGTTGAAGTGGCAAATAATACTGTTTTGGTTTTTCCACCTGTTCCCCGCCGATCCAGACCTTAAGCTTATGCTTTCTGATGAATTCTTCTACCTGCTCTTTTGAGTTGTCCTGAATCGGGTGGGGTAGCCAGCCGAATGCGTGTTGAATCCAGTCACCAGTCGGCACCTCCTGGGGTTCCTGATCTGGCAGGGGGAATACCCGGGTGAAGCTAACTTCTGGATGTGGAGGCCAAGTTCCCGGAACCACCTTTCCACCTTCCTCCGCTGTAGCTTTCAGACCGAGTCCGAGCATAAGCGCAAGGACAACGGCTGACGCCCTAACCCCAGGGAGGACATTTCGCAGGACGCTGGATTGTTCGTTTCCGTTGGTACTCATGTCTAAATTCACCTCACGTACTTGTAAGAAAAAAATACAGGAAGAGACATCCCACTCCCCTCAATGAATTTTAAATTATATGAATCCTAATTTTGATTCAAACTCTTGTCAAAATTCAGGCGGCACCTCAATCGGTCTCCTATTGCCTGGGAATACACCGTTTGATCTGGACGTCTGGTCGTGTACTTCTGATTTCTACGGGAAATAGCTGGAGTGATATAGAAATCCCATTGGAGTTAACGTCATAATTCTCTATCTAAATATCAGACCCATCAAGTCGAAAAGGCTTGTGAATAGGTACATCGAGTACTTCTGCCAACCGTTCAATCACTTCAAAGGTTGGATTCTTTCCCCCCCCCGTTCAATGATTACCCCCATACGCTTTATTTATCCCTGCTCGCTTAGAAAGTTCTACCTGAGAAATCTCCTTTCGTTCTCGTATTTCTGGAAGTCGTTTGCCGAACTCGTCAATTATATTCATAATTTCAGCCTGTTGCACAAAAATTAAATCAGGAGTGAAACAGCACTTTCTTTTGTCGTTCGATCATATATGATGCGTTAAATGAACCCTCAGGCTCGTCCTGGCGCCTACCCGGATTGTTCTGTATGGGGCGGTCGTTTGAGTTGGATTTTTGAGGAATAATGAGGGTTCATTCCACGCATTGTAGGTAAGCGTTATTAAGACTGATCGCACTCTGCAGTTTGAGGTACTAAATGAGATTCTGACATTAATTGAGAAGGGTTCTGAACTTCCTGGTTCGATCTGTATCCGGTCGGTAGCGAAGAGAAGAAAAAACGATGAGGTTCCTGATTCCCATACGGCTCATCGATCTGCGTTGATTGTTTCATAACAGCGTTTCTTTCATAATCACAGGGGGTCCAGTTGATTGACCGAAAATAGGTTACGAGGAGGTGGAGAAGGAAGTGATCAGTGATCATCCGGTCGTTGTCAGCTGAATTTACATTCAGTTTCAGGTTACACAGTGATGAGAAAACTCGTACCTGTTCTTTTTCTTGTGCTATCGACTTCGGTTCTATCCGCGAATCCCGAGCCGGAATTTGAACGACAGACCCTGGATGATTCGGTGACCATCGGGTATGGGATCGTGGTGGGAGACGTGGATGGAGATCAACATCCGGATCTTTTACTTGCCGACAAAAAACAGTACCGCTGGTATGAGAATCCCGGTTCTTCCGGATCATCCTGGACGCCTCATGTGATGGCTGAGAACCTTACGGAACGGGACAACGTCTGTATTACGGCGCGGGATGTAAACGGAGATGGCCAGGTTGAAGTGGCGGTAGGGGCTCAGTGGAATCCCGGGAACAATCGTGATCCGGAAAAAAGCGGTGCGCTGTTTTACCTGCAGCGACCGGACGACCCCACCGAACAATGGCATCCGGTTCGCGTGAAACCTCATGAACCGACAATTCATCGCATAAGATGGGCGCAAACTGGAGCAAATGAGTTCCAGTTACTGGTCGTTCCGATTCGACCCAGACCCCACGCGGACGGCGTGACAATTTACGGATATGTCCTGCCCGATGATCCGAATGGGACCTGGACGCGTCATATCGTAACTGATGACCTCACGAAAACCCATAATTTCGACGTTTACCGAACTGAGGGGAACCAATCGGACCGGGTGATCATCGGTGGACAGGAGGGATTACAGCGGGCGAAGTTCACCCGGGGTGCCTGGATGATCCGTGGTCTGGAGGAACCGATGACCTTTCCGGTCGGTGAAGTGCGTACCGGGAACCGATATAAAAGTCAGGACGGAGTTCAACGTCTCGTTGCTACCATCGAGCCCATGCACGGACATCGTGTAGCGGCGTACGACGTCCGATTTTCAAACGAGAGCGGATCTCTGGTCGACGGCTGGTCGGAGGTGCAGCGATCCGTTCTGGATACCTCACTGAACGGCGGACATTCAGTGGAGGTCCGTGACCTGCTCAACCTTGGATACGATCAGGTGGTGGCGGGATGGCGGAAACCGAACGACAATGACCGGGTGGGTGTCAAACTGTACGTGCCGGAGAGTGATTCGTACAACGACTGGTCCACACACCTGATCGACGACAACCGAATGGCCTGTGAATACTTGCAGGTGGCTGATCTCGACGGAGATGGCAGGGAGGACATCGTCGCCGCCGGTCGAGCCACGAACAACCTTGTCATCTACTGGAACCGCACACCGGAATAACCGTTCAACCTTCCTTATCACGTCTCTCCGGTTCATGAGTTAACTGACGTGAGAAACAGAATCAGGGTACCTCTTCAGGTTTTTATCCCCTGACTTAAGATGTTTCAACAAGTATCTTCCAGATTGCAATTCTGGATTCCAGATTTGGTCAGCTAAACGTTGATTCAATGACACGAACGGTTTTTTCTCGCCTGCAGTAAGAGATGACGGTATGGAAATCCATTTATTCGTTCCCAATTACAACATCATCAGAAATGTACTCAAAAAACCGACCGGCTCCGGAACTGATCAAAAACGTCTTATAGAGGTCAAATATGAAGGAATCGAAGTAACGTGAAGAAGATAGTCGATTAGGCGTAAACGTCGGATCGTCTGAAGAACACGTTACAAACACAGAATGGACGTGATCGTGGCTACCGCCGGATGCGTCCGGAAACCGCAATCATCAAATGATATTAATCGGTATTTTCCCAGTTCGTATAAACTTTTTTCATAGTCTGTATTTTTTCCGGGCTTTCAGCTACAGAATGACTGGTAAACATCATGACTCCGGTGGCCCTGCCGGCCGTGCCATTACGCAGTACGGTCTCAAATTCCTCCGCGGAGACGAACCCCGGTTTATTTGCCGCCTGAACAATCGTCCAGATTTTCGGGTATGTGTCTCTCTTCGCATCGATCTTCTCACTGAACCAC
>CAYXQY010000188.1:0-7233 GCA_964466525.1 uncultured Planctomycetia bacterium
GTGTTCCGGTCTTCAGTTCAATCTCATGGGTGGTCGTTTCCTGTTCGTCTCCGTCAGTCGATTTCTGCTTGATCTTTGACTCATATTTCTGCAATCGGTCATCCACGCTGGGAACGTTCCGAAGCGCCAGGCGTATGGTTTTAAGGTCGTTGTGGCAGTTTCTACATTCCACCGAATCGGATAGATCAAACGTCGGGCAATCAAACGAGGCGGCATCCCGTTTCTCTTTCTTTAAGTTGCCAATCAATGTGCTGTTGGTTTCCGATCCGGCTTCTTTTGCTTTCTGAATGAGGTCTTTCAGCCCTTCATGGTAGGCGGTATATTTACTATTCATCTCTTCGTGCAGTGTGCTCAGGGCGTCGTGGTACAGATCACGTGCCTCCTGGTAATGTTCTTGCAGTTCGGGGAACTGTTCGACGGGCTGGTTATTTGCTTCGTCAAACTTATCTAACGTCTCCTGAATCTCCCGGCTGGTCTCTTCGTCTTCAATATGATCCAGCTGGTGCCGTAAGTTGTGGACGAAATCACGGCACTGACGGAGTTCGTCCAGGTGCTGTTCCTGAAACGAACGAATTTCACGCAGCCGCTCGACCTTCTTCTGTACGTCTTCGGCTTCGCGCAGAAACTCCTCGGCGATGTCACTGGAGGTGTCCTCGTTGATGGTACGATTGGTGAACGCGTTCAGTTGCTGCTGGATGTCGTCCAGTTCGGGGAACTCGTCGGCAAAGGTGCCCAACGAGCGTTCCAGAGACTCGGCATCGTCGAGGTATCCGGAGGCGATTTCGTCCACCTGTCGCACGACGTGAATGTCGGCGGAATTATAAGACAGGTCGTTGTCCGCATAGGTTAAGTCGTCAATTTCTTTAATGTAATCCACCAGGTCCCGTTTCTTACTGGAGGACAGTTTTAGATTGACCACTTTAAACTGGGCATTGCGGAACTTCCGTGCGGAGGTTAACACCTCCTCGACCCGCGGGTGTTTCCAGTCCAGAATGGATTCGCCCTCGAACTCCACTTTCAGTTGTCCCGCCCGCAACAGCACAGCGAGTGTGACCATAATATCCCCCAGTTCCCAGCCGTACGGCGGTGCGGTTAGATCGTCCTCCAGTTTTTGTCCGTCCTTTGGCAGGTCGGCGGTGCGTCGTTCAATTTCTTCGACCGTCGGCAGGCCTCCACCGATAAAATTGCCTCCTTCGTCGAAGAAGTCGAATACGTCGGCGTCGAAATAGGAGGACAGTTTCTTCGGGTCGTCCTGGTTGAGCACTTTGCCTGCCAGCTTTTCTCTGAGGTGCAGCTCAAGTCGCTTGGTGTAGAGCTGGTCGGCCACTTCCCTGAGTTCCTGTTTGATCAGTTTGTTGAAGTTGGATCCGTCGAGCTGAATCTCCTCAAACTCCCGCACGGCGACGCCGTTCTGGAAGGCGTTCTTGATCTTCTGCTGCAGCGTGGCTTCCCGCTCGCGACGTTCCTCCTGCATCTCCTTTGCGATGGCCCGGATTTCATCGTCGCTGTCGTTGCCGTATCGTTGTTCGATGACTTTGTACTTGTGTATCCGTACCACCAGACTGTTGATGTCCTGGAAGTTTTTCGTGCGGGGAACCAGCAGCAGTGCGTCCTCATCACCCTGCTGTTGGTACTTCAAGTCTTCAATCGCACTCTGGAATTCCTGATCTTCAAGTTCGTACATTTCAGCAATACGGAGTCGGAGGTTTGCGTTGGGTTGGCCCGCAATATGATTGCCCTCCAGATCCTCCACTTCGACCGGATACGTTTGTCCATCCAGCTCCACGTTGTGAAACCCGGAAAACAGGCCGGTTTCCTGAATCTGTTCCAGAAGCGCCCGCGTGCGCTGATTGTAACTGACGTCCTCCTGGTCCATCTCTTCTAACAGTCGTTCTTCCGTTTCCGTCGCGATGGAATATCCGTCCTTCTTAATCAGCAGACTATTGTTCTCCAGCGTGTCGATGGCCTCCAGAAAGTCAGCTTTACGGTCGTAATAGGTCCCGGTTTCGGCCAGGCAGGATTTCGTGATGTCTTCCACATCCGGTGTGACTTTGTCCGTCTCGGTCAAGAAATGAGTGGCCTCCATAATGTGGCGTCCGTTCAAGCCATCGTCACCCGAAACGTGATCGGCGGCTTCTTTAAACCGTTTCTTGATGGCTGTGCTGGGGAATTTGTCACCTTCCTCGCCCAGCTGATATGCTGTTGCCATGCGGTAAAGTGGATCGTCCTTCATTCGTTTCAGTATACGATCCAGCACGATGATCATGCCTCGGGGTGTTTGACTTCCGGTGACTTTCTGGTGGACTTTGAACAGGAAGTCCTTCAGCAGTTCCAGCTGGTAGGGGTGGAACGGGTAATTCCGTACGAATGCCTCGGCCGTTTCGGTCGTGGTGCTGGCGAGGTCGCAGTTCTGGAGGTTCGTGAGTGTGGAAATCTGACCTTCGTGTTCACGGTAAAACTCGTCCAGTGCCTCCTGTCCATCCTGGTTTTTCTTCAGCAACCGCTCCTCGATCACTTTGTTCACTTCCTCGCCGGAGATATGAATCTTGGTTTTGAACCGGTCGGAGATTTTACTTAATTCGTTTTTCGATACGCCTTCCCGGTCCAGAATGTCCTGCAGCTTTTCCTGCGCGGCGGCGACCAGCCAGACTTTGCTCTGTCCGACGGCGGAAAGGCTTTCCTGCACACCCTCCAGATCCGACAGGTCGATCTTCTCGTCGGACACGGATCGGCTAACCTCGTCGACGATGAACATGATACGCTTTTCGGGGTGTTTGTCGAAGTAGGATTGCAGTTCCTCCTTCAGGTCGTCCGCACCGAAGTCATTCATGTCCTCCGCCGCCTGGTCGTACAGGCGATCAACGTCGCTGCCGTAGCTGTCGGGGAAGGCCGTTTCGAGGGCCTTTTTCATGGCTGAGAAGCTCCGGCCTCTGCTTTTCTTGAGCTCCGACCACGGCTCGCCGGTCTGCTCTTCAACCGTTTCTTTGAACTTCTGGTAGTCACCGTTCAGGTACAGGTCGAACTCAACCAAACCGTATTTGGAATCCATGAAGCCCAGTTGGCTCAAGAAATTTTCGAACAGGATCCAGGCCAGTCCACGGGTGCCCTGACCCTGTTTGGTCAGGTCCATCATGACGACGTCGTATTCTTCGTTTCGCACCTTCGCGAGGCTGTTTTTAAGAAAGTCCTGCCCCTCAAGTCCGGCGAGTCGCTGTTTGAACCGGTCGTGTGCGGAGGTGCCGCCCAGGTCCGGATTACGAAGTAAGTAACCAAAGATTTTAGCGAAGTATGATTTTCCTGAGCCGTAAAATCCGGACAACCACACACCCGTTTCGGACCGCTTCTCGTCCAGTGCATCGAACAGCTGAATAAAACGGTCCGCCAGTTGATCGGTGACGATGTAATTGCCGATCTCCTCCTGCACTTCCCGGTCCTTGACGTCTTCTACGTCAATGACCTGTTTTACTTCTTCTTCAACATCAACTTTTAGTACGTCTCTTACCTGTTCCATAAATGACGTCGTTAAATGGTGGACCCGCGATAATCGGATGTGGACCGCCGGTTCAGAAAGAGGGGATCGCCCTCCGTCTCCCGGGCGGGATAAAAGATGACCAGTGGCTTGTCCAGATCGTTCACCACCGAGTGTTCGACGATTTCATTTACCTCAATGCCGGTTCCATAGAGTATTCCGGTTCGGATGAGGAACGGTATTTTATCGTCCTCACCTGCCTGCTCAATTTCTTCGATAATGTAATCCAGCAAGTCCGGATCGTCCTCGTAGTCGGAGCGAAACACTTTTTCCTTGTCTTCATAACCTTCATATATGGTCTGGAATGTATCAATGCCGTAGTCGTCGATGAGTTTCACGAACAGATCCGATAGGTCAATCAGAGCTTGATCCGGATAGGTCTCACGAAGTTCATCAAGGTATTGCTTCTCGAATCTGGGCGGATAAAGGAGTCGGAGCACTTTCACTCCCTGTGCTTCCAGACGCATACGAGTATCGGTGCTCTCGTTGATCTTTTCGGTCAGCTCATCAAATTTGAACTCCAGGTTATCCGGCCAGTCGATCGACAAGGTCCTCTGCCTCCAATAGTGATGAAATGCGTATGTCACTTCCTGCGGATTGTAAATCGAAATATCCATCAAGTGCCTGCTCCTTCAGACGTTCGATCATTTTTTCCTGGTTCCGGACGAACAGGAACTGAACGACGCCTCCCGAAAAATCCAATCGGTTCCGATCCCGAATCGCCTGATCCAGATAGATCGTGTAAACAAGCAGCGTGTTGGACGGGGAGAACACGGAAATGCGTTCCCGATCTTTCCCCTCGACGAATCCGAACATTTTCATCAACGTGAGGTACCGTGAGCCAAGCCGATCAACGGTGGTGGCCGTCCACTCCTCCGCCGCAGGAACTTCTTCCCGAATAAAATCGTTTATGGCTTGTTTTGTCAGTTTCAGGATGCCTTGAGTTAGTTTTTCACGAAAAACGTTCAGGGTGATTTCGCGAAACAGGCGGGAGTTCAGGCATACCTGTAAATACAGCACGCGCTTCATGAACTCCTGTCGGAAATCAGCGCGCGCCACGGAGGTCAGCAGGTCCTCGTGCGATGGATTCCATGTATTCAGCAACAGGGGACGGATGGAACGGAAATGACGGCCACGGGAGGCACGAGTGGAATATCCGAATGGGTTGGATTCGACGAAATATTCTTTTAGTTCGTCGGTGTCGCCGATGTCCGCGTAGAGTTTGAGTGTCCGGATCAGAATGGAGGCATCGCCGATACAGGCGAGGTTGGTGTAGCGTCCTTTGTACTCCTGATTTCGGAACTCATCCTGCAGCGTTTGACGCTCTGATTGGGCCGTGTCGGACATCACACTATCCGTTTGTTGATAGAACTGCGATGGGTCGAAGGCAGACGATGTTTCATAACTGAAAACGGATCGGATGACCATCGAATAACGGCCTTTCCCACTCCAAGAATTACCGACAAATACCCAGTAATTGTACAAGTAGACTCATTATAATAGCGCTTGTAAAAGGTTCAAGATGGCTATCGTCGATCGGACGTCCGATTTCAGAACCCTTTTCTACTGCGTAATATACATTTTGACCTTCCCTATTAATGGAACAAATTCAGTGGTTGATCCTTTGTACTGATCTGGTTTCTGTCCTATTACATGGTCACATGGATTGAGGTACATTTTCGAGAGGAGGGTTCAGTGAGGAGGACAGGCAGGAACTGGTAGCCTACACCGTGATGTTCAGGGAGGAGGCAGACGACTTGATGATGGTCATGAGCGCGTGAACGTGTGACGGAGGAGCTGCGGACGGAGGGAACACATCCGGGCGTCCGGGAGCAGCGCCCTTGATTTCCTTCATGGTAGTGGTGTGCCCGTTTGCAATATACTATAAGATTGATTAGAGCTAAATCATTCACCATGAGTTAACACGAAAAATTCTACATTCGTAACAGAGCATGGTACATTGAAGTGTAGACCTGTCCACCGTTATTTTTCACTCAATCAGAAAGAGGTTCAGATATGAAACTACACGACCTCGCTTAGAAGGATATGAAAGAAATTGAAGGTGGTGGTCACCACCTGTCGGACGAGGTGGAGGACCTAACGCACGTCGATCTTTGGTCGGATCGAAAGGTAACAAGAAAGCCCCATACCCCATCAATCACTTCTTCACCAGAATAGGAAGCCCTCCTTATCATTCCCCCGAGATGCTGTACGTGCTGGGACCGCCACCGTTATAGACAAACAAAGAAACCCGGATGTGGGGAGTAAGAGCTTCAACCCACGATCCCGGCGGCCGCCCACTCCGGACCCTCCCATATACACTGCACCGTCCCGGGTGTACGAGATAAACTATACCACGCGGAACCAGTTTTACAGTTTTGTGCCGAAGAGCGACGAGCAAAGACCACAGATCGTGGACTGTGAGAAAAAGAAATGTGAATCGTATGAACCCCTGAAAAAAACCTCGTACGAAGTGTTGCTCGCAGCTGGGGAAAAGACCTCGTGGGAACAATCCTTGCGGATCAAAAAAAAGAATGGAAGGTGAGCAATGAACTCACCTTCCTTGAATTTCTTCGGACAGGTCTGGTTAACGGCGGAGGTTATCCGGATCTGTAATCGTAATACGGGTCCGCCTGCGGCCGGACATCCTGTTCTACTTCCTGTATGGAGAAGTGGCCGCCGTTCTTATCCACGTATTCCACGTGGACAGCGATCGTACCACCTTCCACCTGTTTCATCTCCTCCGAAGTAAGGGGATGAAGTCCTTGATTCTTCATCCTGTTTTTCATGGCTCCTCCAATAAATTGAAGACCACTTGAGTACACAACGTCCACGCTTATCCTATCAGAGGACTCGGATAAGACTCAAAACGTTCGGTAAACACCCCACTCTTTCGTTCGTGTAGAATCTCCCGCTGGTTACTCCCAAAATTGACTGAAGCCCGAACGTTTTCTACCATGAAATTTATAAGATCCGGTGTGTGAATAGAATCAAGTTAATTGGAGGTATTCCCATGGAAGGAAACGACTCACTGGACCCTGTCCCCGAGCAAGAGATGAAGACCATACAGGGCGGGGCTGTTGTTGTCGACGAAAGTCCACCAGACAAAGTGAATATCAGTATTCCGGATGAGGAAGCAATCTTCAGGGGTCCAGCCTCTGACACAGAGACATCAGCAGATGTGGCGATTATAGTGGATATCGAGTCATAATAGATAGTTGTGGGCTGAAAGTAAAATAAAAAATGGTGTACCCTTATTCCCTCATTGAGAGGCTCTTTTAGGTGTTCTACCTTTCCTCCGTGAACAGTTTAACGTCGAGCAGCGACGGGCAAAAGACGCACGCCGTGGACTGTGGGGGAAGGCAGGCCCGTCCCGGGAACGGAAAGGAGAACAGGAACGGTCCGGAGGAAAAACAAACGGGGACGTGAACTGTTCAGAGAACGTGTACAACTGCTCAGACTTCGACACGTACGAGGAAGCCCTGTGGGTACTGGAGGCGTGCCCCGGCGATCCGCATAATCTGGACGGGAACGATGATGGTGAACCGTGCGAATCACTGAAATGAGCAACAGACGACTGAATGATCTTTCCGGAAAGGGTGAAACAGGATGGACACATGAAGACTATGAGGAAACCCTACAGAACAACCATGTCCCCGATCGAACCCGGTTGCATCGATGGCCATGTGTGAGCTGTTTTTCAG
>CAYXQY010000189.1:0-7175 GCA_964466525.1 uncultured Planctomycetia bacterium
TGGTTGTTCAGGGAGAACAAATGTACCGACTTCACATTGGCCGAACCTGGACTGCTTTTTACATCGTTCTTGAAGAAGAGAACGAAGCACGGGTTATCGAGATATTGCCGATAGACGAAGCTCACAAAAAATACGGGTTTTGATTCCCTTGTCCGAAGACCTATTCCACCACGTCCCGGTACTGGTCGTATTCATCGGATCAATCGAGGAACGAGACGACTGATTCGATGTTCTCGACCCCTTGGACCTTCGCGGCTGTGTAGAAATCATTCTTCACCGGTTCGTCCCCATCCGATAGACCGCAAATTGTTCGGATGTGCAGGACCACACAGTACCATCCGCAAGCAGCACAGATGAACCTCTTTTCCGTTGTCCCAAATTGTCCCAATATTTATCGACGAAATCCATATATTACCCTGGTTGTGACCGTTAAAGGGAATACGAAGAGTGTCACCGTCTGTTCTTGAAACCGACGCGTCTACCGATTCCGCCATCTCGGCGCGAGAATTAGATACGGAAATATTACAACGGATGGTGCCCCCCCCCAACAATCAAGAAAAAGATCCATCTTCCCGCTCCCGGAACCTGATCATGGGTAGTATGGAGAAGAAACCAACATCGAAGGGGAAGTGATCAACGTATCACGCCGGCGACTGCAGCAGATCATGGATCAGCGGTGCAACCGTGCGGACATCCGATCCCGGGGAATCCACAACCTTCGGCACACCTGAGGAACCAGACTATACGAGGAAACCCGGGACCTTCAGGTGGTGGCCCGGCACCCGGGATACTTAAGCACGAATAGAGCTGAAATTTAAGTGAATTTTGGTGATACTGATTATCGAGAAGCGGTGAATGCCCTGGATGGAAATGGCGTGAAATGATTTTGTATCCATCCCCACGGATGGGAACATTCCCGCCGAAAATGGTATTCGACCGACAGATTGAACCGATTCAATGAGGTGCTGGAATGATCGAACAAACGACCTTCGATGTACGGAACGACATACGTACGGACCTGATCAAACAATGTGTTTCAGGTGGTATTCTTGCTGTTCTACTTCTTCTCGCATCGGTCGGATGTGATTCGGAGACAAAAAATAATTCGGCGACGAAAAAAAATCATCCGTCCCTGGCGGTTTTGCGTCAAAACATAAGGGCTGCCGAGAATGAAAACCTCGACGCTTATATGGATACGATCCATCCGGAAGCTCCCATACGAGAACGCACCCGGACGACCACGAAACGGTTGACTGATACCTACGACCTCACGTACGAACTGTCCGAATTGAACGTCACAGAGCAGACGGAGGATAAGGTACACGTGGAGTTTGTTCAGGTGACGAAAAAGAAAAGCGGGCCGAAATTCCGTCCGAACCGGTTACAGGGCATTCACACACTTAAAAAGCATGACGGCGAGTGGAAGTTATGGAATACGAAGCAGCAGGAAATAAAATACCTCGATTAGTTCACCCGTTTCGAAGTGTTCGAAGCAACGGTTCATCCCGGAACTCATACACGTGCCCCGAATGAAACAGAATACCCCTGAAGACTACGAGGGCCCTGTGGAACAACCCTGATATGCTTATCCTGGTAGCGTTGATCCTCCTTGAAAGCCCCAGGTGTTGATGGATCGAAACACCTACCAGGTGTCATGTATTGCCAGCGAGTTGTGCGACGCTGAAAGGCTATCCGGACCCGGTGTATGGTCCTGGAAAATCGCCCGGATGGTCCGGGAAAAGGATAAGGAGTCTCTAAGGGAAATATGGACCGAGCTGAATGGGAAAAGTCTGGCATAATAGGTTTGAAAAGAAGGACGAGGCTGAACAAATGATTGCTGAATGGGTCAGCCATTACAACCAAACTCGAAGACACTCCAGTCTCGACGATCGTTCGCCTTTTTCTTATCAGAATTTCTGCGGGAAAAAGTTGCTTAGCGGGTGTTGAAATTTACGGGGTCATTTCATTACTTTCTTACTGAGGTTCGCCGACGAAGCGGATCCCTCCGTAATACGAAAGTACTGGAACAGATTGATTTGTTGAGACATGCGAAGCGTGCGGGACGGCAGTTTTCGATGGGGCGTATCCTGTGTGATTTGCAATCGTATCAGGACACGGAAACGTTTCGCAGAAACCAGTCCCTGCTTTCGGATGTTCGAGAGCAACTGGAGTACGCGCCGGCCATGTATTCTGAACAACTTTAACGACGAAATTATCGTTCACACGGGCCATTCATCAGGTACGCAATACACAGAAGTCAGATGTATTACATCCAGATACTACCCAAGAAGATAGGATGAACAAGCCACATAGGTCAATGCAAATTTTTCTCCTAACGATATACGTTTCCGTTATTTTATGTCTACCGGGCCGAACTGATCCGCTTTCACCCAACTGGACGGACCGTCAGAAAAAAATTATTTTACACCTTGAGAAGAAGGTCCTGAAGAAGAATGATCAGTTCATGCTGGAGACTGAGAACTTCAAATGCAAGACGCCGGTGGACAGACGGTGGACGGCGGAACTAAGTCTCTACATGGAAGTGTTTTACACAAAATTTCGGAAGCTCGTTCCATATTCCGAGCGCGTTAAAATCAAACCCACAATCGAGGTTCTTTCTGACGAAGAGACGTATCGCGAGCGGTTTAATAAACACGGAAGAGGACATTACAGATACAATAAAAACCAGCAAGGGAGATGGTCTAAATTTCACGTCTATACGTACATTGATGGTCCGAAAGCACGGACGGATTTTTCAAGTTTTTACCATCCCATCCTCCAGCACGAGGCCACACACATTCTGCTGCAGAAGATATTTGGAAACATGTCGTTACCAATCTGGTTTGATGAAGGTTTTGCGAACCTGTTCCAATTCTGGGATATTAAGCAGTCCGTACAGACGAACTTGCGGACACACTGGCGTAAATCCAGTTATTATTCGGATCTAAGATCGGTTAATGATGAAGGCAACACTGATAATCTATCCATTCAAAGAATAGTAAACATCGATAGCTACGATGCGTTCAATCCAGATGAAATGGGAGAAGAAGCAAGGTTAAATTATGCCATCGCCGAGAGCCTGATCCATTATCTGGTCAGTAGCCCTCAGAGGCGCAAGGCGATGTCCCGGTACATTAAGCGAATGAAGGAAAACCGAAGAGCCCCAAATTTCTGGCCCGAAGAGGTCATCCAGAAGATTGAACCTCATTGGCAGGAGTACGTCAAGGACGTTCTGAGGAGATTCCGTAAATGACAGAGCTATAACTACCGTTCGGGATGATAGGGCCTCTATGGACTGCGGATTCCGGGGGAGTGAGGACATCACGTTTGACACACAACAACGGTCTGTATGTAGCGGATAAATTCAATTCGCCCGCTAAAACTACCGTTTTCACACATGACACATATACTGAAATTGTAATTCCGTCCATAAGTGCATGGGAGGACCAAACGTTTCAGTCCCGGACGAATTAAGAACGGATCATGAACGAGTGCTGACCTTGGAAACGACGGGCCACGGGCAGAGGAACAGTATCAGAAAACATCGTCCACTCGTGATCGAAAGACCTGAGTAAAACAAGGAGTTTGGGATCACCCTGCCGTGATGGCGATCACATCGGGGGGACGAACCCCCCGAATAGAGTTCCCAGTAATGTGTGGGATTAAGAATGAATGGATGAATCCTTTAACATACCGTTTAAGCAAAAACGAACCCTTAATTTGTAGTTGTACTGAAATGAACAATCGTGATGGATGGCAGAATAATTGTGAGGAGATAGAGCACACGTCAGATAATGTTGCTATAAAGTTTGATGAAGTAAAAGTAGTTGAGGAAAGACAAACTACCTATCTGTTGATAGAGGGTGTAAGAGTGTCTGAAAAAAACGAATCGGATAAAGATACATCTTTCTATGGTCTGCCGAACGATCCGGATGTAGCGGCTGATATCGTCGTTCAAGAATTTACGGAATAGCCCTCTCGACGTCCGTAAATATTCGGTGAGAATACCCCACCCTAATCAATCGGCATATTATAGCATATACCAGGGAATTTGGGGGGCGATGCACAATCTATAATTGGATCTTATGCTCCCCTGTACCGCATGAAATATAGACGGATCCCCATACCCATCCCCTAAGGATTTTTGCGAAGAGCTATATGCCCGCCCAATTATTGCGGAGGTGATTGATCTCGAAGAGTCGGATGATGCGTCTGTCTGAGAGGGTTACTTAATAAAACCAATATTATCTTAAACAAACTACCTCAACGACACTGAACGACCCTGTGTGTGCACTAATCACCACGATTGACCAAGAATACCGACCCACGAAGCTCATTTACCAATAACCAAACCATCCCCACCGACATTCCCGCTCCAGATGAAAATGACCTGACCGTCTCCCAGCTGCAGATCCTTGAGATGATCAAGGAGCAACCGGACGCTTCTCAGCAGGACTTTTCCGATCAACTCGATATTTCGCCGAGTGCCATCAGCAATTGTATGCGAGACGTACCGGGATTCACCTGGAAGAATCGGAAGAAGTTCGTACGGAAGTTCTACGGAGACGGGGTATACGATGGGGAAGAGAATAACTCGGACGTCAATGGGGCTCCCGACGACGGAGAAGAAGCTGAACTGGATGAAATATCCGAGCAGATACAGACGTTGCAGGAGAAGTGTGCATCGCTTTCGGAGCGAGTGGATGAACTGGAGCAGATGAACGGTGAAGCAGGTGTAACCGATCCGGACGTAATTCGGAAGGTGGTTCTTACGCTGGACAACTCTGACCGGTTTACCGAAGAGGAAAAAAATCTGTTGCTGGACAAATGGCACGGAAAGTAGACCTGGAACCGATTACGTATCCCCACGCTTTTCGACACGCCCGGGCCACCTGGATGTTGGATAACGGGTTCAGTTTGAAGGCGGTAAGCAATTTTCTGGGACACGCCAGCACGTCCATTACGGCGGACCTGTACATCCAAGATTCAGTGGATTATAACCGGTTGTTTGATCTGGATCGGAAAGGGAGGAAATAATTTTATATATACCCCACGGATAGGAACCTTCCATCCGGTGAGGTGGTGGTTCCGTACCAGGTTCTTCTCGGCACGCACGGAAACAGGCTTCGAACTCGAGTCGAGATGTGTGAGGCATATATGAAGGGCCATTGTGTTGTTCCGGAAAACACAGTTGCGAATAACCACGTCCTTCATCGGCTTGTCGAGCTCATTGGGCTCGAGGTCGATGCCGGCACCGGGTGCCTGTCCCCGTGTGTTCATAAACACGCAGTCCTCCACAAGCAGTCCGTCCACACCCGTGACGCTCAACCCCTGCCGTTCGTTACCGTCCGAAAAGACGCTGCGAATGGTGATGTCCTCACTGTATTCACGCTCGTTACCTGATCCCACATACAGGCCGTCTCTCCTGCCGTTCTCAAGGCGCAGGCCCTCCACGAGACATTCCCGACAGCCCGTCTGCGTTTCCGGCGTTTTCCCGGCTTCCAGAGCCGGCATCCGGATCGTCGCTACATAGCCGGTGAACCGGACACCGGATCCGGGCACGTTATGTCAAATGGGAAAACCCCCGGCGCTTCGAACGCCGGGAGTTGGTCGGATGATACAAACCCCCACGTTTGTACCGAATATGATAACGTGCAACCTGTCGAAAAAATTCCCGAACCTGCAGGAACAGGTCAATGAAACCCCGACTTCAACACTCACCCCCTCGACTGAATGGAGAGAAAAACGGTGATAAAATCGTTGGATGATCGGACGGTCCTCAAAAGAATGACCCAATTTTCCGTTGCCTATCGCTTTCATTGAAACAGCGCGTTATCGTACCGGTAGTACACCTCGAGCGTCAGCGTATTGACCGCTGTCACGTACACTCTCTCCCCATGGTCCCCCCACTTCGCTTCCGGATCCCATGATCCCATTTCATGCCCATGACGGGCCGTCTGCTGTCTGGTCAGTAACGTCTTTTTCATGTTCGGGTTCCACTTCTGCCAGTACCCGGCGTCCTCAAACGGTGTTCCCGGTCCGGCGAACATAAACAGGGACAGGCTCCCGTAATACCAGTAATAATAATTTCTCCCTCCGTCCGTGTTCACGACGTAATCCGCACCCTGCTTCAAACGCTTGAGCTGCTTCTTATTTATCGTTTCGTGTGCGAACATGCGGATCATCATTCCCACGGGTGTCATCGGTTTATTGGCACTCCCGCGGGAACCCGGTTTTCCGTTATATCCCGTCAAACCCTGGTCGTTGGTATTCTGCTCCACCCATCTCATTGCCCCCTGCATTGCCTCTTTCGACGTCTCGAGCCCCGCAAGCTCCGCTGACTTCAGCGCCATTGCACACCACCCGGTGACCGAAGTGTCACTGTCCCCGCTGTTGGCCCTGTATCGCCAGCCGAGTAACTTCCCATCGCTCTCGTTCTGTGCTTGCTCAAGAAAATCCACCCCTTTTTGTGCAATACGCTTTAACCGCGGGGCCCCGGTCATTCCGTACGCCTCCGCAAACGCCATCGTTGCGATCGAGTGATTATACATCTGCCGCCCGGACGTGTCGAACGCACCGTTGTTCTTCTGCCGGTTCTTAAACCAGCGAAGTGTCCGGTTGATCATCTTTCCCACGTGTACCCCTCCGAGCTTCTCGTCCGAGTTGTGGGTGTATCCCGCTCCGAGGAACGCCAGAAGCGCAAGCCCGGTCAGTCCCGCATCAAACGGTTTGTTACCGTCCGCCAAAACCTCACACTTGTTTTTCTCCGGACACTGTCTGACATACTTCGTGCGCTCCCATTTTCCCTTTTCGTTCTGATGCCTGGCAAGCCACATGAGTCCCGCTTCCACGGCTTTCTGAGAAGCGCCTCCTCCACCTTCACTCCCGGAAAGTCCAGCCCCTTCCCGCTGTCCGTACGTACCTCCCTTTCCTCCGCCGCTCAGTGCAATGGACCGCTCCACCTGCTCGTTGTTCTGCGTGTCCGAGTTAAACGTCAAGTTCTGCCCGGCCTCCGCGGTCATCTCCGAATCCACCTCCTCCACGTTTTCCGTCGTCTCCACCTGAGGATTCGTCGTTTCCGCGTCCTTCTGGACCTCTTTCTGAATATCCCGTTTCGTGATCGTCACTTCCTCTTCCTCCTCCTCGTCGGCCATCTCCAGGGCCACCTCTTCCTG
>CAYXQY010000190.1:0-7130 GCA_964466525.1 uncultured Planctomycetia bacterium
GTTGAACGCCCACGGCCCGCTCGGCGGCGTGACCAGCTGCCAGCCGCCAAGCTGGAGGAGCGTACTCCCCATCCCCTCCTTGCCCTCGACGAAGACGACGGGACTGCCCCGCCAGAACATCGCGCTCAGGCCGACGCCGATCATGACGAGGATGGGCCAGGCGAAGTTTCGCCAATCGGGCGTCGCCGTCTCCGAAACCTGGTACTCGTCCATCTCTTCGGAGATCATCGGGTCGGCGTCGTCGCCGAAGACCTTCCCCTCGTCGCGTGCGCGGCGCTCCTCGACACCCATCTCGAAGATGTTGGGCATCACTTGCCAGGCCACGAGCGCCGCGAGTGCGAGTGCGATCCACGAGTAGAAGCCGGTGAACAGCGTGTTGAAAAAGAGCGGCCAGACGGCGCCGGTCGCGGCGGTCACCTGGTCGCCCCCGGCGTCGACGAAGTTGGTCATCCCCGACGGGAGCGTCCCCTGTTTCTGGGCCTCGACGAGGCCGCCGCCGATGAATCCGACCATCGCCGCGCCCCAGGTCGAGTAAAAGGCCAGCCTGGCGGCGGGCGACCCCGCCGAGTCGACGTAGTAGGCGAGTTTGGCTCGCGAGACGTCGAATTTGTCCGTCAGCGGGCGCATCATCGAGCCGACCACGAGGCAGTTGAAGTAGTCGTCGATGTGGATGGCGATCCCGGCCAGGAACGCCGCCTTCTCCGCGTCTGCGGCCGAATCGGCCCGCTTCGTCAGTGCCTCCAGGACGCCCTGGATGGCGCCCGCCCGGATCATCAGGCCGATGAGGCCACCGATTGCGAAGATGGCGAGCAGGACGTTCTCGACGTACCAGGCACCGAACAGCGGCGCCGTGGCGATGATCTCGGGAACGACCTTCAACCCGAAGAGCGCGCCGAGGACGATGCCGCCGACGCCGGTCGTCCAGGCCTCGGCGTCGTCGGCCTGTGGCTGGACAGTCGCGACCTCGCCGCCGAGCGTGATCAGGTCTTCGGGCACGCCGACCGACTGGGGGTGCAACGCACCGACGAGGATTCCCGTGACCACGATGCCGACGAACAACCCGATCAGCGCGTCCCGCGTGTACCAGGCCAGACTGATGGCGACCAGGGCTGGAACGATGGACCACGGTCCAGCCGCGATTCCCTGAACCATGGCAACACGACTCATAGTAGATACAAAATCCCTTTGGTAGTTGGGTTCTGCCGACAGGTTTGTGCGGAGTGCGGCCGCCGGTTCTGTCGACGGTCACGGCAGTCCTGCGTCGTCAGTGAGCGTCATCGGCGGTGAAAATAGCCGGCTCGCCGCTCGCTACTGGCGGCGCATCGGTACGGTCCCCCGACCGCGACGGCGCGTCACTCGATATCGGGTGCGCGTTCGTCGGTCCGGCCCGGGAGTTCGAGTTCGATCTCCAGTGTCGGGTCGCCGACGCCGTCGAAGTCGATCTCGAGTTCGGCGGGTTCGCCGAACGCAAACGGAAGTACCCACTCCTCGGTCGTGATCTCGAGTTCGTCTCCCTCCTGTAGCTGCTCCCCCAGGTCGACCAGGAACCGACCCGCCTCGCTGGCGTCCAGGCGGTACTCCTGTTCGAACTCGCGACCGG
Organism: uncultured Planctomycetia bacterium; assembly: GCA_964466525.1. GTDB lineage: Bacteria > Planctomycetota > MHYJ01 > CAYXQY01 > CAYXQY01 > CAYXQY01. The sequence goes on from CAYXQY010000190.1 coordinate 1,601, forward strand.
TTCTGATAGTCGTTCGATCCGGTTCCTCCTCGTTTTCGTCCGTGTGGACGTCGGCGTCAGTCATGGCTAGCGTTGTATCGCGACTGTCCGGTCGCTGGCGATCCACCCCTCGGTGTTCCCGTCCTCGACGAACACGGCCCGCCCAGGTTTGCTCTCGCGGACCGCGATCGCCGTTCGGTCCTCGGCCGACTCCCCCGATTCCGCCGCTGTGTCTGACCGCATGACGGGTACCACCACCAGGTTTTAGGCATACCTAAAACAAAAAGCCAACGGTTCGATGCGAGCTGACAACCGACTGTCGTGGAACGTGGGTACGCGAAATACTTCGTTAGCGCCCGCCGTTACTCTCACGTTGCGGAACGTACGCCACCCAATCGTAGTGGGCCTAGTGTTTGAGGACGGGACTCGCATATCGAACCTGGTGAGTCGGGTGATGTCGCGACAGAAGCTCTCGAAGAAATTGACGGAAATGGACACGCCTGATTTGCCTGAGGTGTTCACCATCGGACCTCTCTCGAATCCAACTAGCGGGTACCCAGTTAACCGCACACTTGGGAAACTATTCCTCGAAGTAAGAACTATATCCGCAGACCGCAAAAAGCACGTATGCCCGACACAGCGTCCACGGACGGTCCTCCCTCGTTCGATGACCCGTTTAGCGGAGACGACGTCGAACAGCGTATCTATGGAACAATCCTCCAGACTCGGGAACCAACGACGGCGAGCGCTATCGCCGAGCGAGGTGAGTGTGATCCGAAGACCGCTCGAAAGTACCTCAACTGGTTTGCGAACCTCGGCATCGTCACATGCCATGACGGTCATCCGGCCACCTACGAGCGCAACGACGCCTACTTCGAGTGGCGACGCATCAACCAACTCGCCGCAGACCACACCGTCGAAGAACTACAGGCACACGTCCGCAAGCTGACGACGCGAATTACTGACTACGAGGACACATACGATGCCGCGACACCTGCTGTGGTCGACGCCGTCGCCGTAGCGGAGACGAGTGACGAGCGGACGGTCGACGACGTCTACAGTGACCTTGCCGACTGGGCGACCGCGCGAGAAGAACGAGAGCGGTACGAACGCGCCCGTCAGCAACGTGCCGGCGCCGACGGCGAACATGCCTCCGGGTAGGACCAACGATGGTGCCGCCAGTAGGCGATGGCAGCAGCCCCGCCCCTATCGACCGTCCGATCCTCGAGTTCCTTCAGACGCGTCTCCAAGCGACACAGCAAGTCGAACAGGCGACTATCACGGACGCCAGCGGCCATCTCGAACTTCACGTCTCGTTCGTATCGTCGTACTATCCAGCAACCGTCTACGAGGCAACCCTGACTGTCCGCTGGTACACGAACGACGACTTCACGATCCACTATCGGGAGGTGGATCCCGAGAGTGCCTGGGAGTGCCGGTGGGACCGTCACCCGAACCCCCACAATACACGAGACCATTTTCATCCCCCACCGACCGCCCCGACACCAGGCGACGACGCCTCGTGGCCGACGGACCATCGCGATGTCCTGACGCTCGTCCTCGACGAGATCGAACAGCGGATCGCGACACTCTGGAACGAGTAGATCGGACTCCGAACAGGATACTTGACGCGGTTGGACTGTGATTCCGCCGCGTTCACACGGAGGAGAGGGTCAATCCAAGAGTGTGTTCCGGACGTAGGTCACCGGATACATATCCGTCAGCCCCGCTGTATCGAGCCTGAACTGCTGAGGAGGTGTGTTTTCGCTGTACGTTTTCTCAACGCGTGGTTCCCCTTCTATGGGGTCATTCAGAGCCTCAATGACCTCGTGTCCGGCCGAGCGTGTCATGACGATCCAGATCGCTTCCTGGAGATCACACGCTGCCATCTTGTCGAAGTCTGCTGGAGCGGCACGTCCGAGGTCGTTGTTGATCCGCTCCACTTCGACCGCGACGATGACGTTCCCATCTGCATCGAGTCCGGCGACATCCAGCCGATGCCGGTCGTACCCGTCAGTGACTGACGCTGACCCCTCACCACCATCCATGAATGCGGATGCTGGTGCCTCTCCTTCGGTCACCTCGTGATACGGCCGAACGGTTTCGACCGGAGACTCCGGATCGGTCTCGAATCGCTGTTCGACCAGTTCCATTCCCAGTTCGACCCCGAAGACGTGTTCGGCAGATTCTTCGAGATCTCCCTCACTGTGGCCGAAATCGAGCCCCTTTCTGTAGGATTCGCCGATCACGTCCCGTCCCTCCGGCGACACTGAATACATCCGGTGAGGGTGGTCCGTGTCGTGGCGCAATAGCCCAGAATCTACGAGCGCCTGAATCTGATCGCTGTCGATGCCGACGTACGTCTGCAACCTGAGCATCGAGTCGGTACGCAAGTCATACTCGCGGGGGTCGTACCGGCGCTGCTGGGCGTTGAACACTGCCTGTAGGAAGAGCAGTTGTTCGAGCGTCCAGTCGGACGCGACGATTTCCGCTCCCGAGAGTTTCAGATTGAACTCACAGACCGGAATATCCGCGCGGTCGACGCCTTCGATGGAGTGACAGCAGTCGATCGCACGCTCCATCCCATCGATCGTCGGATCGTAGCGGTTCTCGCAGCGCTCGCAGCGTAGTGCATCCCAGTCAGTGTCATCGGTGAACAGTTCGACAATAGATCCTAGGTTCGTATCTGCCCGTTATCGCCAGAATTCACCGGGTATTGTACGATCCCAGTCAGTTCACGATCGGATTTGGTTCCGGTGGTAAGAGGGGGTTCTGCCGATTGTGGGAGAAGGATGACACCGACGGGGTGAGATCAACCGCAGGACGAGTCACCGGTAGGTACTGCAAGTTCCACGAGATACGATCGATGTGACGGGTCCTGACACACTCGTGGGAAGCGGGCCTATCGAGCCGATCTAGCAGCGCCGAAAATGGCTAGAATACTTACGCGAGCAATCTAGTTCCCGGTCGGTTGTACAGTATGTGGTAATTATATAGAGAGACTGGACCGCGCACCGTGTTTCTAGTGAAGACGGCACTATTAATCCAGTCGACCGACGTTGCCTACTCCAGTCAGAAGAAAAATCACGACTAATGGCTTGTGGTTGAAGATATCTATGTGCAAGCTATGTGCATTCGCCGAAACGGTTATCTGTTTATGTGCAAGATATACACATAGAATGGGCGCGAGCGACGAGCCGCGACGAGTTCACTTCCAGTCCCCGGAGTACCTGGTGGAGCGTCTCGATGCGGTCGCCGAACTCTTCGATACGGACCGAACAGATCTACTCGTCGAAGCCATTCGCGAATACCTCGAAGAGACGGCCGACAGCGAGACGTTTCAGGAACTGGTTGCGACGAAGTACTACGACGACAACCTCGAGTTCGAGACGGTCTCACAGCTGGTGGGCACGGAAACCGCCCAACGGCTCCGCCTCCTCAAAGCAGATCTCGACGACGAGCCACTGGATCTCGGCGCTCCTGACGACGTCGATATCTACGGCGACGACGCGGCGACGACCGACGCCGCTGACGACGAGCGATGACCGGTCCGCGACTCCGAACGGTCGTCGCCGACACGAGCGCATTGGTCAGTCTGGCCGTGCCCCGCGCCGATGCAACGTACGATACCGACTCCGCTCCGGATCCCCTGCAGTATCTGCTCACCTCGTGTGACGTGTTCGTGCCGCCGGAGGTCCTCACGGAGCTCCGAGCGCTCACCCAGTATCAGGACATCCACGACGCCGCAGCGACGAACGTACTCGCCGCTCGCGACTATTACACCGTCGAAGATCCGTACGAGCGGTCAGAGCCCCCGAACTCGCGACCGACGTTCGGTCTCGACGAGGGCGAAACCGACGGAATCGTCCTCGCGAACGCGCTCGACGTCGACGGCTTCCTCACCGACGAGTTCGGCGGGACGAATTTCGCCGTAATCCACGCGGTGTTAGAGGGGCCCCGGATCGTCCCGACACCACGGCTCATCTGTGACTACGCCCGAAACGGCCACATGACCACCGACGAGGCTCGCACGCTGTTGGCAACGATTTCCCCTCACCGGAGCTGGGAAAACAGTCCGTACGTCGCCCAGCTGCGAGCGCTCCTCGAATGAACGTCGTCACACACCCCTCGTCCAGAGTGAAAAACAATCAAGAGTGGGGAGAGGTCCTCGGGGAAACAGCGGGTTACGTGAGATGAAACCAGCGAGAGTCACGGAAAGAGAGCCTGAACATGAAGGATCGGAGAAAATAGAACAGTAATCACAACAGCAGTTCGAAACCGCCCGGACGAATGCCGTGTTCGTCCTTCTTTACATTCTCAATGCACTCGGATAAATATAGGGTGGGAAGGGTAATAAAACGCTCACATAATTATGGTTATGATGATATATTTGGAGAGTCATCGTTCGTATGAAGATCGTTTTGTGGACACACCGATCCCAGGCCTTGTGATTTCTGTGTTGCCTCTCCGACCAATCCTGCGCTCTTCTCCGAACTACTGAGACACTCTAAGAAGTGTTTCACTCTGGACGAGGGGTGTGGGGGATTCAGTTCATCGTTCATGTATTATGAGTGGATTGAATTATGGACAATATCTTGATGGCTTCTCAATCAGAGAAACGCCCTCAAAGACAGTGTATAGCCTGACCCCTCTCAATTCAAATTCTTCAACTCGGAATCGAAGTTCCTGTACCCCGCAGATATAATTACGATCTGCTCTGCTTTTGCTTGAAATGTAATCTGCTTTGGTGGGGAACTCCACAGCCTCTCGTCATTCACTCTTGACTGGGGGTGTGGCAAATTCGTCAGATCCCGCCGTTTTCACTCTGGACGAGGGGTGTCTGTTTATACTGTAGGATGTCGTCCGGAATGTGATTTCACTCGGGACTAGCCCGATACTTTGCAAGATAATTCAGTAGTAATGGGTCGTCAGAAGTCGATTATATCAATATATACACTCTGGTTTTGGTGTCCCAATAATTAAGTAGATTCCTTGCGCGATGTCAGATATTGATGGCTGAAGAACCATCCCAACTCTCTGACTTCGACGGTCGATACAAGGACCCCGCCAACGATCCCCTCTTTGATTTTGATGAAGACGACCCCGACCGAACCAATATTTTCGCTCGGAAGGAACTGCTGAAGGTGGGCCACGTCCCTGAAAGCGGACGTATCGTCGGCCGAGATGGGGAGATCAAGGCTCTTGCTACTGAAATCCGGCCGATCGTTCGTGGCGATCCGCCCAACAACGTGATTATTTATGGAAAAACGGGCACAGGGAAGTCGCTGGTTGCACGCCACGTTACCGAACGCGCTCGCCGAGCCGCTGAGTCGAACGGTGTGTCTGCTGGTACGGTTTACGTCGACTGCGCGCAGCACAATACGCAGACGCGTGTTGCCAGAACGGTGACTCGTTCACTCAATGAGACTGACGAGACTGCGCTCGATATTCCGCGCGCTGGGATTGGAAGTGGGGAATACTACGACTATCTCTGGGAGATTCTGGATACTGCCTACGAGTCAGTCATCATCATTCTCGACGAGGTGGACCG
>CAYXQY010000191.1:0-7050 GCA_964466525.1 uncultured Planctomycetia bacterium
TTGAGCCACCGCGTCCCAGAAGAGGGACGTGGAGCTGTGTGTTTTCTCCTTACCGACCCCGAACTCAAGCCGGATACCCAGCTGTTTACAGATGTCGTATTCGGGGATGTTTTCCGGGACCCGATCACCGCCGTTGGCAAATACGTCCGGAGATATCTTGCGCAGGTCCTTACAAATGGATCGGTCATTTTTGGCGGACTGTGAATCGTGGCCTGTCAGGCGTACCTGGTCCACGAAGGGATACGCCTGAATCAGCTCCACACGCTCCCGATCGGGGATCAGGCAGTACCCCTTTTTCTCGATCAGCCAGTGATGGTTATTTACCAGAACAATCAGACGATCCCCCAGATCCGAAGCCTCCTCCATCATCGAAATGTGCCCGGTATGCAGGGGGTCGAATCCACCGGATACCAGTACCTCCGTTTGATCAGTCATCATCCTTTTCTCCGAAATGAAACGCCTTATCAGACAAGGTCCTGAAGTTTATCTCGAGAATTCAGATAGGTGCGAAACAGTCGCCGGATACGACGATCCTCGGGCGGGAGTAGATAATCTCGTCCATTCGAATCCATGTTCTCTCGTGCCGTTTCAAACGCTTTCTTCAGCTGCTCCAGCCTCGATTTGATGTGTTCCAACCTCGAGAATTTCGGACGCCGCTCGGTTAGTTCGATCATCGGTTTTTATCCGTAAAGGGTATAAATGTATAAGCATCCGTTTCGAAAAACCAGGATCAATTGAAGGGGCTTAACGTTGCTCGCTTTCCAGGCGGTCAAGACGATCCAGTTCGATGGCTCCACGAATGGACTGAACGAGAAACACAATGATCAGTACAACACCAATCCCGAGCGCACACACGTCCAGAAAGGTCAACGACACGTCGTTGAACGTGAGAAGCACGGGGTTCCAGAATAACACGACCATGTTCAACAGTCCAACGATAATTCGGGTTTCGGTGGGTCCGAGTTTGCCATGTGATAACTTAAACGTTCCGCGAACGTACGTATCAATGTGAACAAACACGTTCATCATCAGATAGCAAATGACGGCGAACAACGCGACCCGGAGGTCCATCAACGGGGAAAACCCCAGGCCGAACGCAATTACAAACGCCGTCCCCGCGTCGCAGAGGTGATCCACAAAGTACCCGTATCGTTCCCGCTCCGCATTTCGTACCCGGGCAAGGGTCCCGTCCAGGCTGTCGCCAAACCAGTGGAGAAACAGACCGAGGTTCGCGAGGAGAAGCCAGGTGGTCGATTCAAACGTCATGTAGTAACCGGCCGCTATCATGAGAGAGGCCACGATTCCGAGAAGGGTCATATGATCCGGCTGTACCCAGTCCGGCAGCGCGTTCGCAATACGGGGCAGGTTCCGATCCTCCCAGTTCGCCGTCAGGGATTCGTTTACACGTTCCGCTTTTTCGTGATCTGTGTTCATGGTTTCCTCCTGTCAGGTTTTGTGTGTCGATGAAATGGATTCAGGATGCTCAACGGACGAGTGAAACACCAGATATTCATTCACGACGTACTTTCCGACCGGGCCAAGCAGTTTCCCGGCCAGGGCCGCCGGTATGTAATGTACGCCGAGATAAATCAGTCCGACGTAGACAAAATAATTCGTGAACGCGTCGACCAGAGCAGTATACACGTTGTATTCGAGCATCCGTCGGAAAAAATCGGGGATGGTATGTCGGACCTCGTCGGACCAGGTCCGAACGTAATACCACGTGAAGTTATGGAGAATGGCCACTTCAATCGCGATCGCTCCGGCGACCGGCTTCGACAGACCGAAGTGATGATGAAGCAGGAACAGCACCAGCACTTCCACACCGGTTCCGAGCCACGCAATCCATTGGAAGCTCAAAATCTTCCGGACGGTTCCGTTCCAGAACGTTCCGGCGTTGTCTCGGTCCGAACTCATGTGGATGTCCCCGTCTAATCGATTTGATCCCTGCCTGTTTTTCCTTCGAACAACTCGATCCCACCTGAAGAAACACGGTTGCAAGCATCGTTCCAACCGGCTCAAGTGCTCCGTTTTTGCTTCTTTGAAATGGTTGATAGACGAACCTGAACCATTTGATACACGCGAAAAAGGGCAAATAAATAAATTTTCCTTCAAAAATAATTGAAGTCCTGCAATCCGTTTCCTCCCTCCTCTTTTCGCACCTGTGCATGAAAAACCATGCGATGGTGAATAGAATTTTATTCGCCCATCCATTGCGCCGGATCGGTAGCCTTTTGACCGGTTCATGACGGAGTGATGGGTGGACTCAGCGTGGCGAACGGGTTCGTTCCGAACCTCGATCCGTCCGGACGGACGAGGGAGAATACTCCGGTGCGATTGAAACGAAGAAACTATCGGGTTTAGATGGATTGCATCACGTCGTAACGGTTCGTGGTCAAAGGACTTGACCCCTTTATCATCCGTTCTATGAAATCCAATGGAACAGGCGGTCATCCTTCGGATCATGGTGCTGCTGATCGGGGCACTTATGAGCGGGTATCTCGTGTACCTGTTTCTATACAAACACGTGATGCCGCTCCTTGTCCTTGTCGGTGTCAGTTTACTGGCCTGGTTCGGGGGCCAGTTTCTACTGACCGGGATCCAATCGGTGTTCGGATCCGTGCCTGTGTCTCTTCGGGAAGGGCTGTTCATCATTGCGTGTGGGGGCATGCTTCTGGATGCACCGTTCCTGCTGCACGAGATGGTTCGATACGTGCGGGATTACCTTGACGTGAAACCGCCGGCCTGGATTGTCCCTGCCATTTACGTCCCCTGTCTGGTCCCGCCGGTTTCGTTATTTTTCATCGACTGGTCTTCCGTATCGTCTTTGCTTACTCATCATGTGGCCGCTGGCACATTCTACGGTGTGAAATTCATTCATGTCCTGTCCATTTCCGTCGTCAGCTGGTGGTTTTCAGCACGAACACAGCATCGGGACCTCCGGTATTTTTCCCGACGCTTTCCCCTGTTTCTCCTCGCCTCACCTGCTATTTCACTCGGTGTATTCCTCTACACAGGGGGACAGAACAGTACGGCACTCATGACGCTTTCGTACGGGTCCCCGTTGCTTCCCATGCTATTTTTTCTGTGGACGGTTCACCGGTATCAGCTGTTGTCCGTTGAGATTACGGAACGAACCGTTTTTGCGTTTTCCGCCATCCTGACGCTTTTTCTCTACTTCTACATCATCCGCCACATCGGTTCTCGTCTCGAGACGTATTACGACATCAATCCGGAAGCACTCGAAATTGTGCTTTTCCTGATGGTCATTATATTGTTGACCATCACCGGGCAGTGGGCGATGAAACTCCTCGAATCTCGACCCCGACGGAATAGTTACCGGGTGTTGGATGCCCTTTCGGATCACCTTTCATCGGCCGATATTAATCGGAACCAGGGGATCAAACTCATCTCGGAAAAACTGCAGGAAGCGTTCGAGGCATCGGTTGAAACCGTACGAGATCAAACGGATCCGCTGTTCGATCACGTTCCGGAACACCCGGAACAGCCGATGACCGTTCTCGATCGACACCGGGAACGACTCATCGAGACCCTGCGTGACCGAAATGGGCGAATGCTGGTTCCCCTGTCGGACGAGGACGAGGTGCTTGCCCTGATCATCCTTGGACCACGACGTCATTATCTGAGCTACACGCCCGGAGAACAGGAGGCGGTTTCTCTGGTGATGAAACAGTTTCGTGAAGCTGTCAAAAACCATGATTTGATTCAGGACCGTCTCTCCCTTGAGCGAACGATTCAGCAGGAGAAAAAACTGGAAGCACTCGGCAACGTCGCCGCCTCCTGTGCACACGAAGTGAAAAACCCACTTTCGTCCATCAACGGCATTGTCACGAATTTGAAGGAGGAGCTTGAGGACAACGATCAGCATCGTCGGGACGTGGAGGTCATCAAGGACGAAATTGATCGCCTTCGTTCGGTCGTCCAACAGATCCTGAGCTTTGCCCGAAAAGGGGCGGATCAAACGAAGGACATTGACGTCGTCGAACTGGTAAACGGAGTTACTTACGTGCTGGGGAAATCACCGGAAGGCATTCGAATCGAGACAAAGCTGCCGGATGAACCGATGTACGTCCGGGCGGTGGAATCGGATCTGAAAGGGATCCTCTTCAACCTGCTCCGCAACGCCATCGAGGCGTCGCCACGAGGAGAAGAGGTCACGGTGGAGGTAGCTCCCGAGGGACAACGGATCATCATCAAAATGACCAACCCGGGAGACGGCCCGGACAACGAGGTGCTGGAACAACTCCGGGAACAAACGTCGATTGAAGCCGTCCGTCAACGAGATGGATTTGGCCTTTCTATCGTCCTTGATCAGCTGAAGGAAATGAACGGGTTCCTGGATATTGACAGCGACGGGGAGACCACGACGGTAACGGTTCGTTTCCCTCGCGTTTCTGATGACGATGCAGGAGATTGACCCGAACGTCGACCGGACATTATACAAATTGAACCAAAGCCCACCGAACCCGTTGCATTCCTCGTTTCATGATAAAAAACGGTATTTCCGATAAGATGAGAACCGTAATGGGTTTTTCTGCACGACTATTTACCGATATAGAACCGGGAATTTAGTCTATGGCACGTCACTCCATTCTTATTGTTGACGATGAACAGGCGGCGAGGTATTCCGCGAGGCGAGTCCTCGATGATGATCCCTTCGAAATTGCGGAGGCGGCGGGCGGAGACGAATGCCTGAACACACTTGATGAAACCAACCCGGACCTCATCCTCCTGGACTACATGATGCCGGACCGGAACGGACTTTCGACACTCAAAAAGCTCAAGGAACGAGGGACGAACGCTGAAGTCATTATGATGACCGCCCGGGGATCGGAGGAGGTGGCCGTGGAAGCGATGAAGAACGGCGCATTCGATTACATCGTCAAACCGTACGAAACCGACGAACTTCGAACGTCCGTGGAGAAGGCCCTGGAAAAACAGCAGCTGGAACGAGAAAACAGGCGCCTGGAGCAGGAGCTTGAGCAGTACCGTGAATCGAGGCTGATCGGCGAAAGTGACGCCATCAGGGAGGTCCGAGACGAAATTGAACAGGTGGCCCCGACCGACGCCTCCGTCGTTATTACCGGTGAGACCGGTACGGGAAAGGAACTTGCGGCACGAGAAATCCACCAGCGAAGTCAGCGAGACGGACCGCTTCGCACGATCAACTGCGCGGCGATTCCTGAGAACCTGATTGAAAGCGAGCTTTTCGGACACGAAAAAGGGGCGTTCACCGGAGCGGATCAGCGGAAGCGCGGCAAATTCGAACAGGCCGATGGCGGGACCCTGTTCCTCGACGAAATCGGGGAAATGTCGCCGGCCGCACAGAAACGATTACTGCGGGTTCTCGAGGAGCAATCCGTGGAACGAGTCGGGGGAGAGGAACGAATTGACATCGACGTACGGGTGCTCAGTGCCACGAATCGAAACCTCGAACAAGCCATGGAACAAGGTACGTTTCGAGACGACCTGTATTACCGAATCAATGTCGTCGAACTACAGCTTCCCCCGTTACGAAAACGCCGGGGGGACGTCAAACGACTGGCTCAACACTTCCTTCAGCATTTTTGTGACCGGTACAACCGGGGAACGAAACAATTATCAGAAAATAGTGTCCGGCAGTTGCAAACATACACATGGCCGGGCAACGTACGGGAACTTCGAAACGTGATGGAACGAGCCGTCATCCTGAGCGGAGACGATGAAACTATTCAACCCGAGCATCTTTCGGATCTGCAGGACAGGGGAGATGAACACGTTCCGGTTTCGTTAACGGGTGACTTTCAGGATCAGAAACAGCATCTCGTCGAAACGTTTGAACGGCGGTTCATCAAACGAGCCCTCCGGGAGACCGGTGGAAATGTTTCACGGGCAGCGGAGAGCATTGGAATGTATCGACAGAACCTGCAGAAAAAAATCCAGAAGCTGGAAATTGACGTGGATCAGTTTCGAGCGGATCAGTGAACATGGTCGGAATCGTGTTCGGGTCGATGAGGTTAGCCACTGAGGGTTCATGTATTTATGGGGGTATGAGTAGAACACTGCGGGGGAATCGGTTGATGGTCGAGGAGAACATCTTGCTGTAAACACATGCCCCGAATGTGGAAGCGATCTTTCGGAACAGAGGGGGTGTGTCCATACTGTGGTTCTACGGGACCGGCTGAGGGGGAACAGTGGGTTCCTTCAAACTTCGAAAGGGCCAGGCAGTACTTGAAGAGGTCCTGGATGAAAAATCAGACAAGACAGAAGAGGGGAATGAGTAAGGGATTCGTCTGACTCGTTCTTTTATGGGAGGCTATCGGCCATCGGCTATAGAATATCGTCTGTCAGCTAAGCTGACATATTAACTGGGACCTGAACGGTGACAACACCTGGAGATCCACCGACCATGAAACCGGTGGAACGGTCAACACCGAAAGTCGTGAGCACACCGACTACACCGGGATCGATGATATGCCGATCGTTTCCTTGCTTCCTACCCCGTGATCCTGTATCAAACACATGTAGCAGGGCAGTGCGAGGAATTGATCTAACTCGATGTTAGCGAAACCGCACTAAGGTAGTTCAGAATTTCTCTACCGTCTCCAAGTCTGAAGGAATCGAGATATGGAGAACTTCAAGCTGAAGGTGAAAAAGGAAACGGACAGAGCTAATCAAAATGCAGATGATCCTGTATTTTTTATCTGATCATTTATTTATCTCCGTACTCAATACCTGCTCAATCTCCTTGAGATTGTTTTCAGCTTTCCAGACTCTGTCGAGTAGACAAATCATGCCTTTGCCAAACTCCGGTCCGAGGGTTTTTGAGACTTCAGAAACCCCGGACATCAGAGCCTTTCCGTTCTCTTTGATTTGCTCTCTCGTATCTTTATTTCCCTGAAGTGCCCCTCCTGCAAACCCAATGGTAAGAAGCAACTAGGAGGCTGCTGAAAAACCCCCCGCTTCGTCAGTAGAATGCAATTTTGATCTCCGTCGTGCGCGGATTCGCAGGCGATGCCGAAAGCGCATCGGCGAGAAGACGCAATCGCC
>CAYXQY010000192.1:0-6959 GCA_964466525.1 uncultured Planctomycetia bacterium
GAAACGACGCCGTAAATAGCCCCTTTGTTGGAATAATACATCTGCTGGATGTCCTCCGGATACAGGGTTTCTTCCACCACGATATGCTCCCGTAAATTGTTCAGGCCCATTCGTTCCAGCTTGTCGAGCAACCGCTGTTCAAACTCCTCGTACGCCCGGTCCGGGAAGTCCCCGTTCTCGTCCATGTGCGGAATGTGCGGAAGAATTTTGAGGTTCTCGTAACCGTCCGGTGCGACAGCGGGGTCCGTCCGGGTCGGGGCCACAACGTACACCGTCGGATCGGTGGGCAGGTTGTATTCCTGAAACACGGAGTTGAAATGGCTTTTCGGATCCCGTGAGAAGAAAAAGTTGTGATGGTCGAGCTGATCGTAGGTTCGATCAAGCCCCAGGTGCATGACCAGGCCCGAACAGGACGGTTCGTACCAGGATTTGTACGACGACAGGTTCGGAATGTCCCGGTCAATCAGGTGTTCGTACACCGGAAGCACTTCCATGTTGGATACCACGCAGGAAGCGTCGACGGACGATCCATCCGAGAACGTGGCTCCTGTTACCGCTCCGTTACGCACCTGCAGTTCCGTGACTTCCGTGTTCAGATGGACCGTGACACCCGTTTTTTCAAGTACGTCTCGTAACGCACGAGCAAGATTGTACATGCCGCCGTCCACGTACCAGAGACCGAACTCCTGCTGAACGTACGGAAGCAAATTCAGCATGGCCGGTGCGTCATACGGGGACGATCCCACGTATTTAATAAAAAAGTTGAAAATGTCCGCCAGCTTGTCGTCCGTGATATGGCGTCGAACCCCCTGATCCACCGTTGAGAAATAATCAAACGACATAATGGACAATGGATTGTAGTGCCAGAAAAAGCCCCACAGGGTGTCCAACCCCTCAGAGAAATATCCATGTTCCGTCACGTCGTATATGTCGCCGGAATATTCGAGAAATTGCTGAATTTCCTCGACGTGGTGATCTTCTATGTACGGGTTTTCCCGATGCGTCCGTTCCAGCTCGTTGTACAGGTCGATGGTCGTCCCATCCTCGAAAAACGACCGCCACTGCAGGTCGAGCTCCCGCAGGGTCACGTGATCGTCGAGGGATTCGCCCGCTCGCTCGAACAGTGACCGGAAGATGTCCGGAAGGGTTAAGATCGAGGGACCCAGGTCAAACGAAAACCCATCCGTTTCTTTCAGGTTCAGTTTGCCGCCCAGGTGGTCGTTTTTTTCGTACAGGTCGACGTCGAACCCCTCGGCGGCGAGTGAAACCGCCGCGGAGATGCCCCCGAGTCCTCCACCGACAACGACTACGTCTCGTTCGGACATGGGTCGTTTCAGTTCGAGCCAATAATCTGCTTAAAAAAAGTGTTACCGGTCAAAAGACTTGGCGTACCAATGCATCCATGCTTTCCGAACACGGGATTTCATCCCGCGCTACGATTCTTTCACCCGTTTCACGGGTGCGTATATCTTGATATATCAGTTGCTGTATAACGGTTCATCCTCCAATACGTTGACCAACGTTCCCAAAAGAAGCTCCCGGAGGGAGCGAAATAATCGTAGCCCCCGGTGACCGACGCCGCAGGCGGAGGGAACCGGGGGGTCAAAAGAGATTCCATATAACCGGATTCCCGAGCGTCAGCGAGGGAATGGATCGAATGGAACGCTCCATGCAATTTATATTATGATCATACTGCAAACATCACGATAGGAATCGGAAACATAACAACTGATCACAAATCCGTGGTACAGCGAGAATAAAGCATCCACGCTTTCGTATTCGGATCAATCATTTCTCAGTTATCAGGGATTTTTGACCGGTCAACATCGCATGTAAACCCCATTTTAGACGCCGGTTATCAGTTTTTTAATTAGATGTATGGTGCGACGCAGTTTTTCCGGGAACGATTCATTGCCGAACCGAAGCAGGAGAAATGACCGAAGCCTTTCGTACAGCTCCGTCTGGTACGGGAACCAGTTGGGCTCGTTCGAACCGTACCACCGGTCGATCATAACGGAGGTCGTTTTCGTGAAGGTGTGCAGTCCTTCGGGACCGTGGTAACGGCCGAGGCCGGAAGATTTGTTTCCGCCGAAGGGCAAATCGGGATTCCCCACGTTGGTCACCACGTTGTTGATGTAACACGCGCCCGTGTCGAGCTGATCCGTGATACGGCGTGCACGGGTTTCGTTGTCGCTGAAGACGCCCGCGTTCAGGCCGTAGCGCGAATCGTTGGCCAGCTGAACGGCCTGTTGATCATCGGACACGGCGTGAATGGGGAGAACCGGACCGAACGTTTCCTCCTGCATCAGGGCGGTGTCCTGTGGAACATCGGTGAGGACAACAGGATGGATAAATCGCTCGTTAATCTCAAACGAGGTCTGCAGTTCCGCCCCCGCGTCGAGTGCGCCCTCCACGTGGGACCGGATGACGTCGACCTGTTGCGGACGAATCATCGGACCGATGTCCGCGTCCGGTGGCGACCCGACCCGGAGCCGATTCGTGTTCTCAAGCACCTGGTCCAAAAATGTATCACTTATGTTTTCATAAACGTACGCACGCTCAATGGAAATACACATCTGTCCGGCGTTGCTGAAGGCCCCCCAGGTGGCGGCGCGGGCCGCCCGTTCGACGTTCGCGTCGTCAAGCACGATCAAGGGATCGTTCCCGCCCATTTCCAGTTCCACGGGAATCATCCGTTCCGCCGCCTGTCGTCGAATGGTCCGACCGGTTTGAACGCTCCCGGTAAAAAAGATTTTGTCCGGCTCCGCCTCCACCAGATGCTGTCCGACCTCCGGTCCGCCCTGAACCACCGAACACAGGTGGTCGGGACCGTCGGCCTGGTCCAGAAGATTTCCCACGACCTCCCCGGTGATCGGTGTGAGCTCGGACGGCTTGATGACGACCGCATTTCCTGCAACAAGTGCGGTGATGGCCGGGATGAGTGTCAGCTGCATGGGGTAGTTCCAGGGAGCGATAATCGCCACGACCCCATACGGTCGATGCTCCACCTGTGCCGCGGAACCGGGCGAAATCAACGGGGTGGATCGCGATTCCGTTTGAAGCACCTGCCGGGCATTTGATGCGTAGTACGAAAGAAATTCGACGGACATCATGAGGTCGGCGGTCAGTGCCTCGGAGCGGGGCTTGCCGGTTTCCTGAACAATTTGATCGACGATCCGGTCCGTTTGATCCATTAGAACCGACTGCAACCGGCGCAGAAACCGAACCCGTGTGTCCATGCTGGTTTGCCGCCACCGTCTGGATGCGGCACGGGCGTGTTTGACCGTTTTTTGCACATCCGATTTCGTATCCGTATCAACGGATCCAATCGGTTCGCCGGTGACGGGAGAATAGGACGTGAGCTGTTCGTTCACGAAGAATTGTCGACTGTAACTGATACCACTTCGTCACAAAACAAATTTCATGACGTGTCGACCGTCGAGCTGGTAAAATGTGGACCATAGTTGACAGACGGACCGTGTACGGATAGTGAAGTACGTTTCCGCCATGGTTACAACTGTTTCCATTGGTCCGGCGAGCGTAACGACTCCAGGCAGTCGTCCTGTTATGAGCGGACGGACGTCTGAAAATGGTGTTGAAAGCGCTAACCCGAATGATTCGGCGGCTGTTGTGTAACAGTATATTCCTCTGATTTTCGGCCGTTCCGCTGTTCAGCCTGGTGCTTCAAAACCAACGAGTTGATGCCCGGGAGCCAGCCGGACATTGACGGGCGTGTCGGGGCGAAGCTGTTCGGAGTGGTTTAACAGGCTGTACACGTGGGAGCCGGACGAGAGGCGAATTCGGTACCGAAAATGTCCGCCGAGAAATTCGGCGTCCTCCACGACCCCGTCCCCGTCACCGTTCTCCGCAGTTTCGATCTGAACGTCGTCAGCTCGAAGCATCAGGTCAAATCTGTTTGCTTCCGGCGTGTCCACCCGGTGTTCCGGCAGGGTTTGTACTTCCGTTTCAATGCCGCTATCCGTTTTTCGGGCGGGTAAAAATTCCGTGGGACCGAGAAACTCAGCGACGAATCGGCTGTCGGGATCAACGACGAGCTGTTCGGGTGTTCCCACCTGTTCGACGGCTCCGTCGAGCATGACCGCCGTACGATCACCGAGTGAGATGGCTTCCTCCTGATGGTGAGTAACGAACAGCGTAGGTATGTTACACTCCTGCAAGATTTCACGGACATCCTGACGCAGACGTTCACGTAATCCCTTGTCCAGGTTGCTGAATGGTTCGTCCATGAGTAAAACGGAGGGACGCACAACAAGCGAACGTGCGAGTGCGACACGCTGTTTCTGTCCCCCGGACAGCTCGTTGGGATAGCGATCGCGGAGGTCGTTCAGGCCGACGAGATCAAGGGTTTCATTCAGCCGTTCCTCCCGGTTGTGCGTGTCCCCGGGTAGGCCGAAAGCGATATTGTCCAGCACGGTCATGTGTGGAAACAGGGCCAGATCCTGAAAGACGAACCCGACCGTTCGCTGTTCCGGAGGCACAAATGTGTCCCCGCCGGTGACAGTCCGCCCCTGAAGAATCACCTCGCCGGCATCGGGAGTTTCCAGCCCGGCAATGACACGGAGGGCGGTCGTTTTCCCGCATCCGGACGGACCGATGAGGGTCAGAATCTCGGCATCCCGCAGGCGCAGATCGAATCCATCAAGTGCGCGATCCGAGCTGTATTGTTTGGAGACGTTTTTTACGTCCAGAACGTGATCTGTCATCGGTTTACGGGTTGAAGAAAGTCGAAAACGTCCGGGCGACCCATGCCGAAGTGAAGGACAAACACGATTTTATTATATCGTCTGCACAGGTCTATTCCCATTTGTTCCTTCATCGATTCGTAAGTGCGTGGCTGGATTCGAGACCTTCTTATCCGTCAATGGTCCCGGAGCAGCAACCAGACGAAACAGGCGGAGAAGAGGACGATCGTCAGGGCGAATGGGGCGGCCTGTGCAAACATCGCCTCCTCCGCATAGCCCCAGGTTTCTGTGGCCAGGGTATGGAACCCCGGTGGGGAAAGGAGCACCATCATCGGGAGTTCCTTCATGGCGGACAGGAACACGAACGCGATGCCAACCAGCGTTCCCCGGCGAACCAGCGGAAAAATAACGCGAATAAACAGATGAATCGGACTGCTACCGAGGGACCGCGCCGCATCTTCAAGATGGGGGGGCGTCTGGTAGAACGCACTTCGGATCGGTCCGATCGATTCGGCAAGAAAGTGCAGAGCGTACGCAATCACAAGGACGGATAGCGTCTGGTATCCAAACGGAATGACGGCAAGGACGAATAAGATCCAGGCCAGGGCAAATGCCAGCCGGGGTGTAGCGTATCCCGTGTACGCGATGCGTTCGAGTCCGTTTGACCAGACGGAATCATATCGGGCACCGATATACGCGATCGGCAGGGCGAGAAGAGCCGAAATCCCCGCCGCGGGCAACGACACGGACACCGAATTCCAGAGGGCCGTTCCAAGAGAAGATATCATCATCCCTTCCGAACTTCCGTCCATCATCCAGTGCAGAATGGTCAGGATCGGCAGACCAACGGAGAGGAATCCGATAACGCCGGAGAATCCATATCCCGCCCAGGACCAGTGTCCGATGTCCGTCAGCAGCGAGTCATCGTTGTTCGAGGGGCCGGTTCCCTTGCTATCAAAAATGAACCCGTTCAGAAGGTACGCCTCGAGCGTCAAGGCACAGAGGGTGATGCCCAAAAGGATCAGGGCAAGCCACGCAGCGTAAATTTGATCGTAGGCTGCAGTGTACTGAAGGTACAGCACGTAACTGAAGGTGTCGAAACGCATCAGGGAGACCACCCCGAAGTCCCCCAGCACGTGTAGCCCCACGAGAAGTCCGCCGGCCAGAAATGCAGGCCGTAACTGCGGGAGTATTATCCGGAAAAACGTTTCAATTCGCCCGGCGCCGAGGGTGCGGGCAGCGTCCTCCAGTTTCGATTCCATCCCGAGCAGGGCCGTCCGAAGGTTCAAAAACAGGTACGGGTACGTCGTAAGACTCAGCGCGATCAATGCACCGTCGTACCCGTCCGGTCGCGGGACAATTAAGCCGAGCGTTTCCGAAAGGGTTCCATACGTTCCCGTGGTGGCGAGCAGGGTATACGCCATGACGTATCCCGGCACCGCCAGCGGGAGGACCCCGATCACAGTGAGCAGAATCCGTCCGGTGATCTGTGCCCGGGCCGACAACCAGGCAAGAGGAAGCGCAATACAGCTCGACAGGATCAGCACCCCGACGACCAGCGAGAGCGTGTTCCACAGGAGAACCGCATTGCGCCACCGGACGATCAGGTCATACAGCGTCGACGGATCCGCCTGAAACGCCCGTGCGATCAGGTAACCGATCGGAATGAGCACACCGGCAACCACGATGATCACCGGTATCGATAAATACCAACGGCGCAGAAGCTCCCCCGCACCTGACAGAATGGCCCGAATTCCGGTGCTGACACCCGTCATGGATTCCTTCGGAAATTAATCTGCTCGATACGTCATGGATGATGACCGGGAAATACAGTTAGAGAATGCCTTCTTCCCGGAGCAATTGCAGGGTGGCATCCAGCTCGCTGAGGTGACCCGGATCGAATTCCGGGCTCAGGGACAATGCCTTTTTGACCGGTACCATGTAACCGGGAACGGGCACACCGGGGACGACCGGATACTCGTTCACCTGCTTCGCCGCGAAGGATTGGGCCTGTTTGGAAAGCAGGAATTCGAGAAATTTACGTGCGCGGTTTGCGTTCGGAGTTGAGGAAACAATGCCCGCACCGGTGACCAGTGCGAGGTTGCCCGGATCGCCCTCACGGAAATGATACGTTTCGACGGGGGCCTCGGGATCGGTTTTTTCCTCCTCCTCTTCCTCTTCATGTTCTTCGTCTTCTTCATGGCCCTCGTACTCCCCTTCCGCTCCCCCGTGTTTCAGCCGGAGCACGTAGTAGTG
>CAYXQY010000193.1:0-6899 GCA_964466525.1 uncultured Planctomycetia bacterium
GCGTCTTGCACAATATCCCCCGCGAATTTCTGGTCGCCGGAAAATCCCTGTTGCCTTGACAATTTTTTGGAAGCACGCAAAAGCGCCACGCCACCTCCCGGGACCACGCCACTTTCAAAAGCAGACTGAACTGCATTTTTTGCGTCCTTGGCCCGGGATTTCTTCTCCTTCAGGTCCGGTTCCGTGGCGGCACCGATTCGAATTTCCGCGAGGCCGGAGACCAGACGAGCCCGTCGTTCCTCCAGCTTCTCACGGTCGTAGCTTGACGTGGACTCCTCCAGTTCTTCTTCGATACGTTTGACCCGGCGATCGATGGCTTGCTGAGAGCCGGATCCTCCGGAGATCGTTGTGGTGTCGGAGTCGATTTTCACCTTGTCCGCCTCACCGAGTTGATGGAGCCCAACGGACGTCAGGTCAATGCCGAGTTCCTCGGAAATGACTTCTCCGTCAACGAGCGCAGCGAGATCGCGCAGCATAGCTTCCCGCCGGTCTCCGTAGCCCGGAGCCTTAATCGCCGCGCACTTCAGCACGCCTCGCTCTTTGTTAACGGTCAGTGTTGCGAGTGCTTCTCCTTCGACCTTTTCGGCGATGACCAGCAGGTTCCTGTTTTCGGCCGCGACGTTTTCCAGCAGCGGGACCAGCTCCTGAGCATCGTCGATTTCGCCTTCGTACAGAAGTATGAGCGGGTTGTCCAGGTGACATTCCCCCGTTTCCTCGTCGGTGATGAACTCCGAACTGAGGTATCCACGGTCAAACTGCATGCCCTTGACCACCCAGAGGTTGCTCTGAAGCTCTTTCCCTTCCTCAACGGAAATTGCGCCTTTCCTGCCAACTTCATCGTACGCTTCAGCAATCAGCGATCCGATCTCTTCGTCCTGTCCGGAAGCGAGGGTGGCCAGTTCCTCGACTTCGTCCTCGTCAAGCGAACGGCTGAACGATTGAACTTCCTGATCAACAAGTTTGGCGGCGCGGTTCAGCCCGCGACGCAGCTCCATCGGTTCCACCCCGGCGGCGAGGTGTTCAAGCCCTTCCTTGTAAATCGCTTCGGCCAGCACGGCCGCTGTGGTTGAACCGTCCCCCGCTTCGTCATTGGTGTTTTTGGCCGCTTCCCGCACCATCTGGACACCAATGTTCTCGAATTGATCGATCAGATCCAGGTCGTCGGCGATGGATTCTCCGTCGTTGGTCACGTTGGGAGCCCCCCATCCGCGATCCATCACCACGGTACGTCCGTTCGGACCGATCGTTTTTCGCAGTACTTTTCCGGCTTTGTCTACTCCCTTCCTGAGCTGTTCTCGAGCGTCTGCGTCAAATTTTAGTTGCTTAGCCATACTTTTCTCCTCGTCGAATTCCTAGCAAAAATTTTGGAAATCAAGATACAGGCGAGATGTAATGCACTGAGTATTGATGCAAATTACATGCCATACGTCCGACAGGGCTCATGTCCTGAAAAGCAGGTGGTATACGGGGGGATTACAGGTGGTCTTATCTACTTCTTACCACCTCGACCCTGTTCCGTGATGACAGTATGACGCCGGAAAAGGGAGCGTCAACGCCAATCTGTCACCGGACGTTTCTGCTTGAGAGGGCTTCAATCCTCGTTCGATTCCGTTCGAGAAACCAGGGTTTCGATAGCGGATAGATCGACGACGTCTCCGGGGGAGACCCCGTGATCTCGAAACCAGTTCTGTCGGAGTTCAAGCACATGTCGGACCGGTTTCGAGGAGGTGGTGGACAGGTTACGGAGTGGGTCCATCTGTCGGATTGCCATGATGGTTCCGTCGGCGGAGAGAAACGCAATGTCAAGTGGGATCAGGGTGTTCTTCATGTGAAAAGATCGTTTTCCATCCGAAGCATACAGAAAGATCATTCCATGATTTTTCGGAAGTGCTTTCCGGTGCATGAGACCGGTTCGTCGTTGGGGAGGCGATGCAGCAACCTCAACACGCACCGGAACGTTTGCCACGCGAACCTCGCGTACCTCCGGCACCGACCGCACGGGTTCGGCGGCCCGGAACCACTGTCGGGAGCCCCCGATCCGATCCCCGGCTGATATGTTTTTTCTACGGAACCATCCCCCGGAGGTCACGAGGAGAAATTGGGCGGGCCGGCCCCCGTTAACGACCTGTCCGGTGCCCGGTGACATCTGTTTGACCCGGATGATCTTATGGTCCGACCCGATAAACGCCACCGATAGTTCCTGGTCCAGAATTGTTCGGTTCGACCAGTACAGGTCCGGCATTTCCTCCGGGTATACAAACAGAACTCCCTCCCCGTCCGAAATTCGTGGAAACCGTACCACGCCCTTCAGCCTTTGTTCGTTGGTCCTCAGCAATCGCACCTGCAATGT
Organism: uncultured Planctomycetia bacterium; assembly: GCA_964466525.1. GTDB lineage: Bacteria > Planctomycetota > MHYJ01 > CAYXQY01 > CAYXQY01 > CAYXQY01. Next base: position 2,351 of record CAYXQY010000193.1, read on the forward strand.
CCGGTTCCCCACCTCGAGTCGAACCCGGTCCGTCGCTCCGGAGGACCCTCTGTCACAGGCAAAGCAACCGACAAGAAGGATCAGCAGTGAAGAAAAAAGGAGGATTCGTGGCCTGAATGCAACCGGTAACTCCAGTGGTCTGATCATGATCATATTTTTGGAACTTTCAGAAGTACGATATCCCTTTGTTAAATGAACGCTTCAGCAGCGCGAGCGTTATCATCTGCATTCATCTTCCTCGGAAACCCATTTCGTACGGATTTCCACCGTCGGAGGTCCCGATGGAACGCCGATCAGCTCAGTTCGTTCGCGTCAGCGTCAGCTTGAGGTAAGGTCTATTCATTCGTCACGTTCCCATTGCTTCAGTCGTTTTTCCTTTTCCTCGCGTTCCTCGATGTCCTCAATGATTTCCTGTTCGATTTGCTCCGACTCCAACCGGAAGCGCATGACCTGAAGCAGGTCTTTTTCAAGCTTCCGATTTCGCCCCGCGTCATCCCATTTCACATCTTCTGTTTCGAAAGGCTTAATTATGTTCTCCACGGTCTGTCGTTCGGACCGCAGGGTGATATCAAGGTCTTTTGGCTGGTTCTCTGACTCCTTTACGTGAGCAAAGAGACGCATTCGTTCCGAACCGGTGGAGGATGGTTTTACCCGCCATTCGGTCACGATTTTTCCCGCGTTCCGATCGGTGGTCTTCAGGGGATATCGATTGGACAGGACCTCCTGAACGACGTCAAATGTACGGTCGTATTCGGTGTCAAGCGTCAGTTTCTCCGGTTCTTCTTCAAATAACGAACAGCCGAGCAGCAGAGACGGGATCAACAAGAGCACCAGCAGCGGGTTTCGCAACGAAAAACAGATCTCAGGGATGTGGTTCATGGTTGCTTTCCACCTGAAAAACAGGTCTGAAAAATGATCTTGATTATAGGGGTTGATCACAATATCATAATTGCCGTCAGTTAGGTATTCTAATAAGTTGCCCCATGCGTCGACCGGATTAAAAGGCAAAGTAGCTTATCCGCTGCTGTATTACGCCCATGAAATTCAGCGAGAACGACCTCGATCAAATCGAAACGCTTGCTCGGCTGGAGCTCACCGAGGATGAGAAGCACCGGCTCCGGGATCAGCTCTCCGAAATACTGGATCATGTAGAGACGATCGGAGAACTCGATCTTAACGAGGTCGAACCGATGACGCACCCACTGGAACTTTCGAATGTGCAACGGGCGGATGAAGTGGACCAACCCCTCGAAACCAACCAGGTCCTGAAAAATGCCCCGGGTCGCACCGGCGCGTTTTTCATGGTGCCTCGAATTATCCAGGATGAGCGCGAGTGACGGTCCGGAACAACGGACAGAACCCGGCTACAAAACGAACCTCAATCCCTCGAACGGAGTATCCCGCGATGTCCGATCTACAAGAAAGCGTTTTTATGCACCTTCCCGCCCTGCGTGAATGGATACAGACCGGGGAAGGGTCCGCCGAGCAGACGGTGCAGGAGTGCTTGCGACGCATTGAAAACGCTGAGGATCTGAATACGTTTATCTCGGTATTTGACGAGAACGCTCTCCGGCGGGCCCGGGAAATTGACAGGAGACTTTCGGCCGGTGAGACCGTTGGTCCCCTGGCCGGTATCCCGGTGGCTCTGAAAGACAACATCTGTGTCGAAGGTGAACGTACAACCGCCGGATCCCGCATGCTTTCGACGTACACTCCCCCCTACTCGGCCACTGTGGTAAAGAACCTCCGGGAGGCCGGCGCCATCATTGTTGGAAAAACGAACATGGACGAATTTGCCATGGGCTCCTCAGGCGAAAATTCGGCCTTCGATTCTACGCGAAATCCATGGGACCCGGGTTGTGTGCCCGGGGGTAGCAGTTCGGGATCGGCAGCGGCGGTGAGCGGGGGCCTCGTGCCGGCCGCTCTTGGATCCGATACCGGAGGGTCCGTGCGCCAGCCAGCGGCGATGTGCGGGGTTACGGGGTGCAAACCCACATACGGGCGTGTTTCCAGATATGGATTGATCGCATTCGCTTCATCGCTCGATCAGATTGGTCCCATCACGCGCGACGCAGCTGGCGCTGCTCTTATCCTTTCGGTCATTGCAGGAGAGGACGCGAACGACGCCACCAGTGCACCTGTTGAACTCCCGGAACTGACCGAGGAGGAGCCACCGGACCGGCTCGACGATCTTCGCGTGGGCGTTCCTGAGGAGTTTTTCAGCGAGGACGGGGTCCACCCGGAGGTTCGTGAGCGTGTGCGGACCGGTTTGCGGGAACTGACCGAAGCGGGTGCGGAGCTTGTGGACGTCTCCCTCCCGCATACCGAATACGGCATTCCTACGTATTATCTCATTGCAACGTCCGAAGCGAGTTCCAACCTCGCCCGATATGACGGTATGCACTACGGCAGCCGTTCGGGGGCGTCGAACGACCTCATCGAAACGATGTCCCGATCACGGGAGAGCGGGTTCGGCGAGGAAGTCAAACGACGAATTTTGCTCGGAACGTTTTCCCTCAGTGCGGGATATTACGAGGAGTACTACAACCGTGCTCTGAAGGTACGACGGCTGATTAAGAACGATTTCGAAGAAGCGTTTGAAGCCGTCGACGTTATTGCCGGCCCGACGTCACCGATACCTCCATTCAAACTCGGTGAAAAAATTGAGGACCCCCTGCAGTTGTACCTGTGTGACCTGTTTACCGTTAGCTGCAACCTGGCGGGGCTTCCGGGACTTTCGATTCCCTGTGGTTTTACCGGGGAAAACCTTCCCGTCGGCCTGCAGTTGCTCGGCACCGCGTTTGACGAAAAAACACTGTTCGACGTTGCCCGCACGTTTCAGGAACGCACCGGTTATCATGAGCAACGACCGGAGCTAAATCCGGAAACGGAGATCGACATCTCAGGAGCGCAAACAGAAGAACTGAATCAAGACTAATGAATCGACCATGACCGATAACCCCTGGATAACGACAATCGGACTGGAAGTGCACGTGCAGCTCCTGACCGATACGAAGATGTTTTGTTCCTGTCCCAACCGCTTCGGGGCCGATCCGAACACCCTCGTTTGTCCGGTTTGCATGGGAGCTCCGGGTACACTTCCGGTCATGAACGAAAAAGCGTACCGGATGGCGGTGAGGACGGCACTTGCATTGAGCTGCTCGATTGCCGATCGCACGCGTATGGCACGCAAAAATTACTATTACCCCGACCTCCCCAAAAACTACCAGATTTCTCAGTACGATCAGCCGTTTTCGTCGGACGGATACCTGACAATCGAGGCAGCCGGGGAGAACGGTGAGCGGCGGATCGGAATCGAACGCGTGCACATGGAGGAGGACGCCGGAAAGTTGATGCACGCCACCACCGAAAAAGACGGGCCCCACAGCCGGGTCGATCTGAATCGTGCGGGGGTTCCCCTCCTGGAGATCGTTACGAAACCGGACATTCAGACGCCCGACGAAGCATATGCCTTCCTCGTCGAACTCAAACGTTTGCTCCGGTATCTCGGGGTGTCCGATTGTGACATGGAAAAGGGCAGCCTGCGATGTGATTCCAACATCTCGATCCGTAAAGAAGGAGAGGAACTGGGGACCAAAGTGGAGGTCAAAAACCTGAATTCGTTTAAAAACGCACGGTCCGCTCTCGAGTACGAGCAAACGCGTCAGATCAATCGTTTGGAACGGGGGGAAACGGTCGAACAGGGCACGGTTCAGTACGACGCCAACCAGGGACGAACGTTCCCGCTTCGGATGAAGGAAGAGGAATCCGATTACCGGTATTTTCCCGAACCGGACCTTCTCCCGCTGGAGCCGGATCCGGACTGGATCCAGCAAGTTCGAGATAATTTGCCGGAACGTCCCCTCGAACGCCGACGTCGATTCGAGGAACAACTCGGATTATCCCCGGAGGACGCTGAGGTGCTCACGCAGAACAAACCCATAGCGGATTATTTCGAAACGTCACTGGACACATTCGACGATCCGGAAGCGGTATCCAACTGGATCATAAAGGATGTCCGGGAGTACCTGAACGAACACGACGTTGAGATTCACGAATTTCCGGTGTCCCCGGAACGTCTGGCGAAGCTGGCCCGTCTGTTCGAAGAAGATCAGGTCACTTCCACCGCCAGCCGGGAAATTTTTCTGGAACTGCTGGAGACGGACGCTGATCCGGAGGAGATTAAGCGGGAACAGGACCTCGGGAAGGTCGGCGATCGAACCGAGCTTGACGAGATTGCCGCCGAGGTCATTTCCGAAAACCGGCAGCCGGTTGAAGATTACCTGGCCGGTAATGAGAATGCAATTCAGGCACTGATGGGACAGATTATGTCACGAACCCAGGGCAAGGCGGATCCGCAGACCGCCATGGACGTGCTTCGCGAGCAGCTGGAGGCTGAAAAAAATGGCTGATGGCCTCGCTTTTCGCTCCTTATACGAGTGAAATGATCCGTCGCCCGTGAACAAAGATAATAGGGGTTTTTCAGCAGCCTTTTAGTTCGAGACCCACCGTCATTGATTATGGGATGGTGCCGAAATCATTCCGGCCA
>CAYXQY010000194.1:0-536 GCA_964466525.1 uncultured Planctomycetia bacterium
AAAAGTTTCTCGGACCGCTGGCGAGTGGCTCCCGGACCCCTGACGACATGATATCGGAGATGTTGTGGGACCGGCACGTCCTCGACTGGCTGGAAAGCGACCTGTCCATCGAAACATCAAAGCCATATTTGGAGAAGTGGATAGTGGACCCGGTTGATGTGAAAACACTCCTGGAACATGAAATTGATCTGGAGAAAGTAGATCAGGAAGTCACTGAAGAGTTTTTTACAAAAACCGGCAAAACCGAACAGGAATTTGATCGGATCAAGGAACACTTTGACGGTGTACTGTCAATCATCGACTCGATCTTCCTGATGTACGAAACAATTACATTACGATCGATGATGTTATTGACATATCTGAAGAGCAGTAACTTGCCTCTATCATCCGATCTGTGAAATCATTACATTTCTCTACAGGTGACGTGAGATATGCTAGTACAAAACAACAACGTATACATCCCGGTCGACTTCGAAGATGAAAACGAGCTGGAACGGGTGGTTGAAAACAATATATCACGGATTTTCGGGCCGTAT
>CAYXQY010000194.1:546-6856 GCA_964466525.1 uncultured Planctomycetia bacterium
ATGCGCTGTACCTGCCCAAGCGTGAAGTCAAAACCAGTGGCGGAACCCGCACCATCCCGGACGGATTTGCGATCGACCTGGATAGCAACGAATGGTTCATCGTCGAGAATGAAATGGGGGAACATACCACCTGGAATCACATCGCCCCACAGGTATCCAAACAGATCACGACGTTTCAAAACCGCGAATCCAGAAACCGCATACATCAGCTGGCCATGGATCTGCTCAACGAAGAAGATGGCCCCAGGCGGATCCTGAAGGAATTAGACATAGCGGACCTTCACGCGTCTGACCTGATTCGAGACATACTGGACCAGGCCCCCGGAATCGCAATACCGATTGATGACATCCCGAGTGATCTTGAGCACTGGGCCAAGACCCTGAAAAACGAAGTTTTCATCTGGGAAATCAAGAAATACAAATCTCAGACCACGGAGGATGTCATCTACGCCCTGCCGGACGAGTTAACCCCGACCCTCAAAACGGATCCCGAAACCGACACGACCATTTCCACCTACGAACTGCAGGGCCGCGACCTCATGCTCCAAATGATTAAGGAAGATTACGTTGCTCCCGGGGATCATCTGCATATGACGTACAAACCAAGAGGAGGTCAGAAAGACGAGTTTCAGGCCGAAGTGCTGGAAAACGGCAACCTTCTCGTCGATGAGGAGGAGTTCAGCAGCAGCTCGATGGCAGCGGTACACTGCATCCAGAAAACAGGGAGTGACCGTGAAACCGAGAATGGATTGAGAAAGTGGGAAACAAAAGAGGGACAAACACTGGCAGAAGTACGGAAAGAGATCCTTACGTCAGAAAAAAATAATGAGCCGAACGCGTAAATCGTCATGCGCATCATTTTTTTATTCGCCTCGGTGACATTCGGGTATAAGATAGGTGGAAAACGGCTTACCCTGTCCTGACCAACTCACACTCACTCCTCTTATAAAGCTCGACGTGGCTTCTTGAATGTCTTACCTCCAGGTAGTTGCTATACGCTGACTTCACTTTACCCCGTTTTTCTCCGGGCACATCCACGATGTCATCAACCTCAATTTCGGTCTCGTCTTCTGATTCCTGTTCAGCTTTCGCATCCTCCTTCTGGAGCTCACTCTCCTTTTTTTCGTTAGCTTCTATGGCATCTTGATCTGGTGTCTGTCCGGTGCTCCCCTGCTGGTTATCTTCCAGACCAAGATCAACAGGTGTCCCATCGGAATCATCTTCTTGGTTTGATGTTCCGGTGGTTGAGTTATTACTGGAATCCCTCGATGGTTCCGAGGCCGTGTCATTCTCAAGCCCCGTTTTACCATTCTCATCGCTTCCCTCCGCGCCCTTCGATGGCTTAGTCGTGATACTCGAGAGAATGCGATGGAACATCGAATGCTGATCAGATTCGACCTCTTTGTTTTCAGCATTTGATTGTTTTTCCTGCTTTGTTCTTTCTCCTTCGCCCTCTCCAGAGTCTGCTGTTGTAGACGGCTCATCTTCCGACTGGTAATGGTCCCAGGCCTTATCCGTTCCAACGATGCGCTCGTCCTTCTGCTCGTTGTACCAGACCACCTCAGACAGATCCTCGTTGGCTTCAACCACTTTGTAACCATTCTGGATCAACATCCTGCGTTTCTGCACACGATCCGCCGGGGTCTTTTCCTCATCCTCGGGATACGCTCGACGAGTCTCGTCTCCGGCCTCAGTTTCATGGTCACCTTCACTGTCCATCTCTTCATGCTCTTGCTCCTCCACCTCCTCCCGATCTGAAGGATTATTATCCTGTACGGACTCATGCCGTTGTCCGTTATCCTGCTCCTCTGCTATTTTCCTCTGCTCAGACGTCTCCTTTTTTTGTCCTGCATCATCCTCCTGTTTCTTATTCTTGAGGTTCTGAATCTTTTTCCGGGCAAACGACAAAACAAACGCGTCGTCGGCCAGTCCACGCTCCGGAATCACGTCCGACACCCCGTCCCACGGATCCAGCAGGTACTGCAGAGCCGCGAGGGCCACCCGGTCTTCAGATTCTTCCAGGTCAAAGGGATAATATGTCGTCAGAAAATATTGGCCGATCCGCAGTTTCTCACGAACTTTATCCGGTATATCCTCACGCTCATTCAGCAAACTTTCCAGGTAGTCCTTCGCTTCACGCTTGATCTTCTCCGGATCGACAGAGTGGATGTTCCGAACAAACCGGTTGAACGTCTGTTTCGCCTGACTCTTTTGCTCGTCACTTAATTGATGCATCGGGAACAGAATATGATTTCAGTTCCAGAATTTCACCGCTGCAACGCCGGAAGAATGCATCACCGCTTCCACACGCATGCCAAACTTCGGACAGGTATCGTAAAATCGTGGAAAACGAGACGTTTTCCTGTCGATCGGGCTCGTCCTCCAGACAGTGCACCTGACTGATATGCTTCTTGAACACCATTGCCAAATTGTTCAGGTTTGCCACCGTTCGGGCAGTTTGCAGCAACTACATGAAGAAATGAAAACAACAGGAATTCTTATAAGATACCCATTTCATAAATTCAACTATAGGTCGTAGTTAGCACATTCATAGAAACATCACCGTCTATACTATGTCCAGAACATTCGAGTCTTATAACTCCTCGATGATCTCGTCGGTGTTGTACGCCCAATTAATTTCCTGTTGTTCGACTTCCCGAAAACTTACCTCTTGTATATCACGAGTGATTCGCTTCCAGTCAAAGACCAGTTTGGCCTGAGCCGATCCGTATTCATCGTGGATTTTTTTATAAAGCCGTCCCATGCTATGTGCCTTCGCTGCTATTTCAGGTTGATCGGAAACCAGATTCTTCAGCGCCATTATCCGGGGCCGGCGGATTTCCTCATGCCACCTATCGCTGCATCGAAACGAGAATGGAGTTGGATCTTTTGCCTTCAAACCTTTTTTCTCGAGGTAAGATGTGAGGAGAATAGCACAGTTGAATCCTAAAAAATGGGCGTACACCCAGTCCTCCTCGTCTTCATCGTAGTAAAAAGCTGACAGCCCTTCCTCCCATTCCCCCCAGACATTTTTAGCCATTTCCCGAGCCAATTCCCGAGATGCATGTCCTGAACTTGACATATAACCTGGAGGCGAGGCTTGACCGGATGCTTGGTGTTTTACGAAAATTTGCCTGTTTTTTACATTTACAATTCGCCATGCTCGTCCCGAAAGCTGAATAAGATTTCCCGGCTCCGGATTCATCATCATCACCGATCCAATCGTCTCTCTGGATTTGGTATCAACCACTTCTCTTTCCTGGCCAGATGGCGAAAACACAATATGGAACAATCGGCCTTGTACAAAGTGCTTCATTTTCGAGCCCGGTTTTAAAATTTGATATGGCTCATCGCCGTCCCAGGCTTCTTCCCGTCGTATCAATTCCATTGAACAGGCGGCATCAATGGACTGTTCTACAAATTCTTCAGTTCGTTCTTCAAATTTTACCGACGGATCGAGTATGTTATGAATCGCTGATGCAGAGAGAAATACTTCCTTTCCCTGAGCCGTTTCGTTGGCTTTCTGTTCCATAGTCGAGACAATCTGCTGTACGCCAACAGCAAGAAGTGGAGGCGTGATCCCTCCGTCACTTTTCCCCTGACGAGCCGCTTCCGTAAGTGCATTAAATAACTGTGCATCACGAGGACTATCAGCAACTGCAAGTACTTCCCGATGCTCCTTCCTTCGACACCCCCTTCCCAGTCGCTGAAGAAAGCTGTTTAGCGTATACGGCGGATCAAGCAGGACCACAAGGTCCACGTCGCCGATATCAATTCCTACTTCAAGGGTGCTCGTAGCGGAAACGAGTATTTTTTCATGGTTCTGAAACTCGTCTTCCGTACGTTGTCGTTCGTTCTGGCTAAGAGAACTGTGGTGCGTACGAACCGTCCAGGATGAATCCGTCCAATCCCCTTGTTGCATCACCGATGAGAAGCCCTCTACTTTTTTTCGGCTGTTCCCGAACGCAAGGACTTTCCGCGCCTCCTTATTCCGAATAAAATCCTGTACAAACTGAAACCATTCATCGTCCCAGTCGGATCGAAGTAGATGTACCTCCAGCTCATGTGGCTCGGAACTGGTAATAATGGAGGTATCACGCCCCCATCGTTCGGCGAGCTCGTCCAGGTCGGGCATTGTTGCCGATGAAATAACCCGCTGTAAACGTTCATCAAGGGTCTGTTCCAACCGTTCCAGCACCATTCGCAGCTGCAGCCCGCGTGGCCCTCCCTCAAGGAGATGAATTTCATCCACGATAATTCCTCTGACACTGTGTAGACTACTGGATGACCGCATCGTTATTGAATCGAGTGATTCCGGTGTCGTTACCAGTACGGAGCAGGCATCACCCTCGCTCCAGTTGCGGTGGTCACTCGTTCGTTCTCGAACCTCTCCGCCCATTTGCCGGATAGGTCTCCGAATCCGTTTCACAAGGTCGGAAACGAGAGCGCGTGTTGGAGCAACGTACAGTATCAGAGGACCGCTTGTAGGTCTTAGATTATCTCCGTTGCGCGCGAGCAACGGAGGCAGGATCGCTTCGGTTTTTCCCGACGCGGTAGGTGCGACAACAACCGAATCCTCCCCGGCACGAATCGGGGGTATCGCTTTCTTCTGAATATCTGTAGGTTTGCGGAAGCGATGAAAAAATGGTCTCACCAACGACCAGTCGTCTTTCCAGAGGGCAGACCAGGTGGACATTGAGGTTAGCTGAGGGATGTCCTGATCTCATCCACGGATCTCTGGTTGAGCCGATCCAGCACGCCAGCGATACACTGGGTGGCCCACCTCAAAGCGGATCCGGGCTGCATGCTGATCCGTCGATCAATCCGCTCGACAAGCGTTGACTTAATCTCTGGAAGGGAGTCATCTATCCGCTCACCTTCTTCAGGATATGCCTCCTTGTACAGTCGTGCTATTCTGTCAATCAGTGTTTCGATATCTTTCTGGATGGGCAATTCCAGCTCCAGTATTCGATCCTCACACATTTCTTCAGGGAGCCAGGAATCCGAATAGCAAGCCCCCTCATCAAAGACCGTTGCCCCTTCCATATGTTGCTTTGTGTAGCCGAGGCAAAGCAGAAATGGACTATTACCCAACGGGGCAAACGGAATTCCATGAATTGATGTCCGAGCTTTTCGCTTTGGATTAACCCCTCCGTATCGGATCTTGTATTCAGACCTCCACTTCTGTAGGTTCATGCCCGGGAATTCTTTCCATCTCTTATAACGGGAGGTATCGTACTCGGAGAATTCGGTCCCATTCGCTCCTTTGAACGACCCTCCTTTCACGGACATGATCAGCCCGCGCAACCATTCCCTCCCCTGGAGGGCATCATCGATATCCTGGTTGAGAACCAGTTCAGCTTCGTCGATTAATAACGAAAACCCTGAAAATCCTAATTCCTGACAAAGATAAGCAAAGCCGTTGAAAAAATTGCCCGTATATTGACCTGCCGAACGCCAGTAGGGCATGTGAGTACTCTTCAACAAAGTTCCTTCCAGTTGATCCGTGTACTGTTCATTTCCGAGAAGGAAGTCCCAGATCTTACGGGGGATTACCTTGTTGCTGTTCACAAGATCAATGATTCCTCTGAGAATCGGGACATCGATGAATTTATTTGCGTTAAACTGCTCAAGTCGATCCCAGTGTTCATGTATGAATTTCTCAAGCGTGCCAGAGCAGGATCTACCGGAAGACGACCAGCTCATACTACGTACCGCTTCTCGATAGACGTCTTTCGGCGTTATACCGATCGCACCTTCCAGGTTGGCTCTGGCAGTGACGAACCCCCGGCTGACGAGGTCCTCTTCGGACACACTCAACAAGTGGGTTTTTCCCGATCCATTCGGACCAGAAATCAGCATGCATCTACCCTTTCCTTCATTCTCCGTTTCATCTGCAGCGTCTTGAATAGCCTCTCGTTCTTCGTCGCGTCCGATTGTGATTTGTTCGATCGCAAACTGGGGAACAGTTCCAAGCCGAAGCGCTTCCAGCGCAGCTTTTTGTCGCTCCTGCGGGACCTCTTCCGTGCTTACTTGGCCGTTTTGCGGTTCCCAATTGTTCCTTACCGCTTTCTCTTCGGCTTGAGCGGATCCATCCGATCCTTTCCGGTCATCCGTCACTGGAGCTGATGTGGAATTGCTCGACGGCCGATTCGTGTTGATGTTGCTGGAAGCAGTTTCCGTTTTTTCACGATCCTCCCGAACTTCATGTCCATCAGAGGATCTATTGGACGTATCGCTTCCCTTTTCCGTTGCGTCTTTATCCGATGATGTCGTATTTGAATTCCCGACAATATCCCCTTTCTTCACC
>CAYXQY010000195.1:0-6837 GCA_964466525.1 uncultured Planctomycetia bacterium
GCGTCCAGCGCCAAGGCATCCACCTCATACCCTTAGTAGCTTTGGCCGCATATCCCTACAACCACAATCGTGGTCGGATATCGGCCACGTCCACAGGGACGATAAAGAAGATGGCCCTGACATTTCTCCCGAATTTTCAAAGATCACTCTTCTCGAAGCAGTTAAAATCCTAACAAAGTTCGTTTGCCGTGTCAAGACGGTTGCGAATCTGTTTGTTTTGCCCTGAACGATGCGCGGCGGGCGGCCTACCGGGACAGTAAATCATTCAGCCGGTTCGCGTCCTCGATGGCTTTTGCTCCGTCCACGTTCAGAAAATACAGGTACACGTCCCGGCCCTGATCCAGCAACTCCTCCGTTTTTTCCGCGTATTCTTCAAGCACGGCCTGATCAATGTTTGAGGAACCGGAGCCGTTGGCGCTCTCGCGAAACCGAATGTACGAAAATGGACCCGTTTCCAAAAGCTCGGGCCAGTCACGGTCCTTCTGATGCACGGTCACACAGGAAACCCCCCGGTCTTCGAGCTTCTGATACACGCTGTCTTCGTGCCATGATTGATTTCGAAATTCAATGCCGTGATTCAGGTCCATCGGCAGCACCTCCAGAAACTCCATCAACCGATCCTCGTCCTTTTCGATGTCCTCCGGAATTTCCCAGACCACCACGTCCAGGCAATCAAGGTCCTCAAGCCGGCTAAAAAACGCACTCATCACCCCTCGAAGGTCCTTCAACCCCGACTCATGAGTAATTCGTCGATTCCCACAGACAGAAAAACAGAAATCGTCGGATACCCAGTCGTTACACTTGCGAATGTATCCCTCAAATGGAAATTGATTGAAGGTTTTGTTAATCTCGGCGGTCCGAAACCGTTTCGAGTAAAACTCAAGTTGATCTTCTTTATGCAGGTCCTCCGGATAAAAGGGCCCCCGCCAATCGTTGTATGCCCAACCGCTTGTGCCGACGTGAAGATTCCCCTCTGAAGACATGATACACCTCGAAAAAGTGAGTACGAAGACAGACAAAAGGAGGCAGCAACCGGAAATATGGGCCTGGGCGGATTCGAACCGCCGACCTCACGCTTATCAGGCGTGCGCTCTCGCCAGCTGAGCTACAAGCCCGAATGGATATACTATAGTAACAAACCCTACCGTTGATTTCAACGAACTCTCTCGATCGGACGCTCGGGTTCTTTCTGAAGCCCCGGACCTACCATGCAGACGGTATGGCGGAGCGCGATCCGCGGATTCCCTGCTCTACATCAACAGAATAAAATTGTGAAAACGGAAGAACAAGCTGTTCAAAATCCGGTTCGACGGCTTTATGACTGGGTGTTGTCCTGGGCCGGTACACGGTATGGAGCGGCTGCTCTGTTTTTGCTTGCATTTACGGAAGCGACCTTTTTCCCCGTTCCCCCGGACGTGTTATTGATTGCACTCGTTCTGGGGGCAAGGCCCCGGGCGTACTGGTTGGCCGGTGTCTGTACGGCGGGATCCGTACTCGGGGGGATGCTCGGGTTTGGCATCGGTTATTTTTTCTGGTCGTCTGTACAATCGGTGTTTTTTCGGTACCTTTTCGAACCCTCCACGTTTGCCTATGTTCAGGAATTGTACAACCGCAATCTGTTCATGATCGTCATTTCGGCCGCGCTTTCACCGATTCCATTTAAAGTTTTTACGGTTGCAAGCGGTGTGTTTGCATCCGGGTTGACGACCGGGCAATGGACGCTTTTCCTTGCGAAGTTCGTCGTCGCGTCGGTGGTCGGTCGATCCATTCGATTTTTCGCAGTCGCAGCACTCCTCTATCGATACGGTCAACCCGTGAAGGACTTGCTGGAGAGATACTTCGATCTGATCACGGTTCTCGCGGTCCTGTTATTGGTGGTTGGGATGGTCGTTGTTCGGCTGTTCTGAACGCGTTAAATCGCGTTTGTCCGATCATGGAGGGGTCTTGAACAGTTTCCAGCGGTAGAACAAACGGGCAAACCCGTAAACATCCGGGTTAATCGACGATCTGTCCTTCTTCGGGGCTGGACGGGGTGGCGTATCGTTTTTTCGGAATGCGTCCGGCTTCGAAGGACAGGCGACCGGCCCGGCAGGCAAGCTTCATGGCTTCCGCCATTTTAACGGGATCATCGGCCTGTGCGATGCCGGTGTTCACCAGTACGCCCGCTGCACCGAGCTCAAGAACCTCCGCGATGTCCGACGCTTCACCGACACCGGCATCCACGATGACGGGAACGTCCAGACGGTCCACGATCATCTGGATGTTGGTTGGGTTCAACATGCCCAGTCCGGAGCCGATGGGAGCGCCGAGGGGCATGACCGCCGCAGCACCGGCGTCCTGCAGTTTCAGGGCGGTAACCAGGTCCTCGTTCGTGTACGCCATGACGGCAAACTCCTCGTCCGCCAGTCGGCGGGTGGCCTCGATCGTCTGTTCGTTGTCCGGGTACAGCGTTTCCTCGTCACCGATAATCTCGAGTTTGACGAACGGGGTCATACCCAGTTCCCGAGCCAGGTGTGCTGTTCGAATGGCTTCGTCCGCGGTCGAACACCCAGCCGTGTTCGGCAGGAGGGTGTACTCATCCGTGTCGATATAGTTAAGGAGGTTTTCCTCTTCCTCAAGGTCCACCCGGCGTAAAGCTACGGTGACCATTTCCGTTCCGGATGCGACGAGTGCGTTTTGAAGGAGGTCCCTCGTTTCGTAGCGACCCGTTCCAACAATAATTCGACTGTCAAACTTTTGTCCGTAAATTTCCATTGGGATCTTACCTGACGTAAAAAAAGAGGTGGGGCGGCTGGGCCCGGTTCGTGACGGGAATGAAACTCGTCCCTTTACCCTCCGCCTACAAACGTGACAATTTCTACTTCAGCTCCCGACTTCAGGGGGTATTCCTCGTATTCATCTCCGGGGACAACGGATTCGTCAACTTCCACAGCAACCTGATCCGGATCCAGTTCCATATTCTCAAGAAGGTCGGAGACGGTTTGAACCTCCTCCAGTGTTCGTCGCTCGCCGTTGACAAGTAGATCCATGAAGGATATGGAAGTTAAAATCAGCCGGTGTTAATAATTCCCCTTTGAACGACGTGCTTTCATACGCCGTCGTGCCTTGTTTATAACTTTCTTCTTCCGCTTTTTCTCTTTTCGTCGTTTTTCACTCGGTTTTTCGTAAAATGATTTCCGCTTAATCTCCCGAAACACCCCGGCATGATTGCACCGCCGGTTGAACTTACGAATGGCATTTTCAAGGTCTTCTCCACTTTCAACTTCTACTTTTACAGACATGGTATGGTCGACAAAAATTCGTGAAATAAATGAATGAAACAGGATTCGCCGTTATGGCTCCCCTCTGCTGGCAGGAGTTTATTCTGGTAAAAACGAGGTAAAAAAACAAGATCTTCTCGAACGGTTTTGTGTGCATTTACACACACGAAGCCTGCCGTCCGCGTGCTCGTTCAAAATACCGTCTTGACCGGAGGGAATGAGGCAACGGAACCGCCGGAATCTGTGGAATGATTACTGATCCCTTTCGTGAAGGTCGTACGAGATCACCCGGCTTTTCTGGTTCTGTGGAACGAATAGCCGTTGTTGTTCGTGCATATATCCGATGTCGGCGGTTCCCTGATCCAGGTTC
Source organism: uncultured Planctomycetia bacterium (assembly GCA_964466525.1). Lineage (GTDB taxonomy): Bacteria > Planctomycetota > MHYJ01 > CAYXQY01 > CAYXQY01 > CAYXQY01. Next base: position 3,631 of record CAYXQY010000195.1, read on the forward strand.
AGGATCTTTGTCGGAGCCCCCGAACCGGTCACACGGTAGATATCTCCTTCGATCCAGTCGCTGACCAGGTAATGCCCGCGACCGTCCACCTCCAGTCCGTCCAGGTGACCGAGTGGTTTTGGTGTAATATATTTTTTCCCTCCGGTACGCAGGTCAAGCGCGTAAAGGTGTCCTTCGGTTTCTTCACCGGTCGACCAGCCACCGACCAGCAGGTGCGTTCCGCTGACGAGCACGCCGTTTGGAGATTCGAGCTGATCGCCTTCCGAAAACACGTTAAGATTTCCGTTTCTATACCGGTAGATACGGTTATCTTTCATGTCGGAGACGTATACGGACCCGTCCGGACCGACGTCGACATCGTTCAGAAACACGGCGTCGGACACCGAGATCTCCTCCACCATGTCCCCGGTTTCAAGATCAAACGCCAGGAGTCGGTCGATGTCACTGACCCACAGCGTATCCTCCGTGGTCCGAATGCCTTTCGGAGCATCAAGCCCCTTCACCCATTTCTTCTCGACGACCGAACCGTCCGGGGAAAGAACCGTGATCCATCCGTTCCCATCTTTTGTCGAACTGTCTCCCGCCATGTTGGAAACAAACAGCTGATTGCGATCTGCATCGTAGTAGACACTTTCGGGGCCACTCATGCCCTTTTCCACGGACCAGAGTTTTTCCGGTTGCTGGGACCGGACGGGCATGTGAACGAGGAACGTAATGAACAGGAGGGAGAGAAGCGAGTTCATGCCGTTCATGCGCTCGATCATGGTACGGTTTCGAAACAGTGTCTAAAACATGATTAAGAAACGAAGCGTTTCGATGAATCCGACCGGATCAATTTGGATCATTTAGTTCTGTAATGGACGGATACGAATGCTTCGGACCTGAAAGGGCAACCCGTGGTCCTGAATGCTGATGTGTCCGGTTGAAGGGCGATCGCTGACGTTTGTTTCATTCAGTTGAACGTCCTGGATTTGTTCACCGTTAAGAAGAACCCTCAGGTGATCACCGTTCGACAGGACCACCATGTGCTGCCAGTGACCGGCAGGGCGGGACATGTTGATTGCTGGTCCCGTGGCCGAAATGATGCCCCCGTGGTCGTGGGGGCCCAATTCCCCGGATTCGTGGAAAGAGTCCAGGATCTGTACTTCAATTCCGGTGGAAACAGGTTTTTTGGGATTGCCGATATGAAAGAAAACACCGCTATTTCCTCCCTCCTGAAATTTATATTCCACATGTAGTTCGAAATCTTTGTATTGCGCTTTGCTGGTCAGGTAATCCTCGAACCGTTTCCACCCTTCCTCGTCCGGTCCCGGTTTGAGGGTGACGACACCATCCTGATTGACGTTCCAGTTGCCCTGTGTTTGCCAGAGGCTCAACCGATCATCGATGAGCGACTGGTACGACCTTTTGGGAGCAATACGATACGCAACCACTTTGTTTTTCAGCATATAAGGCAGAAAAAGACGTTGTGTTTTCTGGTCGAACCCGATGTCGGCGGTGCTTCGTTCCAGCTGAAGGAGTTTCTTTTTCGTTCCATCCGGTGAAATTTTCAAAATGGTTCCCCTGGACCATTCCGTGACAATGTAGTTCCCTCGTCCGTCCAGTTCGATGCCGTCGATCTGCAGGGTGGGCTCCGGGGTGATCAACCGTTTTTTACCGGTGCGCAGGTCGATCGAGAACAGGTGGCCCGATTTATTTTCTCCGGTGGAATTTCCGCCGACCAGCAGGCGTGTTCCACTGACCAGCAGGCCGTTCGGAGACTCCAGTTTTTCTCCCTGCGCGAAAACGCCTACCTCTCCGTCGCTGTACCGGTAAATTTTGTTATCCCGCATGTCCGAAACGAAGACGTCACCGTCGTGTCCAACCGCTACGTCGTTCAGAAAAACAGCGTCCGGAATGGATACTTCCTCAACGTTCTTCCCAGTTGAGAGATCGAACCCGAGTAGACGGTCGATGTCACTGACCCAGAGGGTGCCGTCGGCTATACGAATGCCTTTCGGCGCATTCAGTCCCTTCACCCATTTTGGTTCAAGCACCTCGCCCTCCGCGCTGAGCACGCTGATCCAGCCTTTTCCGTCTTTTTCCGTTCCTCCCCCGACGATGTTGGAAACGAATAGACGATCACTCTTTTTGTGGTAATATACACTTTCCGGTTTTTGAATACCTTTTTTCGTTTCCCAGAGTGTCGTGGGGTTCTGAGCATCGGTCGCACCGGCAAGAACCAGCAGGGTCAATCCGGATAACAGGACGGATAAGAAAGAATATTTCATCGGTTTAATAGGTACATAATAAGTTAGACGAAAAAATACCTGAACGAATTCAACATGACACCGGTTACGCTATCATATAAAGATAGAGATATGGTTCCAAATACCAGAAAAAATTCAGCGATTTATCAACGGTATAGCCCATTCCAGGACAATCAGAAATTTTCAGTGGGGTCCCGGCAGTTTACTGGATTTATCGGAAACACAAATTTTTTTTCCGGGAAACGAGGTCCTCCATACAAATCAGCGGAACGTCGATTGCTGGGGTTATTTATCGTCTTCCTGGCGCTCAACTTGCAGTATGAGGGTGGTCTTGGGGGGTACGACCACGGGCGTGGACAGGTCCACGGACCGGCCCGATATCAGATCAACGGCCTGTTTCCCTTTCCATTCCTCGGGCACGTTTAATTCATACAGACTTGCATTAAATGATTTTTTGTCCGTGGTGTTCATGCCAATGAGATACGGTCCGTATTCGGCCCGGTAAAACCACGCCCGACCCTTTCGATATTCTCTCGGGGGCCACTCCCTGTTCATGACGGGGGGCAGTGGAGTGATCGGAAGTTCCTGTCCCCGGAGGACACTTCGGTGGCCGTCGGGCATTTTGAGTGGACGCCAGTTGTCTTCCTTCGGCCCGATTGTGTGTGTTTTGCCGCTGTCGGGCGAGCGTGTTTCGAGATGAATGCTCACAAGACGATCATTAAGAGGGGTTCGATGGTAGACGTAGCCGATCGGGTTGACTGCAAACGGAGCGGGTCCAATATACAGCCCTCCGAAAATGTAATCGTCCCCATTCCGCACCATAAACACGCCGTTTTCTTCGTCGGCCCATCCCTGATTGGGCTGATCCGGTTCGACGGGCAGACGATAGTCACTGGCGGGGAGATCCTGGAACGTGAGGTAATTTTCGTACGTTTCGATCGGCGTACTGTGGTGTCCA
>CAYXQY010000196.1:0-6734 GCA_964466525.1 uncultured Planctomycetia bacterium
GGAGCAAAAGGACCCACAGGAACGACTCCAGGACCTCACGTCGGGTACGGCGTATCGGGCCGTGCGGGACGTGGACCTGCGCTCGGTGTCCAACCGGTCGGATCAGGGCGTGGTTCCGTCCAACCTCCTTTCCGAATATACCAATAAGGTGTCCAAAACGCAGGACGGATACAACCTGACCTACCGAGGGGCGGACGCTTCTATCACCTACCGTTATAAGCCGGAGACCGGAACATTACGGGATGTAACGGTCCACCGCGGCGACCGACCGGCGTTTTATCTTTCCGGCACGGGCGGCGTTACCCTTGAAGGTTCTACCGGAGACGTTGTGCGCGGACAGGTACAGGAGGTTACAATCGATGACAGCAGGAACCGGCTGACAGCCACCTGTCGGTATCAATCCGGGGAGACGACCGCATACGTTGACTGGACGTTCGGTATCAGGGGCAAAGCACTCACTGTTCGTGCAACATCCTCATCCCGTTCGATCACGGATTTCTCGCTCGGCTATCCCCTGGCACAGCGAACCGAGAAGGTAAATATGTCATACCTGCCGCGGCCCCTTCGGTACCTTTCTCAGCAGAACGTGTTTACGTTTCGCATGTTGAACTGGAAGAAATCGAATGCAACAAAGACCCCCTTCGAACGTGCGACGTACCATAAAACCACGGAAGGAACGCGTCACAAACTCGACGAGCGAGGATACATTGCCGTGTCTCCTCATCTGCTGGAGGTTCTACCGAACATTCCCAATGATCCGTCCTCGCACATGAAACAGCTCACCCCGGATATCGTACTGGACGCGTGGGGGCCGGAGGAGGGACAGTTTGAGGAAGAGGCCCGGTTGCTTCGCCGGTTAAAAGACGCGGGAGTGGACCACATGTCCGTCATCGAGCACGTGTGGCAGCGGCACGGTTACGATCAAAAATTGCCGGACCATTACCCGGCCAATCCGGAGCTGGGCGGGCACGAGCAGCTGAAGAAACTCGGGAGCACGGCAAAGGAACTGGGATATCCGTTCGCGCTCCACGAAAACTACATTGACCTGTATCCGAACGCCCCTTCCTACCGTGCGGAGGCCCGTGCACTTAAATCGGACGGCACCCCATATGACGCATGGTTTCATCCGCGCACAGAAATTCAGAGTTTTGGACTGAGCCATAACCACGCCATCAAATTTGCCCGGGTGAATTCCCCGAAAATTCATGATGCCTACCACACCACGGCCAGTTTCCTGGACGTCCATTCAACCGTGTATCCGTGGCGGTACGTGGACCACGACGCGAAGGAACCGATGCCGGCGAAAGGCCGTCGAGGGGTTAAATACACGACCAGGCTGTTTAATTATCTTCGGGAGACCCACGGCGGACCGCTATTTGGTGAAGGGGGAACGCACTTTTTCTGGGCGGGGTCGGTGGACGGTGTGGAAGCGGAACTTCGCGGCCGAACCAGACGGGAACATCACGTGCCGATGCCGGCGTTTGACCTGCTGAAGATTCATCCGCAGATGGTCAATCACGGCATGGGGTACTACACACGCTGGTACGAAAACCGGAAAGACATGCACCGCGGGGGAACCGCCGGTTCTCCGAAACAGATCGACCATTACCGCGCACAGCAGCTGGCGTACGGGCACGCGGGATTTATCGGGACGCAGGCGAAGTCGAATGTACAGCGGGTGGCAAAAGAACATCACCTTGTCCATCCCCTTCAGTCGCAATACGTAAATTCACACGTACAAACCGTCTCGTATTACGTTCTGGACCGGTATGTTTCTCCCGGGGTGGCATGGCTCATGGGCCGCCGGAAGCGGCAGCGCATTTCGTATCACAGTGGATTGACCCTCTGGGTGAACTTTTCGAAGAAGAACTGGACGGTTCAGGGACATACGCTTCCACAGTACGGCTGGTACGCCAGCGGTCCGGGAGTCGAAGCCCGCACGGCGCTGAACGAGGAGGGCCAGATTTTTGACGACGTATCCTGTGAGGCGTATCGATTCGTCGACGCCCGGACGTCGCTGCGGATGCCGTACGTCCGGGACGACAAACAGTCCGTCCGGCCCCGGCTTCGTGATTTTCGGCACAAAGGGGGACGGAACATTCAGCTTACGTACGAGTGGAATGTGAAGCAGCCCCTGAACACCCGTTACCGTAGCTTCGTTCATTTTCAAACCCCGGAAAGTGATAACAGTGACATCGCCTTTCAGCAGGATCATCCGCTTCAGCCGCCCACGACCGAATGGAGTTCGGGCGATACGGTCGTGGACGGACCGTACGACATTACGATTCCTGCGGACGCCCGCTCGACGTATCAGATCACAGCCGGCCTTTACGATTCCGAGAACGGTCGGTTGCTGCTGAACGGACCGCTGATTCGACATAACAAAATTTTGCTCGGAACGATGCACGTGAAGCGAACGGAAGGAAAGATCACGGAAATTACGCTGGAACGACCGGATCCGTCGGTGGGAAAGGACGTTCCCGACTTCTCGGAGCACATGAACCCGTCCGGTACGACGGTGGATTTTGGAGCGGTTCGAACGGACGGTTCCGTAAAAATCGAGGAAAGCGAGGATGGGTTGCTCGTGACGCCTTATCCGATGGGGGAGGACTTCGACGTGACCCTGGATCTGAAGGAGTTTGCCCCCGGCGCGGAACGGTCGGAACTCAAGATCACAGCCCGGGAAGAATTATCTCATGACGTGTTACGAACCGTTCCGCATACCCTGAATGAGGAGGAGTTAACGTTTCGAGCCGGAAGGGAAAACACCCGTCACTATCTGATTTCATGGTAAGTATTTCAAGGCATTTTATGAACGAATTCCAAAACGAGAACAAATGATTTCACGGACAAGAAGCTGGACAATGATTTTCCTATTATTCACTGTTTTTCTCCTTTCCGCAGTGGTTGAGGGACAGGAGTCGTATGCAGTAAGAGCCGCAAATGTGGGGCATTTTTCCGTACAGAAACATCCGCTGACGGTTTCGTTGAACGATTTGCCACCGGCCTTCCGGAACCGTCACCTCACGGTTGGATCGGATCAGGGCAAACGGGTCCCATCGCAGGTGGACGACCTGAACGGGGATGGTAAGCCGGAGAAACTTTGTTTCTTCGCCGACATTCCCGGGAACCGGAGCCGGATTTATACGATTCATCGCCGACAATCGAAACCGGAACGTTCATCCTCCGAACTGGACGTTCACGGCTCAGGTACGTTTCAAAATAGCCGTCTCACGGTGAAACGGGAACCGGAAGGCCATCTGTTTTCCATTCTCGATCGGAAATCGGGCAAGGCACTGGTAAATAACTGGGGTCTGAGGCGGGGAGAACTCAAATTCCAGGACAGCGAGGTCGTCGCGACCGGACCGGTGCGGACCGTTTTTGAACAGTATTACAGCGTGAAAGGAAGTCCGCTGACCTTAACGGAACGTTATATACTGTACGCCGGCCAGCGCCGTCTCGATCTGAACATGATCTTTCACAATCCCACCGACCGGCGGCAATCACTTCCTGACTGGACGGCAAACGGGAAAAATGTCGTGAAGGGAAGACATGGATCATTGATGATGGAGAACTGGTCCGGGGTCGAAATTCTATCCGTGAACTTCTACGAGACCAATAGAAAGAACATCATGTGGGTGAATCCGGAGACCGGGTATGGTCTGGGTGTGTCCCTGCATATGCCGTACTGTGATTCGTACGGCCCAACCCTCTGGATCAATCCGGTGTACAAGAGTCTCTCGGGGCGTGTGACCCACGCCCGGCCCCAGCACGACTGGGTGGTACCCGGGGCCGAGCCGGCCGAGTACAAGGGGCGGGCGGACCGCAGCCGGTCCCGGGGGGACATCGGGGGATTTGGTCGTTTCGCTCACGTAACGTCCAGCGTCACCGATCAGACCTACAAAGCCCGTCGCGGAAAGAAAGGCCGTCCGTACCGGGTGGAGCCAGGGGGACAACAATCGCTTGGCATGAGCCTGGTATTCTATCACAACTCCTCCGACCCGTCGGAAATGATCCACCGTTTCGAAAACGACGCTGACGGGGTTGTCGGAACGGTGAACGTGTATCATGAATCGGATACGGACCAACCCCCGCTCCAGATTGCGGGTGCACCGGAACATTTCACGGACGACTTTGACGCGGAATTGGCTGATCGCTGGTTAATTCAAGGACGGGCGAAGCTGGCCGTTGAGGGGGGTAAAGCACGGCTCACCGCGCTGGAAGACGGAAGCGGCATGCGTACCTATTTCTCTCGAGATTTTCTTTATCCGCCCGAAGTGCGGGGACAAGTAGCTTCGCTCAGCAACGGTGCAACGGTTCGTGTACATCTGAAAGATTTGGACACGGGCAAAACATATCTGCTCGGTGAGGTCGGGGAAACCGGCTCGTTTCGTCGCTCAGTGAAAGAAAAAGTTCCGTTTAACGATTATCGCCGCTGTGCATTACAGGTCACCGTGCACGGCGGGGAGGACGGCCCGTCGAAACCGCAGGCCAGGTTCGATTCCTTGACGTTCGGCTGGATTTCGCCCCCGGCGCCGGAACTGGTCACGCCCCTGGAAGGCATGAAGTTGACCGATCTTGCAATGGCCGTCGCCCTGATCTCCCGGACACCGCAACGCGCGGACCGGGGATATCAGGTGCAGGTTGCCGATAATCAGCAGTTCCGTGATCCCGTGATGGACGAAACCTTTTCGCTAAAAATGCGTGTTTCCGGAGCGTCACACAGGGATCGAACATTTCTTCCGGATAACGTGCTGGAAAAGGGCACGTATTACTGTCGCGTGCGGGCGCTGGGAATTGACGGAAATCCGGGACAGTGGACCCGCACTCGTCCGTTCCGGATTGATAGCACCAACCATGAACCCGGCAAGCTCAAACGGTCCATTGGACCCGAAAACCCGGTGTTTCTGATTCCCGCCACAAATGCCGGTCGGTTCATCGGAGCGTACAAACGAATGCCCGAACGGGTCCGGAAACACGTGATACCGGTGGTCAACTACGAGAAACTGGTGAACAGTCCCAACCGGTTGAAGGGATGGATGGAGGCGGACGTGCCGTTCATCCTGCGATTTTACGGTCACACGGCGGGAAACCTATCGTATACCGAGCACCTGTTTCGCAAAAATCCCGACCTGCTCGGTCTGGTATTCGGGGAAAGTGGCTTTCCGGGCAAGTCGATGAAGCGCGGGCTCAAGCTGGCCGCGAAGTACGGTCGTTACGCCGGGAATTACGGCCAGTTCAAGCAGCTGGGGATGGGGAGTGAACAGGAATTTTACGACCTGCTTCAGACACACGGCCGGTACATCCTGAGCCTGCCGAAGGGGCAGCACCCGGGATTCATCGGCGAGCGTTATTCGCCCCTGACCGGACTCTGGTTGATTGACCGTCTGGAGTTCTGGGCCTGTGAAACGGAGTACTGGGTGCCGCATCACCTGGGGATTCATGATGAGGATCAGCATGCGGTGGACTGGATGGCACCGTTTCTATTTGGTCTTTCCACCGGTGCCTCGGGATACCGGGTTGAAACCTTCATCTCCGGAAAGCACATCTACGGCTGGCCCAACAATCGGCTCGATGACTTCGATCACCTCACCCGGGAGCTCGGTCCGCTCTGGACCCATGCGATGGGCGCGTTTTTCACGGATGTGATCAAACACGATCTCATCCCGGGCAAAAAAGCAGTCAAGAAAAAAATCGACGTGGCGATGCGGTCCAAACGTGAATATCTGACCAACCCCTTTGCTTTTCCGAAGAAGAAGATCATGGCGGCACACGGTCAGCCCAGTCACAACCGGCAGTGGATTCCCGAAAAGAATCGGGGGTACCTCGTACCAATGCTTCCTCCCCTCGCCACCGAGCCCGAGACGAACCGTTTCAGGCACACGGTCATGCCGGATGAATTTCAGTCGGTGGACGCGGCCGAAGACTACTTCGCCGAGCATAATCCGCCCGATACAAGCGAAGCTTACGCGGTTCGGGTCGGGGACACGATCGTGATTACCAATACCCATCCGGAAGATCACCCCGATGATGACGTGCCGGTGCAGGGTTACACCCGTTCTCTGACGAAGGGTCCGGTTGCGTCCATCGAAGGTGAAATGGGGTATCACCAGTACATCATCGGCAAACAGAAACCGGACGAACTGTTCCTGCACGCAAACAACTACCCGCATCAATCGACCACCATAACCCTCCATCCCCGCACCCGCAAGCTCGACGTCACCGTGAAACCGGAATCAGCCCTGGAATCCAGGAAAAACACCTCCGGCGGAATTCAGCTCAAGGTTCAACATGATAAGGGACCGGTGCGAATTCTTGCCCGGTAATTCCGGACGGTTCTCCGTTTTGCGAACGAACCGGTCCCCCGGAACGTATCGTATGATCTTGCTCCTGACACCGGTTTTATGCCTCCTCGGGGGGTTATAAATTTCCGTTTGGATTGACTGACGTGTTCGTCCGACACAGGTCAATTCATTCCACAGATGCCCGGCAACACACGTGTAAGGAAACCGCTCGACTGGAAAGGTGTTTGATAAACGGTTTTAATAGTTTGACTCTATGCATGAATGGATTTCTCTGTTTTTTGATTCGTCATGTTTTAAACGTCGCACATGTGCTCCAGTGACGTTCTACCCTACCTGTTCTGGGTACTGATAGCATTTGTTGCATCTGTAACATTTGTTTCCGGTTCGGAGTGGCATCATCCACTTGCGCTGGATCGGGGCGGATACTGG
>CAYXQY010000197.1:0-6695 GCA_964466525.1 uncultured Planctomycetia bacterium
AGAAACTACATATCGACGGGGTAAACCGGTCGGTAACGGGCGTGATGGCGTCCGGGCTGACGCGGGGGTCGGTCATCCGTGACCTCTACATCGCTCGTTGCCGGGACGGAATTGACCTGTCCGGCTGCTGGTCACTCTCGTTGGAGCGCAACAACATCAACGACTGTGCTCGCGCCGGTATCCTGCTCGGGGAAGGCGGAATGCGGAGCGAATCGATTATCGAGCGACAGGCTCACGTCCATCATTACACCGGACAGAAGACAACCTCGGTGGTCAACGCGATTCTGTTGCTCGGGAATATCGCACGGAACTCGGAATACGGCCTGCGGTGGGGCAACGGCAGCGGCTGGACGATGGCCGGCAATACCTTCGAGTACAACCAGCGCAACGTCTTCCTCCGTGCCCCCAACGCCGGTGCCGCAATCGGCAACTATTTCGAGGGCTCCAGAAGTGAAGCGCCGCTCGTCGAGGTCGGCACCGACGACGGCCACGGCATCCTGACAAACACCGTGTTCGGAGGAAATCGGTTCAATGATCAGGACGTGCCCGGGCTCGGGGTGCGGGGCATGATCAATTCCCAGGTGCTTGCTAACCAGTTTAACTCAAGCGTTGCGATCAAGGAACCCGCCGGCTTCCACCGCGGCCCAAACGGCCGGTCCCGCATCTACGGGAATCAGTACTTCCGCGGGAAGGTACCGGACTCGCCCGATGCACCGGGCGTAAACGGTCAGATTGCGTGGGACGAGGACTACCTTTACATCTGCGTCGCGCCCAACCAGTGGAAGCGCGTTGAGCTCTCGTCGGAATGGTGAACACGAAATCGAGTTCATCGGGATCTAAAGGTCGACTTTAACACGAAGCGTACCCCCTCTACAGGAGGGGAGCAGCAACTTCCGGTCGCGGCTTTCTGAGGGGATGAGTTCGAGGGACTTTCGGTATGTGTTCTGATAATGGGACGAAATTCGAGTTGTTTCCGTGGCATAACGCACTCGTTTCAGCGGTCCACGACGTCAGGCATCGTAAAGTGCCAGCAGAACGTCGAGCTTCAGCGAAACGGTTTTGGTGAAATGCATTCGACGCGGTGACAGTCGGCCGGACGATACGCTGGATGGGCGTCCGTAGCCGGTATTCCTGGGGGGTTCATAAACGGGATTAGAAGCAGGGACGATCGTGGATCACCGGGGGGATTAGAGTGAATGATTCGGGATCGGAAGTCCGTCAGATCGGGATATTCAGGGAAGTCCGGACGATCGAAAAATCCCCTGATAGAACGTCATGGAACCGGTGTTTATTGGTTGGACCGGGATGTTTGTCCCTCGTGTTCGACCGGACGGGCGGCGTCGTCCAGCCACCATGTTAGATCACCTTCCGGGGCCACGCCCGATGCAGGATGTTCCTCGACGGACGGTGTTCCGTAGAACAGTGTATGAAGCGTATTTCGTTTTCGTTCGCCGGTCACCAGAAACCAGACGTTTCGTGCGTGGTTGATCAGCGGGAATGTAACGGTGACACGCGGATGGTCATGGTGCTCGGGCGGGTCCGGCACCCCGCGAACGAGTTTTTTCTCTTCCTCAAGGAGGGAGGAGTGCGGGAAAAGCGAAGCCGTGTGTCCGTCCGTTCCCAGGCCCAGAAGCATCACGTCACAGACCGGGATATCTCCGTTCCCGGGTTCGAGGTGCTGACGTATTGTTTGCTCGTAGGATTCAGCGGCCCCGTCCACGGATTCGGCGGTGGTGTCGACCGGGTGTACGTTGTCGTCCGGAATATCCAGTTGCGAGATAAATGCCTCGTGTGCCATCTGATAGTTACTGTCGGGGTCGTCCAGCGGCACAAATCGTTCATCTCCCCAGAAGAGGTGTACCCGGTTCCATTGCAGGGCCGGCTCAAAGGCGCTCGCGAGCAATTCGTACATGGGGCGGGGCGTGCTTCCACCGGCCAGAAAAAGGCTGAATGATCCCTGTTTTTTAATGGAGGTCCGGGCGGTACGAACCAGCTGTTCCGCCAGGGTGCGGCAGATCCGCTTCGGACTGCTGCGTACAATTACTTCTGAAAGGTCATCCATGATCGACCGTCCTGTTCAATAAGTTCATGAGATTCTTTCGGCCCCCAGGTTCCCGCGGCGTACGGTTTCGGGTTCGGGGGATCTTCCAGCAACGGCGTGTACAATTGCCAGGAGGCCTCCACCTCATCCGCACGGACGAAGAGGGTCTGATCGCCCTTCATGATATCCTCGAGAAGCGTCTCGTACGCGTCGGGCAGGGGTTCAAACACTTCGTCGTACCGGAAGTCCAGGGACTGGTTTGTGATGCTAAACGGCTTCCCCGGGGATTTCAGGTCCATGTACAGTGAAAATCCCTCGTTCGGCTGGACGACAATTCGCAGCACGTCCCGGTTTACGTCCCCGTGCGTGGAATCGAACACGGACACGGGCGGTTCGTGAAAGACCACCGCGATTTCCGTGGATTTCTTCGGAAGTCGCTTCCCGGTACGCAGATAGAACGGAACCCCCTGCCAGCGCCAGTTGTTCATTTCGACCTTCATGGCGACAAACGTCTCCGTGTCGGAATCGTCCGGAACCCCCTGTTCCTCACGATACCCTCTCACCGTGTTGTCGCCGATGATTCCTTTTCGATACTGGCCGTAAACCACGTCGTTCTCCGAGATGGGTTTGACTGATTTCAGGATTTTGATCTTCTCGTTCCGGATGGATTCCGGCTGGAAGTCCACCGGGGGCTCCATGGATATCAGGGTAAACAGCTGCGTCAGATGGCTCTGCACCATGTCCCGAAGTGCACCGGTGCTATCGTAGAAATCTGCCCGTGTACCGACGCCAAGGTCCTCGGAAACGGTAATTTGCACGTGGTCGATGAACTGACGGTTCCAGAGCGACTCGAACACTGTGTTGGCGAACCGATATACGAGCAGGTTTCGAACCGTTTCCTTTCCCAGGTAATGATCGATTCGATAGATCTGGTCTTCGTTGAAATATCTGTGGACGGTTTTGTTCAGTTTTTGAACGGACTGAAGGTCGTTTCCAATCGGTTTCTCCACGATGACACGCGCCCAGCCGGGGGCTTCGTGCAGGTTAACTTCTCCCAGGCGATCGGTGACGAGGGAAAAGGCCTGCGGCGGTACACCAAGGTAGAACGCACGGTTCCCCGGAAGGTCCCGCTGGTCCTCAATTTCTTCAATTCGTTGTTTCAGTCGTTTGTAGTCTTCCGTTTCGCTGTTTCGAATGCTCTGAAAGGAAAGGTGGTGGGTACACCAGCCGTCGGTTTCTACTTGAGAGTACCCGGCGTCAGCCAGAGCCTCCTGCGCCCAGTTTCGGTAGGATTTGTCCGTCCAATCCGTGGAACGCGCCGATCCGAGGATCTGAATGCGACCGAGTTCGTTGTCCTCGGTGGACAACCGGTACAGGGCCGGGAGAAGTTTCCGCGCCATCAGGTCGCCGGTCCCACCGAATACCACGAATAGATGGGACTCACCATTTTTGTCGGACGAATTGATCATTCTATCAACGTTCTATTAACGTGTGCCGAGCGGGAAAATGAAACCGTTGGGACCGGTCTGTTTCGTTGCGAGTTTGCGATGGACCGCATTCGCCGTGTCAGATGAACCGTAGATCAATGATAAACAGGAAAAATTAGGTACAGGTATTCTTCGGGAACTGTTCCATAAACGCAACCGGATGTAAGGAAACATCACAGTTAAAGTTGAAAAACAAGTTCTCAATAGGGTAAGACATACCGTACCTACCTTCAAGACGGGATTGCCGTGTACGAGATATGGGTAGAAGTCGGTCGTTAATCAATTTGCTGAAAAAAGAAGGAATTCTTTCCTCTTCATGCCCGGGCCGACAACAATATGGGGCGACACGGCATCCTATTGTTGAGGAGTTTGTTTCACAGATTTTACCCGGGAATAATGTACGAATTCGAATCAAGAGAAGGAAACAGTTCAGAAGGGTGTTGAGTTCGGAATTTCTGACCCGGTTTCGTGAGGTGTTCGGGAAAATTTCGTAATGCGGAATACGGCCGATTTTTTTGTATTCACTTCAGCTCTTCGCTATAATGCGCCGATATTTGAAATTATCCGGCACGGTTTGGACGTTGGTTTGAATACTCAACCCGGCGTGAATACGTGAGCACAGAATCGAGAGTGAGTTGAAATTTTACATTTCGGAGCATTTCCATGGAAAACCTTGAACTGGGTGTCATCGGGCTCGGAACTATGGGGCAGAACATCGCCCGTAATGCGGAACGACAGGGAGCAAAAGTGGCCGTTTACAATCGTACGACGTCGAAAATGCACGATTTCATGGAGCAATACGGGGACACTGGCGATTTTGTCGGCTGTGAAACGTACGAGGAACTCGCCGACGCGATGACCCCGCCCCGGGCTGTACTTTCTCTTGTTAGCGCAGGGAAACCCGTCGATTACGTGATTGACGACCTCCTGGAACAGTTCGAGGAAGGAGATATTATTATCGACGGAGGAAATAGCAATTATCAGGATACCGAACGACGGTATACGGAACTGAAGGAAAAAGGAATCCGATACCTCGGAATGGGGGTCAGCGGAGGTGAGAAAGGAGCGCTTGAAGGGCCCAGCATGATGCCGGGGGGAGACCGCGAGGCATACGAGGAGCTCAAACCACTACTTAAAGGCATGGCCGCTGACGACGGCGCGGGGGGAAGTTGCGTGTCGTTCGTCGGTAAAGGGGGGGGCGGTCATTTTGTGAAAACGGTACACAACGGGATAGAGTACGGCATCATGCAGTGTCTCGCCGAGACGTACGACGTGCTGAAGAACATCGGGGAGTTTTCCAACGATGCGCTTGCGGATGCTTATGGTGACTGGAACGAAACGGATCTCCTCAGTGGATACCTGATGGAGATTACGGAAAAGATTTTTCGTCGCCCGGACGATCGGACCGATCAGGACCTTATCGACGTGATCAAAGACGCCGCAAAGCAAAAGGGCACCGGCATGTGGACGACGAAGTCCTCCTTTGATTACGGGGTGGCGGTGCCGACGATTACGGCCGGGGTCGAAGGACGGATTATTTCCGGCCACCGTGACATTCGCTCAAAAACGGAGGGACAGCTTCCCAGCGCCCTGAATACGGAGGTGGACGTTCCACCGGCCGATAAACTCCGTAAACAGGTCCGTTCGGCCCTTGAGCTGTCCGTTATCAGCGCTTATATCCAGGGCTTCTTGTTGATCCATCAGGCGAACAAGGACAACGACTGGGGCATCGATCTGCAGGAAGTGGCCCGCATCTGGCGCGGTGGCTGTATTATCCGATCCTCCCTTCTCCCGCTGTTCGAGGATCTGTTCAGCGACGACCAAGCGGCCGCAGGGGAGGCATGTCAGACCTTCCTCGGCGTCGTCGAGGGATCACGTCAATTGCAATGGCGAAAACTTGTTCAGCTCGCCCGTGCCTACGGGATTCCGGTCAACGCAATTGGCTCCTCGCTGAACTGGTTCGATTCGTTCCGAAAAGGGGACCTGCCGCAGAACCTGACACAGGCTCAGCGGGACTTCTTCGGATCACACACTTATGAACGTGTGGATGAAGATGGAACCTTCCATACGGATTGGGATCGTTAATCGTCGGAACTGTGACTTAAGACGGAGGTTCTTCACGAGACGGAGGTTCTTCACGGTTCGAAAACCTGTCGGGCCCTCGGATCGAATTACGTGAGGTCCGTCATGACACGGACCGGCGGATCGCAGGCTCCCGCGTCCGCTGCGTTCCACCGGGGCCGGGAGATTTATGAAAAGGAACGGATACCAACTGCTTCTGTCCGGACCGCTTTTTGGGTTGGTCTACTACGACAGTCGGGAATTCGTATTTCGAGGGAGGGATGGAGACCGAGCGGGAGATCGGTTTCGGGCTCAGAAAGGGTCAGGCCCGAGATGTCGGATGCGTAACCCGAGAACCACTCCGGGTGTGCCGGATCTGAATCCGGCTGAGCGGAAGGACCTCAGGAAGATCAGAGGGAACTACGAACAGGACTTTTCCTCAATCTGTCGAATCTTACGAAGCCGTCGCTGGTGCCGTTCGGAACCGGAGTATTCGGAGGTCAGGAACGATCGGGTAATTTCCTTCGCCACCTCGATTCCAATCACCCGGGCTCCCATGACCAGGACGTTGATGTCGTCGTGTTCCACGGCCTGACGGGCGGTGTATGTGTCATGGCAGAGGCCGGCGCGGATCCCGGGAATTTTGTTGGCGGCAACGGAGGCGCCAATGCCACTGCCGCAGATCAGAAGCCCCCGGGTCGCCTCCCCTGATCGAATCTTCTGGGCGAGGGCTTCGGCGTAATCGGGATAATCCACGGAGGAGGTGTCGTCCGTACCGACGTCAATCACCTCTTCCGCGTATTCATTGATCAGCGGCTTGAGGTCTTCCTTGAGCTTGTATCCAGCGTGGTCGGAGCCGAGTACGATTTGCATATAATTCCCCGAGTAATGTCAGTTTGTTGACGAGAACCAGTGCGTTGCCCTGGGCAGGATGAAATTTTCAGCCCAGCTACGTTCGTCTCCAGGCCGAAACGGTTGCCGACAACACACCCGGATGAAAAAACAACAGAAGTCAATTATATTAAGTTAACCAGTTTTATGCAATTTCTGCATAGGAGGCTGCTGAAAAACCCCCGCAACGTCAGCGAAACGAGTTGCGTCGAAGA
>CAYXQY010000198.1:0-6661 GCA_964466525.1 uncultured Planctomycetia bacterium
GAATCGATGCCGTGTTTCTCGATCGACGGCTCGGGGACGGTCTTGGCACCCGGATTCTGAAGGAGGGGCAAAACCGGTCCGGTGCGTTTGATATGCGCCGTGTGTGTGTGCTTTCCGGTGAGTCACGCAAGGAACTTGGTGAGGAACTCCAGAATGTACCACATGGAGGCATTTTGCAGAAACCGGTTACGGACGAGGAACTCCGAAATGCCGTGAAGGGAATTATCACGGAGTGTGGTTTGAATTCCGGGGCGAACATGGAGGATTCCGGACGAGTCGAAGAGCTGGACCGACCCCTGCGGGTGGTGGCTGTGGAGGATGACCCGCCGTCTCAGTCCATGTTGAAAGAGTATCTCCGACCGGTTGCTGACGAACTGAACGTTGTAAAATCCGGAAAGGAAGCCATCGACGCACATGAATCAGTCCGTCCGCACGTGATGCTCGTGGATATGGAGCTGCCGGACATGCAGGGGACGGAGGTGATCGATGCCGTGCGCGATCGGGAGTCACAATCCGGGACCGGCTCCCGCAGTGCGATTATCGTGCAGACGGCCCTTCCCCGGGGCCGTGTGGAGGAGGAGGTGATGGAGGCCGGGGCGGATGCATTTCTTGAGAAGCCATTTCATAGCGATGAGCTGCAACGGTCCATTACCTCCGTACTCGAGCAGAAGAAGTAACAGGGGTTACGGCCTGCTCAAAGCCGTGGAAATCGGTTTCCGCTTCGATTTCATCTGCCCGGTGTCCCGTTCGGTCGATAGGCTATCAACTTCCTTTTGCGACCCGTTGAAGCGAACGCCATAACTCAACGAGCGCAGCTCCGAAGGATCCATATTTTCTGCTTCCGAGGTCACTTGTTCATCCTTCGACCGGCAGGGAAGATCTTTGGATCCGTGCGATGGCTGAAATCCGCCGGTTGAATTTCGAAACCCTCCATCTTGCATTACGGTTGATCCACTCCACCTTTGAGCTTATGCCGAATTCGCCGCCGATTGGCTTAACACCTGGGAATGCTTTTTCTGTTTTCCGAGTCCGTGAGTCCGGTCTGAACGAAGGATCACCTTCACGAACGCAGAAATTCCCTGTACAGCGCCGGCAGCAGAAGACAGATTACATGTGAGGTAATCTAACATCAGTTTGCAAATACGATGACAGGGTGGTAGAATGTGGGTGTTCCTGAATGAATGTACTATTCAGGATTGTTGGTTTAGGGGGTTTTTTGCGTTTGCTGAGAATGTATCTTTTTTTTTCAAAGGAGTAAGCCATGTATTACGAACGGATGCTGATCCAACGAGTCTGGGGGACGGTCCGCACCCGTGAATCGATAGCAATCGTCGCTGAATCCGAACATCATCCATCGTAACCAATTTTTTATTATGGCACATACCAGAACCTCCGACGTATTGAACGAGCAGTATCCAAACGGATCCACGGCCTATGACGAAGTCATGGGGTCGGACGCTGGGGCGAAGTCGGTTCGATCCTGTTACGAACCCATTGTCAATCATTTTTCGAACCTGACGTCGGACGGAATGGCCAACCGGGAGAAGCGAATGGCCGTCGAGCTCCGCGATCGAGGGGTGACATTCCACACGGATGCCGGACCGGAGGGAGCGACACAGGACACGATTTCCATGGACCCGTTTCCACGCGTCGTCGAACAGACCGAATGGGACATGCACCTGAAGCCGGGTCTCACACAGCGTGTACGTGCGCTCAACCTATTTCTGAACGATATTTACGGGGACGGGAAGATTCTGAGCGACGGGGTTGTCCCGCCGGAACTTGTGCTTGAGAACGATCAGTTTTACCGGTGTCTGCATGACATCACACCGGCCGGAAGTGTATATACACATGTTGCGGGCATCGATCTGATCCGGGACGAGGAGGGAACGTATCGGGTGCTGGAGGACAACCTGCAGATTCCGAGCGGTGTATCGTACATGCTTGAGAATCGCCGGCTTGAGCTTGAGACGTTTCCCCGGTTGGTCAATCGTGCGAAGCTCCGTTCCGTGGACCATTATCCGGACCTTTTGCTTCGGAGCCTGAAATCCCTGATTCCGGGTGCCCGACACGCGAACAACGCGGTGCTTCTGACACCGGGTCCGTATAACAGTGCGTATTTCGAGCACGTGTATTTATCCCGGGAAATGGGTGTGGAGCTGG
This sequence comes from uncultured Planctomycetia bacterium, assembly GCA_964466525.1. Lineage (GTDB taxonomy): Bacteria > Planctomycetota > MHYJ01 > CAYXQY01 > CAYXQY01 > CAYXQY01. The sequence continues at coordinate 2,164 of CAYXQY010000198.1, forward strand.
TTCGGGGGGAGGATCTGCATGTTCGAAATGGAAAGGTCTGGATGACCCTGCCGGAAGGTGAACGTCGTGTGGACATCATTTATCGCCGGATCAATACGGGTTTCCTCGATCCGGCGGCGTTTCGATCCGATTCCCTGCTTGGTGTTCCGGGGTTAATTGACGCGTATCGGCGCGGAAATGTGCTGATTGCGAACGCCCCGGGTGCCGGCGTGGCCGACGACAAGGCAATCTACCGCTACGTTCCGGACATGATTTCGTACTATTTGAAGCAGGACCCCATTCTGCCGAACGTTCGGACGTTCCTCGGACGGAACGAATCCGAGCGGGAGTACATCCTCGAACACGCGGAGGAGTTAACCATCAAGCGGGTGGACGAAGCAGGGGGGAAGGGAATGCTGATTGGTCCCCGTGCTTCCGGGGAGGAGGTTGATCAGTATCTTGAGGTATTCCGCCGACAGCCGGAGAAATACATCGCACAGCCGACGGTCCAGCTCTCCACGCATCCCTGTTACGTTGAGGACTCGGACCGATTCGAACCCCGTCACATCGATCTGCGGCCGTTTGTACTCGTGGGAGCGGACGGTCCCTCTATGGTTCCAGGGGGATTAACCCGGGTTGCGATGGAACGGGATTCACTGGTGGTAAATTCCAGTCAGGGAGGCGGTGCCAAGGATACATGGGTGCTCTCCTGATCCGATTCCGTTTCAGGGGCATTTCGTCTGTTCATCTCGTTAATATCGTTTGTTCATTCCTGTTTTCTTCCTGAATGCCCATGCTACCCCGTATGATTGACTCGTTTTACTGGCTTGGACGTTACATGGAGCGAGCCGAAAACACGGCTCGTATCGTAAACGTCAATTATCATGCGTCCGTGTATTTTGATGGAACGAACGACGTTCAGGTAAATCGTGAGGGCGGTCCATTTTCGTTGACCCCTTGGGCACCGGCGGATCCGGAGTCTATGGTGGAATGGTTAATACTGGACAGGGAGAACCCGTCCAGTGTGCCCTCCAGCCTTGCACGCAGTCACATGAACGCACAGACGGTCCGGAACAGGATGGACAAGGAGACCTGGGAATGTGTGAACCGTGCATACCTACAGTACGGTTCCCCAGACGAGAGTATCCGGACGTCCGAGCGATTGAACGAGTATTGCTCGGACGTGCTTCGTATTCTGCACGAATTTGTTGGTACGCTTCAGTCCAACATGTTCAGGACGGAGGCATGGTATTACCTGTGCATCGGCCGCTACCTGGAGCGAACGGATAACTGCCTCCGGCAGCTGGACGTTCTTCTGCAGGAAAGCGACCACTCAACATCCGGTCTGAAATCAAAGAAGCGAAATCGGTTGTTCCTCGAAGCGGTCGGCGCAACCATGCTTCTGCAGAACCGAGCGGCGGAGATGCTGGATGATCCGCGGGATATTTCCTCGTTCCTTCTGGAGTCGACCACGTGTCCGCGAAGTGTGCGATACAGTCTGGATACTTTGCAGGAATTGCTGTCGGGAGTCCGCACAACGTACGACGAAGGACGAGACATGACGTTCAGCAAATTTCACAGGCTGCTTGAGATCACGGGGACCGAGGAGGAAGAGTTCATCAAACGGGGAAATTTTCGGGAATGGTTGAGGGTCATCGCTTCGGTTTCCGACGAATTTCTCGAGCAGTTCAAGCAGAGCGCGTCCGTGAACGAGCCGGTTGTTCCGGAGGAGTCCGTGCAGCGAGAACAGTCGCAGTAGACCAGAAAAAAACATTTATGGGGGATACCATGCACCTGTACGTAGACCATGAGACCACGTACTCCTACGAGAAACCCGTTTCTTTTTCTCGTAACGAGTTGCGTCTGAAGCCAAGGGATCATTCCGGCCAATCCCTCCAGTCCTTTTCTCTGGAGACCCATCCGACGGGTGAAATGAATCTCCGGACGGATTATTTCGGAAACAAGGTCCATCGGTGTAACATCCGGGATACGCATCGGGTCTTCCGGGTGCATTCCAGAGCGGAGGTGGGTACCTCTAAACGGGAGGTTCATTCGACCACCCTGTTCAGGGAGATGGACGTGCAGGACCCGGACCGACGGGAATTTCTTCATCCAACGGATCTGGTCCCCCTCGAATGGGACTGGGCGGAGAAATTCGGGTTGAATCGTCCGGGATCATCCGTCTCGATTCGGCGTTACCTTTCGGATCTGCTGGATCAGTTTGACCGGCGGTTCGAGTACGACCCGGATGCCACCGGCGTGGAGACGGATTTGCGGGCCTTTTCACAGGTAAAGCGAGGGGTCTGTCAGGATTTTGCCCATCTGTTTGCCGGGATCTGCCGGCAGTTCAACCTGCCCGCTCGATACGTGAGCGGATACATACACTCCGGCCAGGGATCGGACGCCACGCACGCCTGGGTCGAGGTATACATCCCGGATACAGGCTGGGTGGGGCTGGATCCCACCAACAATCAGTTCGTCGACGAACAGTATATTGTCGTTGCGTTCGGCCGTGATTACAGTGATTGCTCCCCGATTGATGGGGTTCGCCGTGGGGGCGGTACGGATGAGATGTCCGTGGATGTGACGGTGAAAGCAACGTCCGACGGAATGAGTCCGGACGTCCCGTGCGAACACACCCGAGGACCGGAATCATTCACGTGAGGAACGACGCGGTCGCTGGATTCCAAACGACCAATCCCCGGGCCAGGCGATGCATAATGTCAAGTAAACTGATGAGTCGGTGCCCGTAAGTTGTACCTAACGGGCTTTAAAACCCGTGACGACGGATAAAAGAGGACCGGGGAAAAAAGAATCCCGTTTATCGCTTCTACCGAAGTTCCGTCGCCACTCGATCGGTTCGGGACGGGTGATCTTCAGAGATTGTGAAACGCTCGTTGGGGGATTGCGAACGTGACCGTAGCGCTCCGGCACGCATCCGGGCCCGTTTCTCGGATCGATGGGTCAGGAAACTTTCCCTGGAGAGACCGGCTCTTCAATTTTGTTCCGTTTCGGGGAAAGAAAACCTGTGGACACAGCATCAGGTTTGACGAATAAATGCGTCCGGGGGTGGTTCCTGATCCCGGTGGTGGCGGTCGTAGTGACGGTCTCGTTCTGTATCGAGCCGGACGGGGGCGTTGCGTCCCGGAGAGATCGGCTCGAAGGACGAGATGAGGGATTCAATCTTGTCCGAGAGCGAGGGACCGATTCCGGGAACCTCGAGTAGATCCTCTTCGGAGGCGCTGAGGAGATCGGTCGTGTGGTGAAATTTCCGACTCACGTTGCGAGCTTTTTTCCGGCCGATGCCCTGAAGGTTCATCACGAGTGCGCCGGGATGGATCTGATGCAGGCAGGCGGGAAGGCCCGCGCGGTGGTAATCCTCCGGGTGCGTCACCTGTTTTGAAAGGTGAAGGAATAATTTGGCCGTTGCCTGTGCATCATCCAGCGCTCGATGGGCTTCTTCCCGCTGCAGGGACAGGTGCTCGTTCAGGAAGTCGAGTGCATTGCTTGGAAAATCCGCCACGGTGCGGGCCAGTTTGACGGTGCAGATATGGTCGTTGTAGAAATCATCCGAGGCGTAGTAATCGAGAAACGAGAAATCGAAGGAGAAATTATGCGCAAGCATGATCGCGTCGTCCAGGAAGCGAACGAACTCGGGCATGACTGTGTGGATGGACGGTTTCCCCGAGACCATTCGGTTGGTAATCCCGGTCAGATCGGTGATGTGAGGGGGAATGGACCGGCGTGGTTGCACGAGTTGCTGAAAGGTGTCGCCAATCGTGCCATTCTCAATCCGAACGGCCCCGATCTCGATGATTTCGGCGCCGCGGAAGGGGTTCATGCCGGTGGTTTCAAGGTCGACCACGCAGAAGTCGAATGCTTTAATAGCCGTGGGCAGCGAGGTTGCCGGCCCCTGTAGTTCGTTTTTGTCCTCCGTGTTCGGTGGATTGGACGTTTCGTCGAACAGTATACTGACGTTGTGCATTACCGGCACCCGTTCAACCTGTCAAATCGAAGCTCAACAGAGCCCCGAACGTGAGAGAGGGGCATGATGAAAACATTTTGATTATCGTGATTTGTTTCGCCCCTCTGTGACCTTCGGGGCTCTGAAACAATTCATCATCTGGATGACGAGGAATTGATTGTGGCAAGGGTCGACATGGATGAATCAATCATTCCAGAATTTCTTAAGAACGGTACGCAAATCTGGATTCAGGCGATTGTCGTACGTTTCGAATGACATATCCTTGAGAAACGGATGGATAAATGTATTCAACGATTCACCTTGCTCGTGCAGAGTATACCGTAACGCGTTTTGCACGTTTTCAGGATTCCATAGGTATTTCGTGCTGCCGTGATAGGCCCAGCGTTTTCGATCCGGGTGATCAAAACCATGTTCGTTTAACCGCTGACTTCCGTATCGTTTGAAATCGTTCAGCATGCGTTCCGGTTTCACATCCCCCTGTCCGACAACGTGAATGTGATTGGTTCTGACGTGTATGGCCAGTGCTCGCCAGTT
>CAYXQY010000199.1:0-6656 GCA_964466525.1 uncultured Planctomycetia bacterium
TGCGCGGATTCGCAGGCGATGCCGAAAGCACATCGGCGAGAAGACGCAATCGCCCAGAGACTCAAATTGCATTCTATCTCCTTGATACGAAACGAGTTACGCCGATTCCCTTTGTCAAACATATTCGAATCGCAACATTTCGTTGCTATTTGAAATGAACAATTACGTAATCCCCTCGTCGATGCACTGACGGCATCGACTGCGGCGGACTCCGCGCTCTTCGACGCAACTCGTTTCGCTGACGTTGCGCGGGTTTTTCAGCAGCCTCCTGGGGAGGGCGCTTCTCAGAAGGGATTTTTTTTACGAGGATCAGGGAGGATCGCGAATCACAGGTGCATCGTTTCTGTTCCTTCTCGAAACGACAATCATCATGGAGTTAAGTATTATCATCCCTGCGCTCAATGAAGCGGATTATATCCGTGCTACGCTGGCGTCGACGAAAAACGGTTCCTGCGCCGAACGGATCGTTGTGGATGGGGGAAGCAAAGACCGGACCCGTAAGATTGCTCGTAAGCAGGGGGTTCAACTGATCGGATCGGAACCGGGACGGGGGGGACAGTTGCGGCGGGGAGCACGGGAGGCTACGGGGGATACGTATCTCTTTTTGCACGCGGACTCAAAACTTCCGCAAAATTACGACCGGTATATTGCTCGTATTTTGACGCGACCGGGGATTTCGGCCGGCGCCTTTCAGCTGTCGATCGACGGAGGGCCGACCGGGACCGGACTCATTGAGCGGTTCGTCTCATTCCGGTCCCGGGTGTTCCAGCTTCCGTACGGAGATCAGGGCGTATTTGTTCGACGAAAGGTATATGAACGGGCAGGGGGAATTCCACCTGTTCCGTTAATGGAAGATGTGCTGTTTGTTCGTCGACTCCGCCGGTTCGGGCGAATCGGTCTTGCTCCGGTTCCTCTGCGTACGTCCGGAAGGCGATGGCGGGAACGAGGGGTTTTCCGGAATACGTTGATGAACCAGCTGACGCTTGGGGCGTTCTTCCTCGGGGTTTCTCCGGACCTTCTCTGGGGATGGTATCATGGGGAGCAATGAGGATCGTAAACAGAGGCGTCTACGAAGACACCTGTTCAGAAACCGAATTGGTGAATGAAAATGAGATAAAGGAGGAAGCATAGGTATGGGGAAAAGGAGGTTTCGGGTTGACATCAGCAACGAACCCGTGTGTATGGAAGGAGGGCGTCGAATGATCGGGGAAGTTGTTTTTAAATCAATCAGGAACTGTCGTAAAATGCGCAGGCGGTACTCCGCGCCGATGAAGCAGTGTTCTTAAACCTTCAGGTTCGTTGCGTCGTGCCGGACGCATGATGCGGGCGGATCTGGTTACCGTGGGGTCAGGCTCCCTGACTGAAACCGTGATAAACGGTTTTAACACGTGCATCCATTTCCATATCCAAGCGAGGATTCGACATGACTCTTGACAAGCTGAACGTGGGACCTGCACTTTTTCTGATCGGGTACCATCTTCTGCTGCTCGTTTTACTCCCGGTTTATCTGATGAATTACTTGCCGGGCCCGGAGATTCTGTTTCTCTCCGCGGGATTGTTTTTTCTTTCCGGTTTTAGCATAACGGCCGGGTATCACCGGTATTACGCTCATCGAGCGTATGAACCGAGCTGGCCGGTGGAGTGGTTTATGCTGTTTTTCGGAACCCTCGCGGTGGAAGGTAGTGTGCTGGAGTGGGCGCATGACCATCGGAACCACCATAAATACGTGGACACGGACCGGGATCCGTACAATATTAAGGATGGGTTCTGGCATGCGCACATTCTCTGGATGTTTGAAACCCAGGATCGAGATTTCGATGCCGTGGTGAGTGACCTCAAGGCGAATCCCCTGATATATTTTCAGCATAAGTATTACAGCTGGTTGTCGATGGGGTTGAACGGAGCTGTTGTGCTCGGTGCCGGATGGTTATGGGGGGACCTGTTTGGAGCGTTTGTGTTCGTGTTTCTCGCCCGGTTGTTCCTGCTGCACCATGCCACGTGGTTTATCAATTCCCTTGCCCATACATGGGGTGTGAAGCCGTTTTCCCGCGAGCAAACCGCGGTGAATAATTTTATTATTTCCATTCTTACGTTCGGTGAGGGGTATCACAATTACCACCACACGTTTGCGAGTGATTATCGAAACGGGGTTTGGTGGTATCAGTTCGATCCCACGAAAGTGATTATCTGGGCGCTCAGCAAAATCGGGCTTGCCCGAAACCTCAATCGAGTGAATCGTGCAACGATTCAGAAACGGATGATTGAGGAAGATCGGAAAATGATGCTGAAATGCCTGGAGACGTCCGAGGACGACAAAACGGAAGCCATGAGGAAAAAGGTCCGTTCCCTCTACAAATCGCTAAAAGAAAAGCTTCAGAAGATCAAAGACATCAAGGACAACCAGCGTGTGACCGACCTCAAGGAAAAAATCAGTCAGGACTGGCAGCGCTGGACGGAGCTATGTGAGAAGGTGCTTTCCATGAAACCTGATTCCGTACACGTGCATTGAGTTTCCTCGACGAAATCCGGCCGAAAATTGAGGAACAGGTCGAATCCCGGAAGCAGGAACACCCGCCGGATGAGTTGAAGAGGAACCTTCAGAGGGCGAATCACGCCTTTCGAAAAGCGATTGAGGATCCGGACGACCTGTCGCTGATCGCGGAATTTAAACGGAGTTCTCCCTCCGGCGGGGACATAAATCAGGAAGCGCCCCTTTCTCGTTACGCACGGCTGTATGATCGTTATGCCGACGCTCTGTCCATCCTGACGGAGCCCGCGTATTTCAGTGGTTCACCATCCCTGTTAAGAAACGCACAATCGCACACCGACCGCCCCCTTCTTCGGAAAGATTTTATTATCGACCCGTACCAGATTTTCGAAGCCCGGTTTTTCGGGGCGGACGCGGTGCTTCTTATTGAAAACATGCTGTCCGACGAGGAACTTCGGACGTTTATCGAACAGGTGGAGGAGCTGGGCATGGATGCACTGGTAGAATGTCACGATTCCTCGGGGCTCCGCCGGGTGCTTGATGCCGGTGCGGAAATCATCGGGGTCAATAACCGGGACCTGCAGGAGCTTACGGTGGATCGGAGGAACACGAACCGATTAATCAAGGCCCTTTCCGACACGGAGCGGGCCGGACGTCTTTTCGTTGCTGAATCCGGTTTGCACACCCGGTCGCATGTCCTCGACGTGGAGGACGTTGCGGATGCGGTGCTTATTGGGTCCGCTATCATGTCCGCTCCTGTGCCCGAGGTGAAATTGAGGGAACTCACCGGGCAAACACTGGTTAAATTCTGTGGAATCACCGGCCGTGAAGACGCCCGGCGAGCGGTCGATCTTGGCGTTGACATGGTCGGGCTCAATTTCTATGATCCGAGCCCTCGTGCAATCGAACCTGATACGGCCGTGGACATCGCGGACGACGTTCGAGGGGATGCCCTGATCGCCGGAGTGTTTGTTGATGCGGAACCCGAGGAGATCAGGGAAATTGTGAACTCCGTCGGACTTGACGTGATTCAATGTTCAGGGGATGAGTCCCCGGAGTTTATAAACCGGATCCGGAGCATCGGGTGCCCGATTATAGATGCCGTGCAGATCAAGGATCATGAGAGTTTACAGGATGTGTACCGTTCGCCGGCGGAGTATCAAATGGTGGATGCATTCGACGAGGAACGGCATGGTGGAACCGGCAAGCGACTGAATGATGACCTGCTCGAGCGGTCGGACCTCGACGTACGCCGCCTCGTTGTGGCCGGAGGGATTACGCCGGACAACGTGTCCGAAATTCAGCGTCGTTTACAGCCCCTGATGGTGGATGTATGCTCGGGTATCGAAACGGAACCGGGGCGGAAAGAGCCCGACGCCATGCGGGCCTTTATGGACGCCGTTCGTGAAGGACGGACCCGGTAACAGGTGATCGGATTTCGATTGTCAATGGAAGAGGGTTTCCCGGGGAAAATCCCCTGCAAAAAATGTCAGGTCCGGGCATTGCAGGAGGCGAATTTTCGTCGTTACAGACGAAGGATCCATACGGCCAGGGAGAAATAGATCACCAGCCCGGTGGCATCTACGATCGTTGTGATCAGCGGGGCGGATATGACGGTGGGGTCCAGTCCGGCCCGATCGGCCAGAATTGGAACGATGCCGGCCACGACGTTGGCCCATGTGCAGATTATGGGGAGGGAGAGCGCCACCACCAGTGATACGGACAGGGAGGCGTTCCAGAAATAGAAGACAAACAGGTATCCGATTCCACCGAGCACCGATCCCATCATGAGTCCGATCAGGAACTCCCGGAAGATGACCTGTACGGTGTGTACCCATCGAACTTCGTGCAAAGCCAGTGCGCGAATCACGGTTGATACCGTTTGGGCTCCGGCGTTTCCCCCGGTGCCGATCAACAGAGGAATGAAAAACGAAAGAATTAAAACCTGATCCATTTGTTTCTCGAACGCACCGATCACCGAACTGGTCAGTGTCCCGCCGAGGAACAGGAGCAGCAGCCACACGACGCGTTTTCGTGAGACATCAAGCACGGACAGGTCGAGATAGGGTTGTTCAAGCGGTTCGGATCCGCCGAGCCGGTGAAAGTCATCACTGGCTTCTTCCTCTGCAACAGCCATCAGGTCGTCCATGGTGACGATACCGACAAGTTTTCCCGTTGAATCGACGGCGGGAATACCACGCAGGTCGTATTTCTCGGCAACGCGGACGGCGGTTTCCTGGTCTTCGATGGCGCGGATGGAGACGAAGGTGTGGTCCATTAGTTCTGCAAGTTTCCGTTCGGGATCCGATCGGAACAACCGTCGAAGAGGGAGGTCGTCAAGCAGGGTGTGATCCGGGTCCGTAACGAAGATGGAAGAAATACTTTCAATCGATCGATCGAGATCCCGCAGGTACCCGAGGGTACGTTCTACGGACCAGTCCGGGCGTACCGAAACGTAATTTGTCGTCATGATTCGTCCCACGCTCTGTTCGGGATACCCCAGCAACTCACGGCATTCCTCCCGGTCGACGTCATCAAGCAGATTCAGGGCTTTTTCGGTAATTTCGGCCGGTAACTCTTCAAGCAGGGCGGTGCGCTCGTCCGGGGCAAGCTGTTTCATCAGTGAACGCGTGTCCTGATCCGTTAACTCATGAAACAGCCTGTTCTGTTCCTCCGTAGACAATTGGCCGAACAGGTCGGACTGCAGGTGAACCGGCAGCGCCCGGAAGAAAAGAACCCGTTCTGTTCGTGCAAGCGAACGCAGGACATCGAAAAGGACTTCATTCGGAAGCTTCGGTGCTTCCTGCTCCACGTCCTCCCATCGTTTTTCGTGGATGAGGGTCCGAAGTTTGTCCGGGGATGGGGCTGCATCCTTACGTGTGGTTCCGTGCGTATCAGTCATGAAAAGTCTCGATTCGTCATGAAATGAACGACAGAACGGTCGAGCCTAAACTGCGAAACGTGGGTTTTCAAATGTAAACGCCTCTCGGTGATGAGCCATGGAGGTTTGATCGTTTCCGTATATATATGTCGGTTTGTCCGGGAAAGGTGATGGAACATGCCGGGCTGATCGGTACCAATGGCTATCCTCCTGCGGAAGACGTCGGGTCCCTGCTCCGGGCACGATGACGATTCCCCTGGCGGAAGGAATGCGTTACAATAGAGGTGCCCGGAGTTTTTTTGCAATTACTGGAGTAGACTCATGAGTGAATACGAAGAAATTCTGAAAGAACAGCCGGAACTGTTACTTCGTCTGGTTTACATCGCCGATCTTGCGGACCTCGACATTTATGGGGACGTGCAGGTCGATTCATACGCTGCATTGCTGGAAGAAGCGGCGTCTCTTGGGGAGCCGGACGACCTGATGTATCAGGTGGCTAAAGGGGTTCAGTCCCGGGACCCGGCCGCACTGGATGAACTCCTGGTGCAGATCGATGAGCTTCCCATGTGATGAAGCTTAAAATGCCGGGATGTTTTCAGGGGTCTGATTGTCAAAAAGCGTGGAAAAATCGCAATTTCCCTCTCCGGGGTGATTCTATGTTGTTGATCCGGTTGATGGGGACTGTGATATGGGGAGCGCTACCGATGCTCGCGGGCATCTGTGTTCTTCCGCTGGAAGCCGACTGGATCGAACTGGAAAACGGCTCCAGAATTCAGGGGGGGTACAGGAAACAGAGGGGTCGGAAGGTGGAGTGATGCAATTTGAGCCGACCTATTCCCGGCGATATTTCCTGCTACGGGTTCGTTCGGCGCGTTCGAAAGATCGGCTGATTCCACTCAAAAAATTGATGACCCGCAGAGCGTACCCCGAGGAAAAACAGATGAAAAACCGGGTTTTACCCGGAGTCTTTTATGCTTGGTTTCCTGTTGATCGGACGGGGAGGCCGGGAACGGTCACGTGCTCCGGGAAACGATCATGCCGGGGTTTTCGCCCGCGTAAGCCCTCAAGGAGGTATACGGATACCCTTCCCTTAAATCGTTCAGAAACGACCGATCACATCGAGGTGAATGACGGACGCCCCTCCACTTTTTCGGTAATTGATTTTACCCGTAGATACGGCCCGGACGGGTCCGCTCACGACCGCCCTTAAAGCTGGGAATACCCGGTGGGCTGCAGAAACCAGTTGTGCACCTTCGAAACGGTGTTCTTGTACCGTTCCATGGAACT